>NZ_CP110806.1:3903358-4204030 GCF_026184235.1 Cellulomonas sp. S1-8
TCGCTCGACATGTCGCACAGCAGCGCGACCTCCTCACGCCGCAGCCCGGGCGCACGTCGTCGCGAGCCGCGCGGCAGGCCCACGTCCTCGGGCTGCAGCGCCTCGCGCCGCGTGCGCAGGAAGTCCGCGAGCTGGAGCCGGTCCACGCGGGCAGTCTTCGCCCGTGGGGGGTGCGCCGCAAGGGCCGACGCGTGCGGCACCGGCGTCACAGGCGGATGCCGCCCGACGCCTCGATGCGCTGGCCCGTCACCCAGCCGAGGCCGGACGACGCGACGGCCGCGACGACGGAGCCGATGTCCTCCGCCTCGGCGACGCGCGCCAGGGCCGTCTGCGACGCGAGCACCGCGCGCAGCCCGTCGGTGTCCCGCACCGCACCGCCGCCGAAGTCGGTGGCCACCGGCCCCGGCGCGACGACGTTCACGGTGATGCCGCGGTCCCCGAGCTCGAGCGCCCAGTAGCGGGTCAGCGCCTCGACGGCCGCCTTCATCGCGCCGTAACCCGCGTGCCCGCCGGGCTGCACGAACCGCGCGAGCCCGCTCGAGACGTTGATGACGCGCCCGCCGTCGGCGAGCAGCGGGACGAGGGACTGCGTGAGCAGGAAGACGCCGCGCACGTGCACGTCGAACAGCGACTGCAGGTCGGTGGCCGTGGTCCCGCCCAGCGGCGTCGGCAGGGCGTGGCCCGCGTTGTTGAGCAGCACGTCGAACGTGTCGCGGCCCCACGCGCTCCCGAGGGTCTCGGTCACGCGCGGGGCGAACCCGTCGACGTCGGCCAGGTCGGCCGTGTCGAGGCGCAGGGACACCGCACGCCGGCCTACCGCCTCGATCTCGGCGACGACGGCCTCGGCCTCGTCGGCGTGGCTGCGGTAGGTGAGCACGACGTCGGTGCCGGTGCCGGCGAGCGCGAGGGCGCTCGCACGGCCCAGGCCGCGGTTGCCGCCGGTGATCAGTGCGATACGGGAGTCGGTCACGGTTCGTCCTCCTGGCCGGCCGCCCCGGTGGCGACCTCGTGCGACGAGCGTCGCGCGCACCCCCGCCACGCGGAAGGCAGTGCGGATCCAGGGAGTGCCGCTCCCTGGATCCGCCGCACCCGGCGCATCCACCGCACGGCGCATCCGGCGCGTCGACGCCGACGCGAACCGCCACCGACGTGACGTACGTCACCATCTCCGCGGCCCACGGCCTGCACACATCCGCGCCGGGAGGCGTCCTAGGAGCGTACGAACTCTCACAAACCCGGAGGTACCGATGAACGCCAGAACCACCCGCTCCCGCCGTCGCCGCACCGTCGCGATCAGCGTCATCGCCGCGACCCTGACCGTCGCCGGTGTCGGCGGCGGCGTCGCCCTCGCCGCACCGGAGTCCGCCGCCGGGCAGGTGCTGGGCGCCGCGCTCGACGAGCTCGGCGTCGACTGGTCGGGCATGCCGGACAACTACACCAAGGAGCAGTACCTCGCGTTCTGGGGTGCCGGGTACACCCCCGAGGACGCCGAGGCGCTGCAGGCGCTGTGGGGCACGGACTGGACCGAGACCAAGGCGCGCGCGGGGCAGATGATCCTCGACGGCGAGACCGTGCCCGTGCCGCCCAGCGGCACGACGGCCGGCGACCCGGGCGACGACACCGAGCGCACGAGCGACCCGGGCGACGGCACCGAGGAGCCCGGCAGCGAGACGGGCGACGGCGACGTGGCCCTGTACACGGCCGCCATCGACGCCGGGTACACCCCGGAGGACATCGACGCTCTCGCCGCGCTGTGGCAGACCGAGTGGATGGAGACGAAGGCGCGGGTCGGCCAGGCGGTCATCGACGGGCAGACTCTCCCCGTGGCCCCCGGCAGCTCCGTCGCCGGCTCCTGACCCCGTCGCACACCCGGACCGCCGAGGAGAGGACCGACGTGGACCAGCTCACGCTGCGTGCCGGCTTCGAGATCGAGCTGCTCGCGCCCGCCGGCTCCGACCGGCAGGCGCTGGCGGTCGAGCTGGCCTCCCGGCGCGGCGGCTCCGTGATCCGCGGCTTCCACCAGGACAGCGAGCCGTCCACGGTCCCCGGCGTGGGCGTGTTCCGGCACCTGTCCCCCGCGTTCGACGTCGCCGACGCGGGCGGCCTGCCGGTGGCACGGCTGGTCGACGACATCACGATCGAGGCGGACCTCGCCCCGGTGCCCGGCGTGCAGGCGCGCGCCGGGCACCGGGGCTGGTACCGGGTCCTGTCGGACGACGCGCGCCTGCTGCGGATCATCGCCCGGCACGCGGACCCGGACGCACCGCTCGCCACCGTCCTCGACCCCGTCGCCGCGCTCGTCGGGGTCAGGGCGGACGTGTACCCGCGGGCCGCGCGCGTCAACGACCCGACGGGCGCGACGATCGCCGTCGCGCTGCCCCTGCCCCCGGGGCGCGAGCGGCCGTGCGAGATCGTCACCCCGCCGTACGTCACGGGGCACCTCGACGCGCTGGAGGCGCTGCTGCGCCCCGCGCGGGAGCTCGGCTTCACGGTGCCGCAGGAGGCTGCCGTCCACGTGCACCTCGACGCCGCGCCGTTCCGGCAGCCGGCGGCGTTCGCCAACGTCGTGCGGCTGTTCGCGCACTGGCGCGAGCCGCTGTGGGCGGCGCTGGGGACCAACCCGGCGTGCCGGCGCCTCGCACCGCTGCCGGCCGCGCTGGTCGCGCTCGTCGAGCAGCCCTGGTCCGACGACGCGGACGGCACCGGGTGGGACCACCTGGCCGCCGCCGCACGCGGCGTCGGGCTCACCAAGTACGCCGACGTCAACCTCGTGCAGGTCGTGGCCGCCCGCCCGCTGCGCGACACCGTGGAGGTACGGATCCTGCCCGGTGACGTCGACAGCCACGCGATCGTGCGCCGCGCCCACCTCGTCGAGCGGCTGCTGCTCCGCTGCCTGGAGGGGACACCGCTGCCGGCACCCGGTGCGGACGCGGTGCACGACCCGCACGCGGCCCTCGTCGACCTCACCGCGGGGGTGCCGGCATGACCACCGCGCTGCGGGCCGTGGGCACCGAGGACTCCGGCACGGCCCCCGTGGCCGTCGTCGACGCACCGCTGCGCGCGCACGACCTCGACGAGGTCGTGCGCGTCTACCTGCCGGGCCTGCTGCGGTACGCCACCGTGCTGACGGGCGACGGGCACGTCGCCGCGGACCTCGTGCAGGAGGTGCTGCTCCGCGCGCACGTGCGGTGGCGGCGGATCTCCCTCATGGAGCGCCCCGACCTGTACCTGCGGCGCATGGTCACCAACGAGCACCTGTCGTGGCGACGGCGCTGGCACGTGCGCACCGTCCGCCCGGCGACGGACGAGGTCCTCGCCGCGCACGCCGAGGTGTACGCGGACCACGCCGACGCGGTGGCGAAGGACGACACCCTGTGGCGGCACCTGGCGACCCTGTCGCCACGGCAGCGCACCGTCCTGGTTCTGCGGTACTTCGAGTGCCTCACCGACGCCGAGATCGCGACCGTCCTCGGCACGTCGAGCGCCACCGTACGCTCCCACGCCGCCCGCGCGCTGGCGACCCTGCGCACCACCGACCTCACCACCCCACCGGAGACGCGATGAGCCAGAACCGCGGGGCCGCCGACGACCACGTGCCCCCCACCCCCACCGACGAGCTCGCGGCGCACCTCGCGCGGTCCCTGCAGGCGCACGCCGCGGTCCACACCCCGGACCCCGCCGTCGTGGCGGCGCGTCTGCGCGCCGCAAGCAGCGGGCGCGAGGGCGTCGTCGTCCCGCTGCGCCGGGGTGGCCGCGTCGTCGCCGCGACCGTCGTGACGGGCACCCTGGCCGTCGCCGGGGCGGGGGCCGCCGCGGCCGCCAACCCGTACTCCGGCGTGGCGCGCGCCGTGGAGGGCGTGGCGCAGGCCGTGGGCGTCGACTGGTCCTTCATGCCCGAGGGGTACGACCGCGAGCAGTACGAGGCGTTCTGGGGCGCCGGCTACGGCGTCGCGGACATGGAGGCCCTCGCCGAGCTGTGGCAGACCGACCTCATCGAGACGAAGGCGAGAGCCGGCCAGATGCTGCTCGACGGCCAGACGCCGCCGGTGCTGCCCGGTTCGGTGCCGGAGACGGGCGACGGCCAGCTCGACCGTCCGGGCTACCGCCCGGATGTCTCGGGCGTCCCGGGCGACCGCCCGGTCGACGAGCTGAGCGACGTCGAGGTGCGGGCGTGGGCAGCGTTCTGGGACGCCGGGTACACCGAGGCCGACCTGGAGGCGCTCGTCGCCCTGTGGCAGGACGACGTCGAGGAGGTCAAGACGCGCGCGGGCCGGATGGTGCTGGACAGCGAGCCGCTGCCGATCGCCCCGGGCTCGACGGCCCCGTGAGGGAGCCCGGGACCGCCGCCGGCTGACCGGACCGGACGGTGCCGACCCCGGCGTTGCAGCGGTCGGCCGACCACTGCGGGGCGCCTCGCGGGTCAGCCCCCGACGAGGGCGCAGCGGTCCTCGTCGGGCGACGCGGGACCGGTGGCGCGCGCGAGCAGCGTGCGCAGGACGTCGCGCTCCTGCGGGGCCAGGCCGTGCAGGACGTCGGCCTCGGCGGCGGCGATGCGCCCCTCGACGTCGGCGAGCGCGGACCGGCCGGCGGCGGTCGCGGCGATGCGGCGCACGCGGCGGTCGGCGGGGTCGGCGCAGCGCTCGACGAGGCCCGCGTCGCACAGGTCGTCGAGCAGGTAGGTCATGACGGTGCGGTCGATGCCCAGGTGGGCCGCGAGCGCGGCCTGGGTGGGCGGGGTGTCGACGGCGACGACGGCGCGCAGCAGGTGGTAGCCGCGCGGGCCGGCGGGGATGCCGTCGAGGACGGCACCGACGGCCGTGCGCCACCGGGCCAGCAGCGAGCCGAGCTGCCAGCCCAGGTCGTCGGCGGGACGCGTCGTGGTGTCGGTCACGCCCACAGCATACTGCGTGACGACAGATCGTCTGCTGTGCATATGATCTATGCAGCACACGATCACGGAGGCACCGTCATGACCGACCACGGGCACGAGCTGCAGCTCGGCACGTTCCTCACGCCGCAGAACGCCGACCCGCAGGCCCCGGTGGACCTCGCCGTGCTCACGGAGCAGGCGGGCCTCGACCTCGTGACCTTCCAGGACCACCCCTACCAGCCGTCGTTCCTCGACACGTGGACCCTGCTGAGCTGGGTGGCGGCGCGCACCGAGCGCGTGCACCTGGCGGGCAACGTGCTCAACGTGCCGCTGCGCCCGCCGGCCGTGCTCGCACGCGCCGCCGCGAGCCTCGACCTGCTGTCCGGCGGACGCGTCGAGCTCGGGCTGGGCGCCGGCGCGTTCTGGGACGCGATCGAGGGCATGGGCATGCCCCGGCTCACGCCCGGCCAGGCCGTCGACGCGCTCGACGAGGCCATCGACGTCATCCGCGCGCTGTGGGACACCGACGGCCGCGGCCCGCTGCGGGTCGGCGGCAAGCACCACCGCCTCGTGGGCGCCAAGCGCGGCCCCGCGCCCGCGCACGACATCGGCATCTGGGTCGGCGCGTACAAGCCGCGCATGCTGCGGCTCGTCGGACGCAAGGCCGACGGCTGGCTGCCCTCGCTGGGCTACCTGCAGCCGGGCGACCTCGCCCGCGGCAACGCCGCCATCGACGAGGCCGCGACCGCCGCAGGGCGCGACCCGCGCGAGATCCGCCGCCTGCTGAACATCAGCGGCACCTTCCGCCCGGCGCCCGGCGACGGCCTCGACGGCCCGCCGGAGCAGTGGGTCGACGAGCTCGTCCGGTACGCCCTCGAGGACGGCATCGGCACGTTCGTCCTGGGCACCGACGACCCCGGGACGATCCGCACGTTCGCCGAGCGCGTCGCCCCGGCCGTGCGCGACCAGGTCGCGGCGGCGCGGGCGTCGTCGGGCACGGCCGTCGGGGCGGTCCGCAGCCCCGTCGCGCTGGCGAAGCGCGTCGACGGCATCGCCTACGACGCCGTCCCCGCGGACGTCACCGCCGTCGAGCCCGGCGACCGCGCCTACGCGGGGCTGCGCTCGACGTACATGCGGCGCGGCGCACCCGGCGTCGTCCTGCTCCCCCGCACGACGCCCCAGGTGGTCGACGCCCTCGGCTGGGCGCGCGAGCAGCGCGGGCCGCTGGCCGTGCGCTCCGGCGGGCACGGCATCTCGGGCCGCTCGACGAACGACGGCGGGGTGCTGCTCGACGTCGGCGCCCTCGACGCGGTGACCGTCGTCGACGAGGCCGCGCGACGCGTGCGCCTCGGCGCCGGCGCCACGTGGGGCGCGGTCGCGGCGGCGCTGGCGCCGCGCGGGTGGGCGATCTCGTCCGGGGACTACGGCGGCGTCGGCGTCGGGGGGCTGGCGACGACCGGCGGCATCGGGCTGCTGGGGCGGTCGTACGGGCTGACGATCGACCACGTCGTCGCGTACGAGGTGGTGACCGCCGACGGCACCGTGCACGTCGTCGACGCGCAGCGCGAGCCCGAGCTGTTCTGGGGGCTGCGCGGCGCGGGAGGCAACCTGGGCGTCGTCACGTGGGTCGAGATCGAGGCCGCCGAGGTGCCCGACGTGGTCTCCGCGACCATGACGTTCGACGCCACCGACACCGCCGGGCTCGTCGAGCGGTGGGCCCGCACCGTCCGGGACGCGCCGCGGCAGCTCACGAGCTTCCTGCACCTGCAGGCCGGCGGCGGGGGGCGGCAGCCGCTCGCGCAGGCCATGTCCGTGTGGGCCGACGACGACACGACGTCCGCGATCGCCGCGCTGGAGGAGCTGCTCGGCGCCGGTCCCGTGCTCGACCAGCGCGCCACGCTCACGCCGTACTCCGGCGTCGTCGGGCCCGTCGCCAAGCACCACGACGGGGGCGCACCGCCCGTCTCCCGGTCCGGGCTGCTGCCCACGATGACGCCGGCCGTCGCCGCGGACCTCGGGGCGCTGCTCGGGTCCGGTGAGGCGATGCTCGTGCAGCTGCGCGCCACCGGCGGGGCCGGCAACGACGTCGCGCCCGACGCGACGGCGTACGCGCACCGGCACCAGGAGCTGGTGGTCAGCGCGTTCGCGGGACGCGGGAGCCGGTCGGGCCTCGACGGCGCGTGGGACCGCCTCGCCCACCCCCACCTGGACGGGCTGTACCTCTCGTTCGAGACCGACCCGCGCCCCGAGCGGCTGCTCGAGGCGTTCCCGCAGCCGACCCTGGACCGGCTGCGCGCGCTCAAGCGCACGTACGACCCGGACCACGTGTTCGACCAGAACTTCCCGATCGACCCGCGGGGGTGATCCCGCTTCCTCCCCGAGGCGGATTGGCAGCAGCTGCTGCCACATCGCCCGACGTCCACCTCGTGCTGGGACCGACTGCTCGCCGCGCTTCACCCTCTCCGTCCGGAAGCCCCTCTCGCGCTCCTTCGCGCGAGACCTGACGTCTGCCTGACGTCGCCGCGCTCCCGTCGCCCTGTGCTGACCGGCAGCTCTGCAACAGCTGTTGCAGAGCTGCCGGAGCCCACTGATCGGACGGCAACCGTAGGCGCGTCCGCCGCACGGAGCCTGACGTCCAGCGCGGCCGGCACTGTGGCGACAGCTGTCGCCACACTGCCAGCCGTCAGTTCTGACCCCAGATACGCCGCGCGACGGACCCCGCCGCCGGCCCACCTCCCCCAAAGGTCGCAAGCCGGGTTCCCCGCTGCGCCCGATGCACCCGGACCCCCGCGTTGACCAGCATGGATGCAGGTCGCGAGCCCCCATCCGGAGACGTTCCGGACGCTCGCGACGAAGGAGGTCGACATGGGCACGCCCCCCCGTCCGCCCGCTCGCAGTGCCGCGCTCGCCGTCGCCGGGGCGGTGCTCGTCACGACCCTGACCGCGTGCGCCGGCGCCGCCGGTGCGGCACCGGAGCCGCGTACCCCCGAGCCCGCGTCGACCGCCGGCCTCACGCAGGCCGACGTCGACGCCTGGCTCGACGAGACGATCCCCGACGCCCTCGAGGAGGGGCGCATCGCCGGCGCGACCGTGTCGGTCGTGCACGACGGCGAGATCCTCACCGCCCGCGGCTTCGGTGAGGCCGACGTCGCCGCGGGCACGCCGGTCGACCCGGACGGCACGCTGTTCCGGGTCGGGTCGGTGTCGAAGATGTTCACCGCGACGGCCGTCATGCAGCTCGTCGAGGACGGCCGGGTCGACCTCGACACCGACGTCGAGCAGTACACCGACCTCGGGCTGGACCTCGAGCACCCGGTCACCCTGCGGCACCTGCTCACCCACACGCCCGGGTTCGAGGAGCGCATCGCGGGCCTCATCGGCACCCCCGGGTCGTCGGCGGACCTGCGCGCGAGTCTCGTCACCGACCCGCCCGAGCAGGCGTTCGTCCCCGGCACCACACCGGCGTACTCCAACTACGGCAACGCGCTCGCCGGGTACGTCGTCGAGGCCGTCAGCGGGCAGCCGTTCGAGGAGTACGTCGCCGACCACGTCCTGGCGCCTACCGGCATGACGTCGTCGTCGTTCGCGCAGCCGCTGCCCGCCGACCTCGCCCCGCACGCCGCGCTCGGGTACGCGACGTCGGACGACGCGCCGACGCCGTTCGAGGTCGTCGGCCAGCCGCCGGCAGGAGCACTGAGCGCCACCGCCACCGACATGGCGCGGTTCATGCTCGCGCACCTCGGCGAGGAGCCCGGTGCGCAGGGCGGCGAGCCGATCCTGTCCGACGCCACCCGGGAGCTCATGCAGCAGCCCGCGCTCGACGCCGACAGCCTCGGCGCGCTCGCCGACGGCCCCCGCATGGGCCTCGGCTGGTTCGACGAGTCCCGCCACGGGCACCGCGTCGTCGGGCACGGCGGCGACACGACCGCCTTCCACTCCCACCTGCAGCTGTGGCCCGACGACGCCACGGGCCTGTACCTGTCGCTGAGCAGCACGGGCGCCGGCGGCGCCGCGTACCTGCTGCGCGACAACCTGCTCGACGGGTTCGCCGACCGGTACTTCCCCGCGGACGGTGCGGCCACCTCCAGCACCGTCGACGACGCGACCCGCGCCGAGCACGCGCAGTCGATGGCCGGCGCCTACGAGAGCACGCGCGGGTTCCACTCCACGTTCCTCACCGCGCTGGGGCCGGTGCAGCCGACCCGCGCGGAGGTCGTCGACGGTGACCGCGTCCTGTTCACCCCCGGGCCCGGGCAGCCCGGGCCGGCCGTGTACGAGGAGATCGAGCCCTGGGTGTACCAGCAGGTCGACGGTCACCGCGTGCTCGCGGTGCAGACGGACGACGCGGGTCGCGTCGAGCTCGTCGGGCACGACTCGGCGATGTCGATGACCCCGGTCGGCGCGGCCCGCTCGGCGGCGGTGCCGGTGCTCGTGGGTGGCGTCGCGGTGCTGCTCCTGGCGCTGCTCGCCTGGCCCGTCGGGGCGGCCGTCCGGGCCGTGCGTGCACGCCGGGCGTCGCGCGCCACGTCGTCCGACACCACGTCCGGGACGTCGTCCGGCCCGGCCGCCGTCGGCGCCTCCCCGACGACCCACCGGGGCCTGCGCCTGCCTCGCACGCTGACCCGCATCGCGTCCGCCTCGGCCGTCCTCGCGCTGCTGGGCTGGGCCTACGTCGTCGTCACGCTGATCGGGCTCCAGCCCGTGCCGTCGCTGCTGCTGCGGGGCGTACAGCTGCTCACCGGGGTCGGCGTACTGGGCCTGCTGGCGGCCGTGTGGCGGCTGGTCGCGGAGCTCCGCACCGGGACCGGCTGGTTCCGCGTCGCCGGGGCGTCGCTCACGGTCGCGGCCTTCGCCGCGGTCTCGTGGTCCGCCAACCTGCTGCTCCTGACCTCTCCCGACATCACCTACTGAGCCGGCGGCACGGGAGGATGTCCGTCATGGAGACCGCCCGGGCCGTCGTCCCCGAGGCGTGGTGGGCCGAGCGCCTGTCACGCCTCGGGGTGCGCGGCCCCCTCGCGCGCGACGTTCTGCTGTCCGCCGTCGTCGCCGTCGTCATGCTGGGGATCACGCTCGGGACGGTCGCCATCGCTCCCGACGGCGACGCCCCGACGGCCCTGGTGCCGGTGCTGCTGCTCGTCGTCGTGCAGGCCTTCACGATCGCGCTGCGGCGCGTCCGGCTGCCGCTCGCGGTAGCAGGGGCCGTGGTGACGCAGGTGGCGCTCGTGGCGCTCGCACCGGAGATGTCGGTGCGGAGCCTGGCGCCGTTCGTCGTCGCCGCGACGCTGGGGACCACGCTGCCCGCAGGCCGGGCCCTGCGGTGGGCCGCCGCGGTCGCCGGGGTCGAGGCGACCGCGACCGCGGTCACGGTCGTGATCGTCGGCGCCAGCGGTGAGGCCGCGCTCAGCCACGCGCTGTCGGCGGCGCTCGTGTGGCTCGCGTCCGCGCTGGTCGGGACGTACGTCGCGACGCGGCGCGAGCACCTGCGGCTCGTGCAGGAACGTGCGGCCGACCTCGAGCGCGAGCGCGACGCCCGGGTCCGCGCGGCGATCGTCGACGAGCGGGCCCGCCTGGCCCGCGAGCTGCACGACGTCGCCGCGCACCACCTGTCCGGCATGGTCGTGCAGGCGGCGGCGGTCGAGCGGCTCGTCGGACGCGACCCCGACGCCGCGCGGGCCGGTGCCGTGTGGCTGCGGGACCAGGGCCGCGAGACGCTCGACAACCTGCGGCAGGTCGTCGGGCTGCTGCGCGGCGACGACGCCCCCGACGGGACCGCGCCGCTGCCCGGGCTCGCGGCGCTCGGCACGCTCGTCGGCGCCGCGCGGGACCTGGGCGACACCGTCGAGGTCGCGGAGGTCGGCACCGGCGCACCGCTGCCGCCGCTCGCGGACGTCTCGCTCTACCGGGTCGCGCAGCAGGCACTGACCAACGCGCGTCAGCACGCGCCGGGCGCGCCCGTGCGGGTGCGGGTCGAGCGCACACCCGGCGTCGTGGCGCTCGAGGTCGTCAACGGCGCGCCCGCACGGACGGTGCGGCCGGCGCGGGGGACGCGCGGCGGGGCCGGGCTCGCCGTCATGCGGGAGCGGGCCGCGCTCGTCGGCGGCACCCTCGACGCGGGCCCGACGGACGACGGCGGATGGCGTGTGCGGCTGCGGGTGCCGGTGGACGAGCTGCCCGTCAGCGGGGCACGGAGCGACGACGACGGGACGGTGGGCGTGTGATCCGGGTGGTGCTGGTCGACGACCAGGCGGTGGTGCGCGCGGGGTTCCGCGTGCTGCTGGAGGACGTCGGCGACCTGGAGATCGTCGGCGAGGCGGCCAGCGGCCCGGAGGCCGTCGCGGTCGTGCGGCGGACGCACCCGGACGTCGTCTGCATGGACGTGCGCATGCCCGGGGGCGACGGGCTGACGGCCACGCGGCAGATCGTCGCCGACCGCGACCGCGACGGCGCGACCCTGCCGGCCGTGCTCGTCGTGACGACGTTCGACCTCGACGAGTACGTCTTCGGGGCGCTGGAGGCCGGGGCCGAGGGGTTCGTCCTGAAGGACTGCGACCCCGAGGACCTGGCCGACGCGATCCGGCGCCTGGCCCGCGGGGACGGCATGCTCGACCAGTCGGTCACGCGGCGCGTCATCGCGGAGTTCGCGCGCCGCCGCCCCGCACCCACTCCTGGCGCCGAGGCGGACCTGCTCACCCCACGCGAGACCGACATCGTCCGGCTGCTCGCGCAGGGCCTGTCCAACGCGGAGATCGCCGACGCGCTGTTCGTCGAGCCGTCCACGGTGAAATCCCACCTGGGCCGCGCGATGACGAAGCTGGGCACCCGCGACCGACTGCAGACGGTCGTCTGGGCCTACCGCACGGGCCTGGCCACCCCCACCTGACCCGCTCGCCCCACCCCACCGCGAGAGGTCATTCCAGCCCGCGGAACCGGGGCTGGAAATGACTTCTCGGCACCCCGGGGGCGGTGTCGCGGTGGCGATGTGACCCGCCCTCTCCAGCGCGCGTGACTCGTCACTCGTCTGGAGGGTTATCGGATCGTGACCTGTCATGAGAACCCTCTAATCGGACATTCTGGGCGCGCCGGTGACCGTCCCACCGGTCGGCAGGTCGTCGTGGACCTGCTGCCGTCCACGTCTGCGAGGCCCCTCCGTGCAGCTCCCCCGTCCCCGTCGCGTCCTGGCCGCCACCGTGGCCGCCGTCGCGGCGCTCACCACCGTCACCACTGCGGCCACGGGCGCCGCCGCGGCGACCGCCTGTCCCGACGTCGAGCTCGTGTTCGCCCGCGGCACGGGCGAGGCCGCCGGGCTGGGCATCGTCGGCCGCCCTCTCGAGCGGGCGCTGGCCGCCGAGCTGCCCGGCCGCAGCGTCGTGGCCACCGCCGTCGACTACGCCGCGAGCTCGTCCCAGGCCAGCGCCGGTCCCGGCTCGGGCGACATGGTCGCGAAGGTCCAGGCCCGGGCCGCGGCGTGTCCCGCGACGCAGTTCGTCCTCGGCGGGTACTCGCAGGGCGCGACCGTCACGGACCTCGCCCTCGGGATCCGGACGGGGGTCACGGCGGGCACCGCACTGCCCGCCGACCTCGCCCCGCGCGTCGCTGCCGTCGTCGTCTACGGCAACCCGCTCGGGCTCAGCCGTCGCACGATCGCGCAGGCCGCCCCCACGTTCGCCGCGCGCGCCGTCGAGTTCTGCAACTCCGGCGACCCCGTCTGCGAGTCCGGCGGCGGGCGGTTCTCGGCACACCTCACCTACGCCACCAACGGCACCGTCACGCAGGGGGCGCAGTTCGCCGCGAGGCTCATCGGCTCCGGCGCGCCCGTCCCGACCCCCACCGGGACGGCGGCCCCCACCCCTGCCCCGACGACGCCTGCCCCGGGCGCCGGGTGCGTCACCGCGAGCACGCGGCAGCACGTCCGCGACGGCCGCGCCGTCGCAGTCTGGCTGCGCACGTACGCGCGCGGGTCCCGCGACGCCCTCGGCCTCCTGAGCAGCCGCAACGAGGTCGCGCTGCAGCTCTCCGACGCGGACACCTGGAGCCTGGTGGCCTCCTGCTGACCCGCCCCCGCACACGAGAGGTCGATCCCGCCCCGTCCCCCGGGGCAGGATCGACCTCTCGGCGTCTGGGTCGTGTCAGGCGATGGCGAAGCGGCGGGTGGCCAGGACCTCGGCGATCTGGACCGCGTTGAGCGCCGCACCCTTGCGCAGGTTGTCGCTGCTGATGAACAACGCGAGCCCGCGACCGTCGGGCGCACCCTCGTCCTGCCGCAGGCGACCGACGAACGACGGGTCCTGACCGGCGGCGACGAGCGGCGTCGGGACGTCGGCGAGCTGCACGCCCGGCGCCGTCGACAGCAGCTCGGTCGCACGCTCGACCGTGATCGACCGGGCGAACTCCGCGTTGATGCTCAGCGAGTGACCGGTGAAGACCGGGACGCGCACGCACGTGCCCGACACCAGCAGGTCCGGGACGCCGAGGATCTTGCGCGACTCGTGCCGCAGCTTCTGCTCCTCGTCGGTCTCGTGCAGCCCGTCCTCGACGATCGACCCCGCGAGCGGGATCACGTCGAACGCGATCGGCGCGACGTACTTCTCGGGTGCCGGGAACGCGACCGCAGCGCCGTCGTGCACCAGCGCGAGCGTGTCCTGCTCGACGGCCGCCCGGACCTGCGAGTCCAGCTCGCGCGCACCGGCCAGCCCCGAGCCGGACACCGCCTGGTACGTCGAGACGACGAGGCGACGCAGCCCGGCCTCGTCGTGCAGCACCTTGAGGACCGGCATCGCGGCCATCGTCGTGCAGTTGGGGTTCGCGACGATGCCGATCTCGATCTCGTCGAGCGCCTCGGGGTTCACCTCGGACACCACGAGCGGCACGCGCGGGTCGCGGCGCCACGCCGAGGAGTTGTCCACGACGACCGCACCCGCGGCGGCGAACCGCGGCGCGTGCTCCTTGGACGTCGAGCCACCCGCGGAGAACAGCGCGATGTCGATGCCGGACAGGTCGGCCGTCGCGACGTCCTCGACGACGACGTCGTCACCGCGCCACGGCAGCGTCGTGCCCGCCGAGCGCGCGGAGGCGAAGTACCGGATCGACGCCACGGGGAAGTCCCGCTCGACCAGCAGCCGGCGCATCACGGCGCCGACCTGACCGGTCGCCCCGACGACTGCGACCCTCAGACCCTCAGCCATGTCAGCGCCCCGTCCCGCCGTACACGACGGCCTGGGTCTCGGCGGCGTCCAGCTCGAACGCCGTGTGCACGGCCCGCACGGCCTCGTCCAGCGAGTCCGCGCGGGTGACGACGGAGATGCGGATCTCCGACGTCGAGATCATCTCGATGTTGATGCCGGCCTCGGACAGCGCGGCGAACAGCCGGGCCGAGACGCCCGGGTGCGACTTCATCCCTGCACCGACGAGCGAGAGCTTGCCGATCGTGTCGTCGTACTGCAGGGACTGGAACCCGATCGTCGGCTGGTCGGTCGTCAGCGCGGACGTCGCGCGCGCACCGTCCGTCGCCGGCAGCGTGAAGGAGATGTCCGTCAGCCCCGTCGCGGCCGCGGACACGTTCTGCACGATCATGTCGATGTTGACGCCGGCGCCGGCGACGACCTCGAAGATGCGCGCGGCCTTGCCCGGCACGTCGGGTACGCCGACGACCGTGATCTTGGCCTCGGTGCGGTCGTGCGCGACGCCCGCGATGATCGGCTGCTCCATGCTGGGGTCCTCCTGGTTGGTCACGAGCGTGCCGGTGTGCGTCGAGAACGACGAGCGCACGTGGACGGGCACGTCGTACCGGCGGGCGTACTCGACGCAGCGGGGCATCAGCACCTTCGCCCCGCTCGCCGCCATCTCGAGCATCTCGTCGTAGCCGACGCGGTCCAGCTTGCGGGCCGTCGGCACGATGCGGGGGTCGGCGGTGAACACCCCGTCGACGTCGGTGTAGATCTCGCACACGTCGGCCTTGAGGGCCGCGGCCAGCGCGACGGCCGTGGTGTCGGAGCCGCCGCGACCGAGCGTCGTCACGTCGTTCGTCGACGGGTTGACGCCCTGGAAGCCGGCGACGATCGCGACCTCGCCGCGCGCGATGGTGTCCTTGATGCGGCTCGGCGAGACGTCGATGATCCGGGCCTTGCCGTACACCTCGTCGGTGATGACGCCCGCCTGCTGACCGGTGAACGACTTGGCCTCGACGCCCAGGTTGTTGATCGCCATCGCGAGCAGCGACATCGAGATGCGCTCGCCCGCGGTCAGCAGGATGTCCATCTCCCGCACCGGCGGCAGCGGCGTGACCTGCTGCGCGAGGTCGATGAGCTCGTCCGTGGTGTCCCCCATGGCCGAGACCACGACGACCACGTCGTGCCCGGCCTTCCGCGTCTCGACGACCCGCTTCGCGACGCGCTTGATGCTGGCGGCGTCGGCGACGGACGAGCCACCGAACTTCTGGACGATGAGAGCCACGGCTTCGGGACGCTTCCGGTGGGCGGGCGGGGAACCCCGTGAGTGTAGGCCGGGCCCAGGATGCGGACGCCCGGTATTCCGTATGACGGACGGCCGTCCGAGTCCGGGACGAAAGGGTTCGGGGACTGCCGCACCGGCCGGTCGCACGCGAGTGTGCCCACATGACCCCACTGCGACCTGCCCCGCGCCTGCGCGCGGCCCTCACCGCGGCCGTCGCCGCCATGCTCGCCCTCGGCGGTGTCGTCCTGGCCGTCCAGGCCCAGGCCGCCCCCTCGTGCACCGTGGGCGGGACGGGGACCACCTGGCCCGGGGGCTTCGTCACCGAGGTCCGCGTGACCTCGGGTGAGGCCCTCTCGTCCTGGACCCTCACCTGGACGACCCCCCACACCGTCACCAACGCGTGGAGCGCGAACGTCCAGCAGACCGGGACGACCGTGACCGCCACCAACGCGCCCTGGAACGGGCAGGTCGCCGCCGGCGGCGTCATCTCGTTCGGGATGCAGGGCACCTACGCGGGGTCCACGTTCGTCAGGACCATCGACTACCGCCTCAACGGCGTGCTGTGCGCCGGGCAGACGCCCCAGACGCCGACGCCGACCTCGAACACCCCCACGCCCACCCTGTCACCGACGCCCACGCCGTCACCGACGCCGACGCCCACGCCGTCGCCGAGCGACACGCCGTCGCCCACGCCCACGCCCTTCCCGACCCCGACGGCGACGCCCACCCCGACCCCCACGCCCACCCCGACCCCGACTCCCACGCCCACGACCGACCCCGGCGACTGCACCAGCGCGTTCTGCGACGGCTTCGAGTCCCAGACGGGCACCGCACCGGCCGCACCGTGGACCATCGTGCAGCCCGACTGCTCGGGCACCGGCACCGCGAGCATCGACTCCTCCGTCGCCCGCACCGGCACCCGCTCGCTGCGCGTCGACGGCGCCGTCGGGTACTGCAACCACGTGTTCGTGCAGGCGACCGGCGCCGTGTCCGGCACCGGCCCCACGTACGTCCGGTTCTGGGTCCGTCACACCACCGCGCTGCCGACGTCGCACGTGACGTTCGTGGCCCTGAAGGACGCCAACGACAGCAACAAGGACCTGCGCATGGGCGGCCAGAACGGCGCGCTGCAGTGGAACCGCGCCGGCGACGACGCGACCCTGCCCGAGCAGAGCCCGTCGGGCGTCGCGCTCAGCAAGCCCCTGCCGACCGGCCAGTGGTCGTGCATCGAGGCGCTCGTCGACCCGGCCGGCCGGCTGACGACGTGGCTCGACGGCACGCAGGTCACGGGCCTGACCGCCGACGGCACGCCGACGCACGACGTCGACGGCCAGTGGCACAACAAGCCGTGGACGCCGCGCCTGCTCGACCTCAAGCTGGGGTGGGAGAGCTACGGCGACGGTGCCGACACCCTCTGGTACGACGACGTCGTCGTGGCGTCCTCCCGCACGGGCTGCTGACGGAGCCGGATCGCCCTCTCACCGGACGCGGGCTGGGGCTGGATCGCCCCCTCACGTGAGAGGGCGATCCGGCCGTCACACCACGGTGCGACGGCCGGCCGCAGGCGGTCCACCTGCGGGTGGACCCGCGTCGGCGCCCCGCGCTCCTAGCGTTGCCCCATGCCACCCGACGACTCCCCCGCGCAGCCCGGCGGTCCCGCACCCGACACGGGCCCCGGCCCCGAGGTCGGCCCCACGACGGCTGCGGCCGTCGCCCTCGCACCCCGCCCCCTCGGCATCGAGGTCACCGGCCTGCGGCGCGCGTTCGGGGCGGTCAAGGCCCTCGACGGCGCCGACCTCGTCGCCCGTGCCGGTGCCGTGACCGCGCTCGTCGGGCCCAACGGCTCCGGCAAGACGACGCTCCTGCTGGTCCTGGCAGGTCTGCTGGTGCCCGACTCCGGCCAGGTCCGTATCGCCGGCATCGACCCCGTGACGGACAGCGCCGCCGCGCGGGCCCGCACCGGGTGGATGCCCGACGCGTTCGGCACCTGGGACTCCCTGACGGCCCGCGAGGTCCTGGCGACGTTCGCCGACGCCTACCGCGTCGGCCGCGCGACCGCCGCGACCCGGGTCGACGAGCTCCTCGAGACCGTGCACCTCACCGAGTACGCCGACCAGCCCGCCGCGGTGCTGTCGCGCGGCCAGAAGCAGCGCCTCGGCCTGGCGCGCGCGCTCGTGCACGACCCGCAGGTGCTGCTGCTCGACGAGCCGGCCAGCGGGCTCGACCCGCGCTCGCGCGTCGACCTGCGGATCCTGCTGCGCCGCCTCGCCGACGAGGGCCGCACGGTCCTGGTGTCGTCGCACGTGCTGACCGAGCTCGACGAGATGGCCGACGACGCGGTGTTCCTCTCGCGCGGCCGCACCGTCGCCGGGATGTCCGACGCGGACGTCGCGAGCGGGCGCCGCACGTGGCACGTGCGCACGCTGTCCCTGCCGGCGCTGACGGGGTGGCTGGACACCGCCGGCGTCGCGTACCGGCTCGACGGTGCGATCCGACCCACCGACGTGTCCCCCGACGGCGTCGCCCCCGCGGGCGGCGTCCTCGTCGACGTCGACGGCGAGATCGGCGCGGTCGCCCTGCTGCGCGACGTCGTCGCCGCCGGAGTCCCCGTCGTGTCGTCGGCGCCCGCCGCCGGTGCGCTCGAGCAGGCGTACCTCGCCCTGGAGGAGGAGCGGCGATGACCGCGACGACCACCCCGCAGACCCCGCAGACCGCACCGACCGCCACCCGCGCGGTCGGCACCTGGACCCTCACGCGGCACGGCGTGCGCACCGTCACCGCCCTCGAGCTGCGTCAGCGTGTGCGCTCGTCGCGCTGGAAGGCCGCGCTCATCGTGTGGTTCGTCGTCGTGGGGGCGATCACGCTCCTCGCGGGCGGCGCCCTCACACTCTTCGACGACTCCGCCGCCACGTCCGACGAGGCCGGCGACGTGCTCTTCATCGTCGTCACGGCCCTGGTCCTCGGGCTCGGCCTGCTCGTGACGCCGACCCTCACGTCGACGGCCGTCAACGGCGACCGCGCCGCCGGAACCCTCGCGACCCTGCAGGTCACCCTGCTCTCCCCGGCGGAGATCGCGGCCGGCAAGCTGCTCGCCGCCTGGCTGAGCGCGTGCGCGTTCCTCGTCGTCAGCCTGCCGTTCTTCGTCATCGCCCTGGTGATGGGCACCGTCCCCGTCGCGACGCTGCCGCGCGTCGTGCTGCTCACCGCGCTGCTGCTGGCCGCCGTGTGCGGCATGGGCCTGGGCTGGTCGACGCTCGCGGCCCGCCCGGCCGGGTCGACCGTCCTGACGTTCGTCACCGTCGCCGCGCTCACGGTGTTCACGCCGATCTTCTTCGGGCTGACCTTCCCGTTCCTCAGCACCACCCAGGAGGTCCAGGTCTACGGCGTCCCGGACGACTACTGGATGGAGATGGACGACGAGAGCGGCATGCCCGCCGACGAGCCCGTCTGCGAGCTGAGCGTGCAGGAGCGTGACATCGCGCGGACCGAGTGGACGTGGTGGCTGCTGGCGATCAACCCGTTCGTCGTCGTCGCCGACGGCGCCGTGCCGGACTCCGCGTCGAGCACCGGGTCGTCCGCCGCGTTCACCAGCGGCACCACGCAGGCGCTGCGCGACCTGCGCCTCGGTACGGCCGAGATCATCGACGAGTGCTGGCAGGACGACGACACGTCCGACGTCGTCCCCGTCCGCACCGGCGCCGGACCGGTCTGGCCGTTCGGCCTCGCGGTGAACCTGCTGCTCGGCGCCGCCGGGTTCGTCGTCGCCGTCCGACGCCTGCGGATCCCGCAGCGCACCCTGGCGCGCGGCACGCGAGTGGCCTGACGCGCCCCACGACGCCGCCCGCCGGCCGCGTCCGCCCCCGCCCGCCGGTCATCGCCTCCGGTGGGCGGTCAGGCGGCGGTCGGCGGGCGGACCAGCGCGCTCAGGGCTGCAGCGCGTCGTACTCCGCCTCGGCTGCGACGTCGTCGTCGACGTCCAGACGCACGTGCGCGAGGATCGTCTGGATCGCGCGCAGCGTGCTCGCCGCACGCTCGCCCCAGTCGGCCAGGTAGCTGAACTGCCACCACCACAGGGCCTCCAGCACGTGCCCGCGCTCGTGGTGCGCCAGGCCCTGCGTGACCGCCCCGACGATCGCGACGAGGTCACCGGAGATCGACGCCTCCTCGACCTGCGGCCCGAGCAGCGGGTCGATGACCTCGACGTACTCGTCGATGCCGTCGAGCAGGTTCGCGAGGTTGGCGCGCAGCGGCTCGAGGTCCGCGTCCGGGCCGACGTCCGGCTCGAACCGGGACGGCGGGACGACGTCCGTCGTCGCACCGAGCCGCGCACCGGCCGCCAGCAGGTCCGACAGCGCGAGCAGCAGCAGCGGCAGGGACGCCTCCGGTGCCGATCCGGCAGCCACCTCGGTGACCGTCGTGAGAAACCCCCGCGACTCGGACGCGACCGCGTCCGCGATGTCCTTCAGGTCCGCGTCCGCCACGACATGCGCGTCGTCGGTGCTCATGAGCTGCCTCTCGTCGTCGTCCACGTCACGCGCTCAGGCGCCGTCGGCCCTCGAACGCCCGACCCAGGGTGACCTCGTCCGCGTACTCCAGGTCGCCGCCGACCGGCAGCCCCGAGGCCAGTCTGCTCACGGTCAGCCCCATCGGCACCAGCAGGCGTGCCAGGTACGTCGCCGTCGCCTCGCCCTCGACGTTCGGGTCGGTGGCGAGGATGACCTCGGTGACCGTGGCGTCGGCGAGGCGCGACATGAGCTGCGCGATGCGCAGGTCGTCCGGCCCGACGCCCGCGATCGGGTTGATCGCGCCGCCGAGCACGTGGTACCGCCCCCGGAACTCGCGGGTCCGCTCGATCGCGACGACGTCCTTGGCCTCCTCGACCACGCAGATCACCGCGAGCGAGCGGCGGGGGTCCCGGCAGATGCGGCACTGCGGCTCCTGCGCGACGTTGCCGCAGATCTCGCAGAACACCACGCGCGCCTTGACCTCGGTCAACGCGTCCGCCAGCCGACGCACGTCGGCCGGGGCCGCCGCGAGGATGTGGAACGCGATGCGCTGGGCACTCTTGGGGCCGACCCCGGGCAACCGCCCGAGCTCGTCGACCAGGTCCTGGATCGCGCCTTCGTACACCCCGCCAGACTAGTTCCCCGCGGCGCCGGCACCGGCGCCGGCGCCCGGTGGCGGTCGGCGCGAGGGGGCTGGGTCGCGGTCGGCACGGGGTGCGGGGTTGGTGATGCCCGGCGCCACCACGCCTGCACGCCTGACCCGGACGCGAGCGAGAACGCGGCCGTGGAGTTCACCCGGTCGCGGCCGGCACGGGGTGCGCAGGGTTCGTCGTGCGCAGGGTTCGTCGTGCTCAGGTTCGTCGTGCTCAGGTTCGTCGTACGCAGGGTTCCTCCTGCGCCGCGTGACCGACCCCGCACCTCACGCTGGTCGCGTGGTGCGACGGGCCGGTGCGTCAGATGCCGTCGATCTGCTCGTCGATGACGCGCCCGCCGAGGACCTGCGCGACCAGCGGCGCCCCGACGAGGCCGGACTGGCCGATCGGGGGGTCGTCCGGGGACGGCTCGTCGGGCTCCAGGTTGCGGCCACGCGACTGCGCCGCGGCACGTGCGGCGGCCACACCGCGCTCACGGGCGGTGCCCCGCGCGGGGCCTGCCGCACTCGCCGCGTCCGCTTCGCCGGGCGCCGGCCGGGCGCCGGTCGCACCCGTGGTGTCGGTCGCCCGTGTCGGGCCGGTCGCGCCGGCGGGTGCGTCCGTGCGGCCGTCGCCGGCCGCGGGCGGTGCCGCGGACCCGGTGCGGTGTGCCGCGGTCGGCGCGCCCGAGGGCCCGGCAGACGGGCGACGCGCGGGCGGCGCACCGTTGCGCCACGGGTCGTCGGGCTCGTCGCCCGGCGGGATGTCGTCGTCGGGGTGGACCACGACCGGTGGTCCCCCGCGGTCGGCGTCGGTGGGGGCATCCGGTCGGCCACCTGCCGGTCCGTTGCGTGCGCCCCCCGGCTCGTCTCCCGGGCCGGACTCCCAGGGTGGGACGGTGCGGGGGCCGGCACCGGATGCGGAGCCGTCCGTGGTCGCGGCCTCGCCGGGAGCGTGGCCGCCTGTGCCGGACGGGTCGGCGGCGGGACGCGGCGTGGTGGACCCCGCACCGGCGTGCGTCGGGCCGGCCGGCCGGTCGCCCCCACGTCGTGCGGGGGCGTCGACGGCGGGCGGCGGGGCGGTGCGGGGTGCAGTGCGGACCGGCTCGCCCCACGAGGCCGCGGCGCGCTCGGGCGACATCGCGCCCGGCTGGTCGGGCACGTCGGACGCCGACGCCGCCTGCGCGCTCGTCCCGCCGGGCTCGTCGAGCACCGCCTCGACGCGGGCCGTGACCCCGAGCGTCTCCGAGAGCGCCCGCGCGACGACCTCGCCGTGGTTGCTGTTGCGGAACGTCGTGACGAGGCCGGGCTGCGCGAACCCGAGCCGCAGCGTCGTGGCGTCGAGCTCGAGGATCTGCGCGTGCTGGTTGACCAGCGCCCACGACGGCAGCCGCAGCCGTCGCAGCGTCGTCAGGACGTCGGGCCACCGGCGCCGCAGCATCTCGGTGTCCGCCGCGGCGGCGACCGCGCCGGGGGCCGGGGGGGCGGCAGCCGCGGGGCGCTCCGGTGCGCTGGGCGCGACGGACGCGGGGGGCGCCTCGGCCGTGGGGGGCGCCTCGGCCGCGGGGTGCGAAGCGGCCGTGGGCGCCGCTTCGGGGCGATCCTCGAACGGGGAGGACGCAGCCTGTTCGGCGGGCACCGGCTCGCTCGCACGTGGCTCGGTCGCGCGTGGCTCGGTCGCGCGTGGCTCGGTCGCGCGTGGCTCGGTCGCGCGAGGTGCCGTCGCGCCCGGCGGGGGCGTCGGGCGCTCGGCCGTGCCGCCCGTCGGCCCGCCCTGCGGAGCGTTCACCATCGGCGCATCCACCGGTGCGGCGGCGTCGGGCACAGGCGCGTCGTGCCCGCCGACACCCGCCGACGCAGCCTCCCGCTCGGGCGGCTCCGCCGCCGCACCCGGCGACGCGCTGCCCGCCGCGGGGACGCTCGTCTCCGGGGGGGTGCCCGCGGGGCGGCCGGACACCATTCCACCCGGCACACCCGGGACCTCCGCCGCTGCCCCGCCCACCGGCAGGCCGCGCTCGAGCCGGTCGAGGCGCGCACCGTGGCCGGACCGGGAGTCGTCGACGCTCGGCAGCAGCAGCCGGGCCATGAGTAGCTCGAGGTGCAGCCGCGGCGACGTCGCGCCGACCATCTCGGTCAGCGCGGCGTTGGCGAGGTCGGCCGATCGCGAGACCTCCGACATGCCGAGGTGGGTGGCCTGGCGACGCATGCGGTCGAGCTGGTCGGCCGGGACGTCGCGCAGCACGGCGCCGGCGGCCTCGCCGGACGCGGCGATGATGATGAGGTCACGCAGCCGCTCGAGCAGGTCCTCGACGAAGCGTCGCGGCTCGTGGCCCGTCGCGATCACGCGCTCGACGACGCGGAACGCGGACGCCCCGTCGCGGGCGGCGATGGCGTCGACGAGGTCGTCGAGCAGCGACGTGTGCGTGTAGCCGAGGAGCGCGACCGCGCCCTCGTAGTCCAGTCCGGCGGGGCCGGAACCGGCGATGAGCTGGTCGAGCACCGACAGGGTGTCGCGGACGGACCCGCTGCCCGCCCGGACGACGAGCGACAGCACGCCGGCGCCGACGGTCACGCCCTCGGTGGCGCACAGCTGCTCGAGGTACGGCACGAGCACGTCGGGCGGTACGAGCCGGAACGGGTAGTGGTGGGTGCGCGAGCGGATCGTGCCGATGACCTTGTCGGGCTCCGTCGTCGCGAAGATGAACTTCACGTGCGGCGGCGGCTCCTCCACGATCTTGAGCAGCGCGTTGAAGCCCTGCGGGGAGACCATGTGGGCCTCGTCGAGGATGAAGACCTTGTACCGGTCGCGCGCGGGGGCGAACGTCGCGCGCTCCCGCAGCTCACGGGCGTCGTCGACGCCGCCGTGGCTGGCCGCGTCGATCTCGACCACGTCGAGCGACCCGCTGCCGCCGCGCGCGAGCTCGAGGCACGACGGGCACACGCCGCACGGGGTGTCGGTGGGGCCCTCGGCGCAGTTGAGGCAGCGGGCGAGGATGCGCGCGCTCGTCGTCTTGCCGCACCCGCGCGGACCGGAGAACAGGTAGGCGTGGTTGGACTGCCCGGAGCGCAGCGCCTGCCGCAGGGGTGCGGTCACGTGGTCCTGCCCGATGACCTCGGCGAAGGACTCGGGCCGGTACCTGCGGTACAGCGCTGTCGTCACGCCCCGAGCCTAAGCGTCACCGCCGACACGGCACGCCGCCTCGGCGACCCGGACCTGACGCCCCGGGGCGGGACGGGGGTCAGTCCGCGCGGACGACCGTGTCCGCCAGGACGCGGTGCAGCAGCGGGCGGGACGACTCCGTCGCCGCCAGGACCAGGCCGACGCCGACGGTGAGGCTGACGAGCAGGAGCAGGAGCCCCGACGGGTCCGTGACCGCGGCCATGCCGAACAGCGGGAAGAACATCACCAGCGCCGCGGCCGCCGACCCGACGGACACGACCAGCAGCGGCACCAGCACCTCGCGACGCCGCACGCGGTCGAACAGCTCGACGGGCACCCCGGCGAGCCGCGCGAGCGCGAGCTCCCGCCGCCGGTCCAGCACCGCGGCGGCCTGCGCGATGCCCGCGGACACGGCCGCGAGGACGAACGCGATCGCCAGCGTGAGCAGCGCACCGGTCAGGATGTCCGCGGTGACCATCGCGGACACCGGGTCCTGGCCCGGCTGCGTGAGCGCCGGCACCACCGCGAGGCATCCCGCGACGAACGACGCGAGCCCCAGCCCGCCGACGACGCGCCACACGGCCCGGGGGTCGTCGAGCAGCCGACGCGCCGCGAGCAGCTGCTCGGGTGTGCGGGCGCGCCGCAGCCGCACCCGGCCCAGGACGCCCAGCAGCCACGGCCCGACGGCGTTCATCGTGAGGAACGCCACCGCGAGGCACGTCAGCAGCGCACCGACGAGCAGGGCGGCGAGCATCTGCCCGAACGCGGACACGGCCATGAAGGCCCCGACCGCCAGGACGGCGACGACGACCCGCGCGGCCCTCAGCCGGGGTCGCGCCTCCCGCCGCGCGACGCCCAGCGGGGACACGACGACGCGTCGCAGCGACACCGCCCCGCTGACGCCGGCGAGCAGCGGCACCGCGAGCCAGGCGAGCAGCACGGCGGGCACGCCGACCCACAGCTCGCCCGCGGTGAACGGCCGACCCTGGAACGGGACCTGCGTCCACACCGGCAGCAGCGCGCCGTACAGGACGGTCCCGGCGACCGCACCGGCCAGGCCCTGCAGCGCGGTCTCGACCAGCGTCAGGCCGAGGACCTCGCGCGGCGTCGCGCCGACGAGCCGCAGCGCCGCGAGCCGTGCGTCGCGCCGCGCGACGCCGAGCCGTGCCGCGGCACCGCCGAGCGTGGCCAGCGGCACCACCAGCAGGATCGTCGCGGTGACCGCGAGCGTCACGTAGAAGCCGCCGGCCTCCCGGTCGACGTCCGTCACCGGCTGCGCCGCACGCGCCATGAAGCCGAGCAGCGCCGCCACGACGGACAGCGTCAGCGCGGTCGACACCGCGAACGCGGTGACCGCGAGGACCGTCGTCGTGCGGCTGTCGCGGCCGCCCGCGCGCTGCAGCCGCGGCGCGAGCGCCAGGACCGGGTTCAGGCTCACCGCGCACCGCCCGTGCCGAAGACGTCGGCGACGCGCGCCGCGCCGAGGTCCGCGGGCAGCGGCCGCCGCCCCGCCGCGCGCTCCCCCGGCCGCGGCCCGACCCCGCCGGTCGTCGTCGAGCCGGGTGCCACGACGAGCCCGTCCCGCATGTCGATGCGCCGGTCGCACCAGGCCGCGACATCGGCGTCGTGCGTGACGACGACGAGCGACGCGCCCACCGCACGCGTCGACTCGACCAGCAGCTGCATGACGTCGTGCCCCGTCGACTGGTCGAGGGACCCCGTCGGCTCGTCGGCGAACACCACCTCGGGGCGCGTGACGAGGGCGCGCGCCACCGCGACGCGCTGCGCCTGACCGCCGGACAGCTCGCCCGGCCGACGCCCGCCCTCGACCCCGAGCCCCAGCGCCGCGAGCCACCGGTCGGCGGCCCCCTCCGCGTCCGCGCGGGACGCGCCCGTGAGCATCGCCGGCAGCGCGACGTTCTCGCGCGCCGACAGCTCCGAGAGCAGCTGGCCGAACTGGAAGACGAACCCGTAGCGCCGACGGCGCAGCAGCGACCGCTCCTTCTCGGACAGCCCCTGCACCTCCTGCCCGCGCAGCATCACGACCCCGCCCGTCGGCACGAGGATCCCGGCCAGCACGTGCAGCAGCGTCGACTTGCCGGAGCCCGACGGCCCCATGACGGCCAGGGACTCGCCGTCCGCGAGGTCGACGTCGACGCCCGCGAGCGCCGGGGTCTCACCGAACCGGTGCACGAGGCCGCGGGCCGCCAGGCGTGGCGTCGCACCGGCCCAGGCGGACGTCGCGGGCGCGTCGAGCGGGCGGGCGTCGTGGGATGCGGGGGCGGGCGGGCCGGGCGAGGTGGGGGCCGGGTGCGTCATGCCCCCAGCGTGCGGGGGTGCGGGGTCCCGGGGCGTCCGGCGACGGACCCGTCCGCTCGCGCGGGGACTGCGACCGCGGGGGGACCCGGCGGGCGGCGGCGCCCGCCCCGGGTCGCACGCCGACGCGTCGTCGGGCATGCAAGGACCCCCCGCACACCCGCCAGAGCTCGCCTGCCCTTGCTGCCTTCCGGCCCTGGGGGAGTTCAGCGAGATGACGCCGTACGAGGGGTCTGTGCACCACTTTAGCCCAGGACCCGGGACGACCGTGACGGCCGGCGGGCCTCCACGGGCGGACCGGGCGGGCGCGTCGTCAACGACCCACCGGGGGGAGCCGCTGCGTGGGCGGCCCGTCGTCGCCGTCCTGCCGGGCGATGCGCTCGGTGGCCGGGCCCCCGGCCTGGGGGGTCCGACGCACGCGCGCGGTGCCGCTCGACGTGACGCTGCGGCGCGGCGGGCGCGACGCGGGAGGCAGGCCGGAGTCGGCCGAGGGCGCGGGCTGCACGGCCCCCGCCGACGCGCGGGGCGGGACGCCGCCCGTCGTGCGTGCGGAGTCGCGGCGCGGCGCCGGTGCGGTGCGCATCGGCGCGGTGGGTGCGGGCTCGACGACCTCGGCGTCCACGACGTCCTCGGTGCCGGCCGGGCGGGCGGGCTCGGGCTCGGCCTGCGGGGCGGGCTCGGGCGCCGGGGGCGGCGTCGGGGCGGCCGGGGTCGGGGCGGCGGGCGTGGTCGCGGCAGAGGGCACCGCGCGCTGCCCGGCGGCGCCGCGGGCCGGGTCGTTGGCACCCCACTCGGGCCAGTCGGCGAGCGCGTCGTCGTCGTCGGGCGCGGTGGCCTGCGTCGGGACCTCGCTGACGGTCGGCGTCGCACCGGTGGCCGTGACGGGGCCACGTGCGGTGGCGTCGGCGGGGCCGGCGGACCGGTCGACCGGCGCGGTGGCGTCCGTGCGCTCGACGGGCGCCGGCAGGAGGCGCGCGGCGCCCCACAGCCCGAGGCCCAGGACGACGGTGTACGTGCCGCCGAGCACCAGCAGCACGGCGACCGCGACGCGCTCCGGGACGTCCAGCGACAGCGCGAGCACGACGCCCAGCACCGTCACGACGACGCCCCACACCCACGCCACGACCGCGAGGCGGTGCACGACCCCCGGGTGCCCGCGGCGCAGCGCGACGACCGTGCCGAGCGCGCCCACGAGGGTCGTCACCAGCGCGACCGCGGTGACGACGAGCCACGTCGCAGCCCCCTGCACGGCGAGCACCAGCAGCCCGACGAGCACCATCGCCACGGCGGGCAGCGTCAGGAGGCCGAGCACGACGCCGGCGAGCGGCGCGCGCCACGCATCGCCCTCCCAGCGGTCCGCCCACCGGTCGGACGTCACGTCGGGGGCGGGGCCGGAGGCGTACGGCGGGTGGTCCTCGGGGCGCTGCGGCCGGTCGTCAGTCATGGGACCACGCTAACGAGCGCGGGACGATCCGGACATGCGTCCGCCTCCGTCCCGGCCGACCTGCACCGTCCCCTCACACGACGTGGCGCGCGCAGGGCGTCCGGCGCCCGGCCGCCGCGGCGGGCCATGATGGTCGGCATGCCGACCCCGAGCACCGCCCGCCCCGAGCCGATCCGCGCCGCGTCGTCGCCCATCCGGACGGCACGGGGGTCCGTCGCGGTCGTCGGCGGGTACGTCGTGTCCGTGGCGTCCGCGCCGCTCGACGGGGCGACCGTGCTCGTCGAGGACGGCGTGGTCACGGCCGTCGGCACCGACGTCGTCGTGCCCGACGGGGTCCGGGTCGTCGACGCCCGCGGGCGGTGGGTGCTGCCGGGGTTCGTCGAGGCGCACGCGCACATGGGCGTGATGGAGGAGGCCGAGGGCTGGGCCGGCGACGACACCAACGAGAAGACGGGGCCCAACGGTGCGGCGCTACGTGCGATCGACGGGATCAACGTCGAGGACGAGGGGTTCCGGGACGCGCTGGTCGGCGGCGTGACGTCGGCCGTCGTCAAGCCGGGGTCGGCCAACCCGATCGGCGGGCGGACGGTGGCGATCAAGACGTGGGGCGGGCGGACCGTCGACGAGCAGGTGATCCGGCACGACGTGTCCGTGAAGTCCGCGCTCGGGGAGAACCCGAAGCGCGTGTACGGCGAGCAGAAGAAGCTGCCGTCGACGCGCCTGGGCGTGGCCGCGGTGATCCGGCAGGCGTTCCTCGACGCGCAGGGCTACGTCGCGCGTCGCGACGCCGCGGCCGCCAAGGGCGAGCCGTTCGACCGCGACCTCGCCAAGGAGACGCTCGCGGCCGTGCTGGCCGGTGAGCTGGCGTGGGACCAGCACACGCACCGCGCGGACGACATCGCCACGGCGCTGCGCCTGGCCGACGAGTTCGGGTACCGCCTCGTGATCAACCACGGCACCGACGCCGCCGCCGTCGCGGACGTGCTGGCCGAGCGGGACGTGCCGGTGATCTTCGGGCCGATGTTCACGTCACGCTCCAAGGTCGAGCTGCGCAACCGGTCGATCGCGCACCTGGGCGTGCTGGCGCGCGCGGGCGTGCGGGTCGCGATCACGACCGACCACCCGGTCGTGCCGATCAACTTCCTGGTGCACCAGGCGTCGCTGGCCGTGAAGGAGGGGCTGGACCGGGACACGGCGCTGCGCGCGCTGACCGTCAACCCCGCATCGTTCCTGGGCCTGGACGACCGGGTGGGGGCGCTGACGCCGGGGCTCGACGGGGACGTCGTGGTCTGGTCGGGCGACCCTCTGGACGTGAACTCGCGCGCCGAGCACGTCTTCGTCACGGGCACCGAGGTCTACACGTGGGACCCGGCGGCCCGCGGCGGCCTGGGCGAGGGCCGCGTCCGCGAGCGCGGGGAACGCTTCACCCCCTGACCACTCACTCCCGGCCCCGCCCCGCCCGCGAGAGGGCGATCCAGCACTGTCGGTCTCAGCACTTGGACCGCGCCGGTACCGAGACCGGGCTGAGTCGTCGTCTGGCGGCCAGAAGACCACTCAGGCCGGTCTCGATCCGCCGCCGTCCCAGGACGTGGACACGGGACCGGGGCAGGGCCGCGTCAGTCCGTCAGGACGTGACGCAGGTACCGCTGCGGGTCGTCGAGGAACCCGCGCCACCCCGTCACGAGATCCAGGTCCTCCCAGGCGCACTCGCGGAGCCCCCACTCCCCGACCTCGTAGATGGTCGCGCCGGGCAGCGCCGCCAGCAGGGGCGAGTGCGTCGAGAGGATGACCTGCGAGTCGCGTCGGACGAGGTCGTGCAGGTGCTGCAGCAGCGCGAGGCTGCCGGTGAACGACAGTGCCGACTCGGGCTCGTCGAGCACGTACAGGCCGGGACGCATCATGCGGGACCCGATGAGCTCGAGGAACGACTCCCCGTGCGACAGCTCGTGGAAGTCGGGGTCGAAGCCGCCGGGGTGCTCGTCGAGGTAGGTGTAGAAGCCGTGCATCGTCTCGGCCCGCAGGAAGAACCCGCGCCGGGGCGCGCCGGCGCCCCGGACCAGGCTGATGTCGTGCGCGAAGCCCGACTCGGTGGGGCGCGTGCGGTGCATCGAGCCGGTCGACCCGCCCTCGGCGGCCATGCCGAACGTGGTGGCGATGCCCTCCACCAGCGTCGACTTGCCCGCCCCGTTGTCGCCGACCAGGATCGTCGCCGCCGTGAGGTCCCACCCCTGCTCCAGCACCTGCCGGACCGCGGGGATACCCAGGTGCCAGTCCCCGCCGCGCTCCCCGTCGAGCTTGGGGTCCCCCGCCTCGACGCGGCGCACCGGCAGCATGCTCCACGGACCCGTGCGCGCCACCATGCGCCCAGCCCACCACGCGCCACCGACAGCGGGCATCGCCCGCGGGGACGATCACGCCGTCGGGCCGACGACCGCTCCCCGGTGCGGACGCGGCGTCGGACCGGCGACACGTTCCCGCAGGGTGGGCACGCCCGGGCCGTCGAGCTCGTCCACGTACGTAGCCCGGCCGGCCATGCTCATGACGAGGGCGAGCGTCGTCCCGGTGACGAGCGGGCCGTCACCGGCGCGGAACGGGCCGTCGTCGGCGCGCAGCCCCAGCCCGGCGACGTGCCTGCGGCTGTCGACGGTGAAGTCGCGCCGGGCGAAGAAGTCGGCGACGGGCGTCAGGGCGTCGACGCTCGGCGTGCGCGTGAGCCCCAGGGGCCGCCGGATGTCGTGGGCGTGCACCACGACCTCCCCCAGCGTCGGGCTGACCGGCACGTGGACTACCGTCGGCGCGTGCGCCTCTTCCGCTGCCCCCGGTGCCGGGCCGTCGCGTTCATCGAGACCGTGGTGTGCGACGCGTGCGGGCTGCAGATGGGCCTGCACCCGCCGACCCTGTCGATGCGACCCGCGCCCGAGCAGGGTGGCGACGTCGAGGGCACCTGGTGGTTCCCGTGCTCCAACCGGAGCTGGCGCTGCAACTGGCTCGCGGCGGCCGACTCGGGCTCCGGGCAGTGCGTCTCCTGCCGGCTCACGCGCACCCGGCCCGACAACGCCGACACCCTCGCACTGGAGAAGCTGGCCACCGCGTCCGCCGACAAGCGCCGCCTGCTCGTCCAGCTCGCCGACCTCGGGCTGCCGCTGACCCCGTGGCACGAGAAGAAGGGCGGGCTCGGCTTCGACCTGCTCTCGTCGCGGTCCTCGGGGAACCGGGTGGTCATCGGGCACGCGAGCGGCATCGTCACCATCGATCTGGCGGAGTCCCTCGACGCGCACCGAGAGGCCCTGCGGATCAGCCTGGGCGAGCCGTACCGCACGATGCTGGGCCACTTCCGGCACGAGGTCGGCCACTACTACCAGTGGGTCCTCGTCGAGCAGACCGACTGGATCGCCGAGTGCCGCACCCTCCTCGGTGACGAGCGCACGTCCTACTCCGACGCCGTCGCGCGGCACTACCGCACGGGGGCGCCGCGGGACTGGAACGAGGGCTACATCTCGGAGTACGCGACCATGCACCCGTGGGAGGACTTCGCGGAGTGCTTCGCGCACTACCTGCACCTGACGAGCACGCTGCAGACTGCGGCGAGCGGCTCGCTGACCGTGCGCATCGAGGGCGTCCCGCACCTGCCCGACGGTGACGTGACCCCCCGGTCCAGCTATGCCGACGCGACGATGGACGAGATCCTCGCGGACTGGATCCCCCTGGCGACCTTCCTCAACCGGGTCAACCGCGCGATGGGCAAGGGCGACCTGTACCCGTTCGGGATCGTCGCGCCGGTGGCCCGCAAGCTCGACTTCGTGCACCGCGTCGTGACGGCGTCGCGCGTCGAGACCCCGTTCGGCTGAGCGGGTGACGACGAGCACGGCGACCGTCGTCGGCGGAGGGCCGGCGGGACTCATGGCCGCCGAGGTGCTCGCTCGGGCCGGCGTCGCGGTGACGGTCTACGACCGGATGCCGTCGGTGGCCCGCAAGCTGCTGCTGGCCGGCCACGGCGGGCTGAACCTCACCCACTCCGAGGACCTCGGGCCGTTCCTCGCGCGGTACGGCGGATCGGCCGACCGGATCGCGCCCGTGCTCGCGGCGTTCTCGCCGCACGACCTGCGTGACTGGTGCGCGGGGCTGGGCGAGCCCACGTTCGTCGGGTCCAGCGGACGGGTGTTCCCCCGGGCGTTCCGCGCGACGCACCTGGTGCGAGCCTGGTTGGCGCGCCTCGCCTCGCTCGACGTGGGGATCACGACCCGGCAGCGGTGGACGGGCTGGTCGCCGGACGGCGCGCTGCGGTTCGTCGCCGGCACCACCGACGAACCGACGGAGAACAGGAGCGACGTCGTCGTCCTCGCGCTCGGAGGAGCGTCCTGGCCCCGGCTCGGGTCGGACGGCGGGTGGGTCGCACCGCTCGAAGCGAGGGGGGTGGCCGTGGCACCGCTGCGGCCGGCGAACGTCGGGGTGCGCGTCGACTGGAGCCCGTGGTTCGCGGACCGGTTCGAAGGGACTCCGCTCAAGCACGTCGGGCTGTCGACCGGCGGACGGGCCACCCGCGGTGACGCGATGGTGACCCGCACCGGCCTCGAGGGCGGACCGGTCTACGCGATCGGCGCGGCGATCCGCGACGCCCTCGACGCCGACGGGCGGTGCGTCGTGGAGGTCGACCTGCGCCCCGGCGTGCTCGTCGAGCAGCTCGCCGAGCGACTGGACCGCCGTCGGCCCAAGGACTCCGGGTCGACCTGGCTGCGTCGCTGCCTCGGCCTCGACCCGGTGGCGGTCGCGCTGCTGCGCGAAGCCCCTGACGGCCCGCTGCCGACCGACCCGGCCGACATGGCGGCGCTGGTCAAGTCAGTGCCGGTGGTGGTGACCGGAACCATGCCGATCGAGCGGGCGATCTCCACCGCGGGCGGTATCGCGTGGTCGGAGGTCGACGAGTCGCTGATGCTGACCGCCCTGCCCGGCACGTTCGTCGCGGGCGAGATGCTCGACTGGGAGGCGCCGACCGGCGGCTACCTCCTGCAGGCCTCGTTCAGCACAGGGGTGGTGGCGGCGCGGGGCGCGCTGGCGTGGCTGGCAGCGCGGCCGTAGCCCTCTGCCGCAGTCGGGCACCTCGGACGAGGAGGCACCTGTGTCACGGTGCACGACGGCGGTCGCGACCTTGGGCACCTCATCGCCATGATCCTCGTGACCGCTGTGGCACGCGGCGCGTCCGGCCTCGGTCGGTGGGGCGGTGCGCAGCAGGGGCGGGAGATGTCGGCAGCTGCCGTCCGCGTGCGAGCAGCCGCTGCTGCGGGCACAAGCCACGGCCGTCGGCGGAACCTGTTATGGGACGGTGAGTACGAGTCGGCGGGAGGTGTTCGTCAGGTGGCCGTGCTGCCGGACGCCGACGCGGCGACGCCGCGGGCGACGAGGTGGCCGCGGCCAGGCAATCGCCCCAACGTGTCCCGGATACGTGGGATGAGAAGTTTCGGAACTGGTCAGTTCGGGTCACGGGATCCGGGACATGTCTTCACGCGCGGCGTTGCCATGCACGGCACGCCCCCGGCGGTGACCCGTCATCGGTCACTTTCGGAACGGGGAGAGGTCGCTCGCTGGCAGGATGGCCCCGTGGCCGATCACACCTTCTACAGCGACCGAGTGAACGGTCCGCAGGCAGCGATCAACGACGCTCTGCCTGCCGCGACGTTGCGCGGCCTGCTGGGCCTGCTCAACACCAAGATCACCGCGAACTGGTTCGCGCGAGTCTTCCCGGAGCGTTGCCCGGACGGCCAAGGCGTCTGCGACACGGACCTCGGCGCACTGTCGGCGAACCTGCAGGCGCTCGTGCCGGGCGCGCCCTGGCCACTCCTCCACCCGGATGCCGCCGCGACCGATGAGGTGGTGTTCGACCTCGTCGAGTACGCCGCTGCTCGGGTCGCAGAACCCGTGGAGCGTCAGTTCCACCCCTACTTCGGGCACTACGAGCTCGGTTTCAAAGAGGACGCGGGAGCCGAAGCGTTCCGGTCGGAGGTGAATTCCATTCTCCAGCGTGGGCGGACGACATACGAGCTCCGCGACAACGGCGAGATTCATCGGCGCGGTACGCCCGAGATTCAGACCGTGCTCGCTGGCTTGAACCCCGCGTCCGGTGACGACCGTCTCGACGAGCTCATCGTCGAGGCCCGCTCGCTCTACACGTCGCATCGCCCAAGTGAGCGTGCCGTCGCGCTAGAACGGCTTTGGGATGCGTTCGAGCGGCTGAAGACGATCGACCTGCCCGGCGGCGACAAGCGGCAGTCCGTGCAGGCGCTCCTGGGCAATCTCGATGCTGCCTGGCGCGACACCGTCGAAGCGGAGATGAAGTCGCTGACCGACATCGGCAACCAGTACTCGATCCGTCACCATGAGACGCGTACAACGCCCGTGCCGGAGGACGGCGCAGCCGACTACCTATTCGCGCGGATGGGGGCGCTCATCACGCTGCTGCTCACAGCGAGCCGTCGGATCGTCCCCCCTGAGCCGAAGTACCCCTGGGACGAATAGGGGCGCATGGTGGACGCAACTGCGCTCGAGGACTGGGCGACGAGGTGGCAGAACACGGCCGTGTTCGTCGAGGCGTCCGCTGCCGTGCTGACCGCTGTCGTGGCGGTGGTCGCTGCTGTTTACGCGTCCCGACAGGTGAGGCTCGCTCGGCTCGACCGTGACGACCGCAACCGTCCGTTCGTGACCGTGACGCTGCGCCCGAGCCACGGGATCGTGGCGAGCATCGTGATCCGGAACGAGGGCGCAACCATGGCCCGGAACGTGAAGCTTGCGTTCGACCCGGAGTGGGAGTCGACAAACCCGAAGCGGACCGGGATTCGTGACGCGAAGCTCTGGCGCGAGGGGATGCCGAATCTCGCTCCGGGCCAGGAGATCGTGATCTTCGCCGACACGTTCCCCGACAGATTCGACTCGGAGCTCCCCCACGCCTACACCGTGACGGTGAGCTGCGACGGTCGGCAGCGTCGCTTCGGACGCAAGCCCTTCCGTTTGACCGAGCAGTACGTGCTCGACTTCGACATCTTCTACGGCTACTCGACCGCGACCGTCTACGAGATCCATGACATCGCCGACGCTCTCCGCGGCATCCGCTCCACGGTCAAGTCCTGGAGCGAGACAGCAGGAGGCCGTCTCAGCGTCGTCGCCCGTGACGGCGATGCCCAGGACGCGACCGAACGACAAGCGGACGAAGCCTGGCGCGCGGCTCACCGGGAGCCAACAGTCGAAGCCCCAGCTCCCGAATCGGACACGCTAACCACCGCGGACTTGTCGTCGACCGTGAACGCGCAGGCACCGATCAGCCGACCGCGAGCAGTTCGCCGTCCGAAGCGCGCCCCCCGACGAGACGAACCAGACACCGCCGCAGAACTCGCAGTCGATCCCGACGTCGGAGACGCAGGCCAGAGTTCGGAGCCCGTGTGACCCACCACCGTGAACAGCGCGACCTGAGCATGGCGGAACCCGCCGAGGATGAATGGGGCGTTCCGAACCTCATCTTCGGGCTGCACCCGGAAGCCTTCTGGGGTGGGATGGGGCGCGTCGCGTCGCTGTCGGCGCTATTCGAGGACCGCCTGCTGGTGCTCCTGACAGCGCTTCGCGGAGAGCCAGCCGACGCGTCGCCGCCTCCAGCGATGGGCACCCTCCTGAAACGGCTTGAGGACGAGCGTGACGCCCGAGCGGGCATGGCGGGGTGGAGCGACTTCGGCACGTACCTCGCCCGGGCACGACGCTGCGTGACGTACCGGAACGACCTCGTCCACAGCGTCTGGCCGGTTCAGCCGGGCGGGCTAGTCCTCTTCGGGCACCGTCTGCGAGCACTTCCTCGTGATCAGCGGACCGAGGATAGTCCGGCCGCAGAGCGACTGGTCGTCAACACGACGATGGACGAGCTCCGATCCGTGGTCGCCGAACTCGTTGCGCTCACAGACTGCGACTTTCGCCGCTGGTTCTCGCTCGCGAATACTCCGGTCCCGCCACTAACGGATCGCAACGAGGTCGGCTGACCTGGCGCTGGGCCTTCCGGCGGACCAAGACGGTCACGTGGGCGATGATTCGGCCGAGGCAGGGCGATCCGCTCAGCTCTCCGCTGGTCGCGCACGCCTCACGGCGGCGGACGCCAGCACGGATCGTGGAGTCGCAGCCGAGCCGACGCCGACGTACGCAAGAACTGCTACCAAGACTGCTACCGCCACCCCGCCGGCCACCCGCCCCAGCCCACAACGAAGGGCCCGCCACCCACATCGCTGCAGGTCACGGGCCCTTCGGCTGCGGAGGATGGGGGATTCGAACCCCCGAGGGCTTTCACCCAACACGCTTTCCAAGCGTGCGCCATAGGCCACTAGGCGAATCCTCCTGGTGCTGCGCGTCCGGGCGAGCGGGCGCACCGCGGGTAGGAGTCTAGCGGAGGAGCGCGCCCGCTCCGCACCGCCGCCCGGTCCGGCCGGACCCGTCGTCCCGGTCCGCCGTCCTGCCCGCCGCCCGCGCCGTCTGCCCGCCGACTGTTCACCTGCTCGTGGCCGACGTCGCCCGTGGCGCACGCGCGAGCGTGTCACCGTCCTGCGTGTGACCGCCGTCGTGGACCTCGTCGTCGTCGGTGCCGGGATCGTGGGCCTGGCCCACGCCGTGGAGGCGAGCGCCCGCGGAGCGTCCGTGGTGGTCCTCGACCGCGACGACCGCGCCGTCGGGGCGTCGGTGCGCAACTTCGGTCACGCGTGCATCACCGCGCAGGACGGTGAGGCGCTCGCGTACGCCCGGCGTGCGCGCGGCACCTGGCTGCAGCTGGGGCGGACCGCCGGCTTCCGGGTCGACGAGTGCGGGACCCTCGTCGTGGCCCGGACCGGCGAGGAGATGGCCGCCCTCGACCAGCTCGCCGCGGAGCGCGGCCCTGCGGAGGTCGACCTGCTCACCGGTGAGGAGGTCGCCGCCCGGGCGCCGGTGACGGGCGCTCTGGGCGGGGCCCACCTGCCGGCCGACCTGCGGGTGGACCAGCGCGCCGCGGCCGGACGGATCGCCGCCTGGCTGACGGAGCAACCCGGGGCTGCCGTCCGGTGGTCGACCCCGGTGCTGGGCGTCGAACCGGGGCTCGTCCGGACCGGGCGGGGTGCGCTGCGCGCGAGCCGCATCGTCGTCTGCGTGGGGCACGACGTCGACCGCCTCCTGCCCGAGGTCGCCGACCGGGCCGGGCTACGACGCTGCCTGCTCCAGATGCTGCAGCTGCGCCCACCGGCCGGGACCACCATCGCCCCGGCGTTGCTGACCGGCACCTCGATGCTCCGCTACCCGGCGCTGGCGCGCACCGAGGGCGCTCGGGCCCTGCGGGAGCGCTGGCAGCGCGAACGCCCTGAGCTGCTCGACGCCGGGATCAACCACATGCTCACCCAGCTCCCGAACGGTGACCTGGTCGTCGGGGACACGCACGCCTACGCCCGCACGCACGACGCCTTCTCAGCCGAGGCTCTCGACGACCTGCTGCTGGCCGAGACGCGAGCGCTGCTGGACCTGCCCGCGATGCCGGTGGTCCATCGCTGGCAGGGCGTCTACGCGGACGCGCCGGGCGAGTTCCTGCGCGCCCACGTCGCCGACGGGGTGACCGCCGTGGCCGTCACGTCCGGGATCGGCATGACCACCGCCCTGGGACTGGCCCCCGCCGTCCTCGACTCGTTCTGACCGCCGCCCTCACCTGGAGCACGCCCGTGATCGCACTCGCAGCCCTGGACATCGCCGGCACGACGGTGCAGGAGGGGGGCGCCGTCTACCGGGTCCTCGCCGACGTCGTGGCCGACCACGGCACCCCCGCCACGGACGCCGACCTGCGCCGGTGGATGGGGGCGGACAAGCGCGAGGCGCTGGCGGCCCTGACCGGTGACCCGGCGTCGACCGAGGACCTGCACGACAGGTTCGTGCAGCGCCTGCGGTCCGCCTACCTGCGCACCCCCCCGGTCCCGGTACCGGGTGTGCCGGAGTGCCTGGCGCGCCTGCGCGCGGCCGGGGTGAAGGTCGCGCTGACCACGGGGTTCGACCGCCAGGTCACCGACCCGCTGCTGGCCGCGCTGGGGTGGCGCGTCGGGGTCGAGGTCGACGCGGTCGTCTGCGCCTCCGAGGTCGCGGCGGGGCGCCCGGCACCGCACATGATCGCCCGGGCGATGGAGCTGACCGGGGTGTCCGACGCCCGCCAGGTGCTGGCCGCCGGCGACACCGTGCTGGACGTGCTCGCCGGGCGCGCGGCCGGGGCCGGGTGGGTCGTCGCCGTGCTCTCCGGCGCGCAGACCCGCGAGGAGCTCGTCATCGAGCACCCGACCCACGTGCTCGACGACGTCACCGGGATCCCGGCCCTGCTGGGTCTGTGAGCACTCCCCCGGGTCCGCAGGGCGGGAGGGCCGGAGGGAGGGCTCAGCGCAGCGCGCGGCGGGTCCACACCGCGAGGGCCTCGACGGCCAGCACGGTGACGAGCACGAGCAGGATGATGAACGCCACCACGTCGAACTCCTGGACCCTGCTCGCGTTGAGCAGGTAGAAGCCGATGCCGCCCGCGCCGACGATGCCGAGGAGCGTCGCCGACCGGATGTTGACGTCGAGCTGGTAGAGCACGTGGGCGATGAGCTGCGGGCCGACCTGCCACAGCGTCGAGCCGAAGAACACCTGGCTCCCCGTGGCACCCGTCGCGCGCACCGCGTCCTGCACCCGCACGTCGGTCTCCTCGAGGGAGTCGGCGACGAGCTTGCCGAGCAGGCCGACGGAGCCGATGGCCAGCGCCAGGGTCCCGGGCACGGGGCCGAGGCCGGTGATGACGATGAAGACGATCGCGAGGATCAGCTCGGGCAGGCCACGGACCACGACGATGACGACCCGGAAGAACTTCGCCACGCTCGCGTTCGGGGCGACGTTGCGCGCGGCGAGGATCCCGATCGGCAACGCGAGGACGAGACCCAGGAGCGTCGCGGCGAGCCCGATCTGGATCGTCACGAGCATCGCCTCGAGCAGCGTGTCGAGCAGGTCCTGCGGCGACGGCGGCAGGAATGCCGCCAATACCTGGGGCAGCGCCAGCAGGTCGCTGACCATCGTGGAGAAGTCCATGTCGGCGTACAGGGTGGCGACGGCGACGACGGCGACCGTCAGGGTGACGCCCGCGAACCGGCGGATGCGCTCGCCGTCCCACTGCGGCGCGACCCGGACGCGCCCCTGCCGGGTGCGCTGGGGCTCGGAACCGCCGCGGGGTGCGGTGACCCACCCGCCGGCGACCCGGTCCATGAACCCCACGAGGCCTCGCCGGTCGGCCGGGACACGCCCGAGGAGGGTCGCGCGGACGGCCCCGGACACCATCTCGACCACGATGCACAGCACCAGGATGATCAGCGCGAGGGCCATGCCGCGCTGGTACTGCATGGTGCGCAGCGCGTTGGCCAGCTCGAGGCCGATCCCGCCGACGCCGACGTAGCCGAGCAGCACCGACGTGCGCAGGTTGATGTCGAAGCGGTGCAGGGCGGTCGCGATGAGCTGCGGCATCACCTGCGGGATCACCGTGCTGGTGATCCACTGCGCGCGGCTGCCGCCGGCGGCGCGCACGGCCTCGGCAGGCCCGCCGTCCAGGTCCTCGATCGCGTCGGCGTAGAGCTTGCCGATCATGCCGATCGAGTGCAGGCCCAGCGCCAGGATGCCCGGCAGCGCCCCGAGGCCGAAGACGCGGAACAGCACGATCGCGAAGACGACGTCGGGCACCGCGCGGCACAGGACGATGACGGTGCGGGCGGCACCCTGCGCCACCGGTCCGCTCGTCGTGCTGGCCGCGGCGAAGATCGCGACCGGCAGGCTGAGGACGACGGCGATGACCGTGGCGACGACGACGATCGCGAGCGTCTCGGCCGTCATCACCAGCAGCTCGCCCAGCGGCGGGAAGTCGAGCGGGACGGTGCGCGCGAGGAAGAGCCCTGCGTTCTCGAGACCGCGCACCATCGACGCGACACTGATCTCCAGGGCGACGACCGACCAGATCGCCGCGCCCAGGAGGAGGACCAGCACGGTCCGGGCCGCGACGAGGTTCGCGCTCGTGCGCGGGCGCGGCGGCAGCGGGGTGCCGGAGGTGGCGGCGCCCGGCGCGGGCGCGTCCGTGACGACGGCCATCTAGACGGCTACCCCGACGCGCGCGCCCAGCGGGACAGGCGCGTAGATGCCGTCGACGTCGTCGTGCGACAGGCCCGCCGCGGCCTGGTCGAGCACCACGCGGCCGGCGTTCAGCCCGACGATCCGGTCGGCGAACTCGAGCGCGATCTTCACCTGGTGCAGGCTGCAGATGACCGTGAGGTTCTCCTCCCGGCTGATCTGCGCGAGCAGCTCGATCACGCCCGCCGACGACATGGGGTCGAGGGACGCGACGGGCTCGTCCGCGAGCAGCACGGTGGGACGCTGGATGAGGGCGCGCGCGATCGCGACGCGCTGCTGCTGACCGCCGGACAGCGTCCCCGCCCGCTGGAACGCCTTGTCGGCCAGGCCGACGCGACCGAGCTGGTCCATGGCGGCCTCGCGCACGGCGCGGGGGTAGCTCCACAGCCCGAACCGTGGCCCCCGCAGGGACCCGAGCTTGCCGGTGCACACGTTCTCGAGCACGGACATCGACTCGACGAGGTGGAACTGCTGGAAGATCATGCCGACGTCGTTGCGCAGGGTGCGCAGCGCGGCCGGGCCGGCCGCGTGCACCGGGGTGCCGAGCGTCCAGACGTCGCCGTTCGACGGCTTGACCAGGCCGTTCACGTGGCGCAGCATCGTCGACTTGCCGGAGCCCGACAGCCCGAGCAGCACGTTGATCTTGTTCGACGCGAAGGACACGGTCACGTCGTCGAGCGCGCGGACGCTCCCGAAGGTCTTGGTCACGTTCTCGAAACGGATCGCCCCGAGACCGGGCACGGTGGCGGACGCAGCGGCGGGGGGCATCGGTGGTCCTCGCTTCTTCTCGGATCGGTGGGGGGACGCAGGACCGGTGCGGACCGGGCCGGGGCCCGGTCCGCACCGGTGGGATCACACCTTGCAGGCCGGGGCCTGGGTGATCTCGCAGACCTCGCGGACGCCGTCGTAGAGCGTGTCCTCGACCGGGACGAAGCCGTAGCCGCTGTCCTCCGGCAGGGTGCAGTCGTCCTCCGACGTGCAGATGCCGGACTCGACCATGGCCGGGATGTTCAGGGAGTCCGCGAAGATCTCCTTGAGCTGCTCGAGCAGCTCAGCGGGCAGCTTGTCGCTCGCCACGTACGGGCTCCCGGCGATCATCTTCGACTCCCAGACGACCTCCAGCTGCCCCTCCTGGAGGCTGCCGGCCTCGATGAGCTCGTGGTCGACCATGGTGTCGTAGGCGAAGCCCGCGTCGCAGGTGCCGTCGGCGACCGACAGTGCCGAGGCGTCGTGGCCGCCCGCGAAGACGGGCGTGACGTCGTCCTCGGGGTCGATCCCGAGCTCGAGCAGACCGGCGCTCGGGTACAGGAGTCCCGAGGTCGAGGTCGGGTCGACGAAGCAGACGGTCTTGCCGGCGAAGCCCGCGAGGTCGGTGATGTCGCTCCCGGCCTTCACGATGCCGTACGACTGGTAGCCGGGCTCGTCCTCCGGGGCGTCGACGAGGGAGCCGAGCAGCTCGACGCCCGCGCCGCCGTCCTTCGCGACCATGTAGGAGAACGGGCCGAGGCCCGCGACCTGGACCTGGCCGGCGCGCAGCGCCTCGATGACCGCCGCGTAGTCGGTGACCTCCTGCAGCTCGACCTCGAGCCCGGTCTCCTCCTCGATCACCCGGATGATCGCCTCGTTGTCCTCCGCGATGCCCTCGGCGGACTCGCTCGGGATCTGCGCGAAGACGAGCTTCTCCGGCATCTCGACCGCCGCGGCGGTGTCCGTCGCGCCCTCGGTCGCGCCGGTCGCGCCGGTGGCGCCGGCTGCGCAGGCGGTGAGCCCGACGAGGATCACGACCCCTCCGAGAAATCCGCTGGCTCGGGTGCGAAGATCCATGACGCATTGCCTTTCGTGAGGCGGTGCCGACGACTGCCGGCGCTTGACGACAAGGCCGATGGTGCCGTCGTCCGGTGAACACCAGGGCCGCCGCAGGTGACCCGGACCGCAACGAGGAGGCGAACATCGGGCGCCATCGTCCGGACTCGCCGGACGGGTCCCCGAGAGTGGGGGTTATGGTCGCCCGGTGAATGCCACCGCGGTCCTCGCACCGACGAATCCACGCCGCCGCCTGGCGGCATTGTCGTTGGGCCAGCTCGTCAGCTGGGGGGTCCTGTTCTACGCATTCATCGTCGCCTCCCCGGTCATCGCGCAGGACACCGGGTGGTCGCTGTCGCTCGTGACCGGGCTCTACTCGCTGGGCCTGGTGGTCTCGGCCGTCGCGGGCGTCGCGGTGGGCCGCATCCTCGACCGCAACGGGCCGCGACGGATCATGACGGCCGGGTCCCTGACAGGCGCGGCCGGGTTGTGCGTGGTCGCGCTGGCCCCGTCCCCCGCGGTGTTCGCCGTCGGGTGGGGTGTCGTGGGCCTCGCCCAGGCGGCCGTGCTCTACCAGGCGGCGTTCACCGTCATCACCCACCGCTACCAGGAGCGGCGCCAGCTGCCCCTCCTGGTGCTGACGCTCGCCGGCGGGCTCGCCTCGACCGTCTTCGCACCCGTCGTGGTGGCGCTGCTCCGGGTCACGGACTGGCGCACGACCTTCCTGGTGCTCGCCGGGGTCCTCGCCGTCGTGACCGTGCCGCTGCACTGGTTCTCGCTGGAGCGGGCCTGGGTGCCGCACCCGCGCGGGGGGCACGCCGAGGTGCACACGGCGGGGACCGTCCTGCGCCAGCGGCGGTTCTGGATGCTGCTGCTCGCGACCACCGCGATCACGCTGTCGCTGTACACCGTGACCCTCAGCATCATCCCCCTGCTGCTCGAGAAGGGGATCTCCTACGAGCTCGCGGCGATCACGCTGGGCCTGGTCGGTGCGGGCCAGATCGGCGGACGCCTGCTGTTCATGGTGCTCCCGCGCCGGTTGCCGCCCTGGCTGCCGCTGGCCGCGGTCGCCCTCGCCTCGGCGGCCGTGCTGCTGGCGATCGCCCTGCTGCCGGGGCCGACGTGGCTGCTCGTGGCCGTGGCGGTCGTCGCGGGGGCGATCCGGGGCACGCAGACCCTGGTGCAGGCGAACGCGGTGAGCGACCGCTGGGGGTCGGCGAACTACGGCTCGATCAACGGTCTCTTCAGCGCGCCGCTGACGGTCCTGCTCGCGCTCACGCCCGCGCTCGGTCCGCTGTTCGCCGACGGGGTCGGGTCCTTCGCCGTGATGACGGCGATCCTGGCGGGGGTCGCCGTCATCGGCGCGCTCCTCGCGCGCGGCAGCTAGGGACCCGGGACCGCGCTCGCCCGGGTGCGCGCGAGCGCGGTCGCACCGTCGGAGGTGACCTGCGCCGAGTCCCGGACGCGCGTCACGAGCTGCACCAGCTGCGCGCTCGCCTGCTCGAGCGTGCCGTCGTTGACGATCTCGAGGTCGACGCGGTGGTCGGGCGCGGGGTCCCGCCGCGCGACCCTGGCCGCCGCGGCGGTCTCGTCCTCGCGACCGCGCGCGAGGATGCGCGCGAGGCGCACCTCGTCCGACACGGTGACCCGGACCACCCGCACGTCCGCGAAGAGGCCGGGCAGCTGCTGGAGGACTCCGCGCGAGAGGTTCGCCACGACCACGCCGCCGGCGGCCGCGACGTCGAGCACGTGCGCCCCGATGCCGTACGCGAGGCCGTGCGCGCGCCACGTCAGCGCGAGCTCGCCGCGCCGCTCGGCAGCGGCGAGCTCGGACTCGCTCACGGGCTCGTGGTCCTCCCCCGGCCCCGCGGGGCGGGTGATCCGACGCCGCGGGAAGACGATCCCGGCGTCGTCGGCCAGGGCCTGCCGCGCACGCTCGAGGATCGCGTCCTTCCCCGACCCGCTCGGCCCGACGACGGCGACGAACGCACCCGTCACGCGACCCGCCGGCCCTCGCGCCACACGCCGCGCACGATCGGCACGGGGGTGCCCAGCGGGTGGTGCTCGCTCGGCGCCCCCTCGTACGCGTGCACGCGCACGACGTCGGCCCGCTTGCCCGCCGCGATCACGCCGCGGTCCTCCAGGCCGGCCGCACGCGCCGGGTTGCCGCTGACCAGCGCCGCGGCCTGCGGCAGGGTGACGTCGCCGCGCGCGACGAGCAGGAAGACCGCCTGCAGCGTGCTGGCCGGGACGTAGTCGCTCGACAGGATGTCCAGCAGCCCCAGGCTCAGCAGCTCGGCCGCGCCGACGTTGCCCGAGTGCGAACCACCCCGGACGACGTTGGGCGAGCCCATGACGACGAGCTGCCCCGCGGCACGGGCCGCCCGGGCGGCCACGACGGTCGTCGGGAACTCCGAGATCCGCACCCCCGCGGCCGCGGCCTCGTCGACGTGCGCCTGGGTGGCGTCGTCGTGCGCGGCGATCGTGAGGCCCCGCTCACGGGCACGCTCGGTCATCCGGCGGCGGTTGTCCTCGGAGTACTTCTCCGACAGCACGTGCAGCTCCGCGACGTGCGCCTCGAACTGGGCGTTGCTCATGCTGTGCTTGCCGACCATGTAGGTGCGGAACGCCTCGACGTCGGCGTACTGGCGCTGGCCGGGCGTGTGGTCCATGAGGGAGACCATGCGGACCCGCTCGTGCCCGCCCAGCTGGTCGAACACCTCGACGACGTCCGGCGTCGCGACCTCGCAGCGCAGGTGCACGTAGTGGTCCGCGCGCAGCAGCCCCGCCTCGGCGGCGTGGATCACGGCCGGCACGAGGGTGTGCGCCTTGCCGCTCAGCCGGTTCTCGCCCGGGAGGCTGCCGATGCGCAGCGAGTCGAGCACCGTCGTCGTGCCCGACGCCGCCATCTGCGCGTCGTGCGCGATCACTGCCGGGATCGGGTCCCAGAACCGCTGGGGGCGCGGCTGGTAGTGGGCCTCGACCTGGTCGGTGTGCAGCTCGACGAGGCCCGGCAGCAGGTGGTCGGCGCCCATGTCCTCGCCGGGGACGCCGGGGACGTCCAGGTGCGGGTCGTCGGAGATCTCCGCGACGACGCCGTCCTCGATCCGCACGGATCCGTGGACGACCTGGTCCGCCAGGACGATGTGGGCGTTGCGCAGGACGAGGGGCATCAGACGGTCTCCAGGATCGACTCGGCGAAGGGGTGGACGGAGAGGACCTCGAAGGGGGCGCCCGGCTCGGGCTCGACACTGATCACGACCGCGGTGAGCGGCACGTCGATCCCGGTCAGCCCCGCGAAGTGCTCCTCCAGGGCGGCGTCGACCTCGGCTGCGCGCTCGGCGGGCACGGGGTCGGTGAGGGTGAGGTGGAAGCGGAACTCGTCGAGCACGTACGGGTAGCCCCACTGCTCGAACAGCTCGCGCTGGCGCGGCGTGAGCCGCTCGGGACGGCGGCGGCGGACGTCGGCGTCGCTGATCGGCGCACGGAAGTCCTCGAACTCGGCCAGGACGGCGGCGGCGAGCGTGTCGAGGGCGCCGTCGTCGGGCGCCGGGAGCAGCGCACGGAAGCCGTCGATCGGCGCGGCACGCAGGCCGGGGATCACGACCGGAGGGCGTGCCGCGGCGAACGCGTCGGCGGCCGCCCGCAGCTCGTCCTCCGTGCGCCCGTCGGCCAGGCGGATCGGCGACCGGAGCGTGGCGTGGAAGCCGTAACGGCGCGCGTCGGTCGTCAGGCCCTGGAGCTCGTCGCGGGCGTACCAGGCCTCGACCGCGGCGCGCAGCCGGTGCGCCTCGGCGGCGTCGGCGTCGTGGGCGCCGGGGACGGCGTACACGGCGTACCGCCTCACGCGGCGACCTCCTGGCGCGTCGAGGTGAACGCGTGCACGTCGACGGTCACGTCGGCGACCGCCTCGCGCACGTCGGCGTCGTGGAAGATCGCCAGCATCGCCGCCCCGGTGACCAGGCGCTCGCGGATCAGGTCGATCACCACCGCGCGGTTGCGCACGTCGAGCGACGCGGTCGGCTCGTCGAGCAGCAGCAGCGGCCGCTCGACGACGAAGCCCCGCGCGATGTTGACCCGCTGCTGCTCACCACCCGAGAAGGTGGCGGGCGGCAGGTTCCACAGGCGCTCCGGGACGTTCAGCCGTGCCAGCAGCGCGCCGGCCTGCTCACGCGCCGTCTCCCGGGGCACGCCGCGCTCGACGAGCGGCTCCGCGACCACGTCCAGCGCGGGGACGCGTGGCACGGCACGCAGGAACTGGCTCACGTACCCGACGGTCTCCCGCCGGGCGGCGAGCACCTGCCTTGGCTGCGCGACGGCGAGGTCCATGGTCGAGCGCCGGTGCCGCAGCAGGATGCGGCCCGAGTCCGCGCCGTAGCTGCCGAAGACCATCTTCAGGACCGTGCTCTTGCCGGCGCCGGACTCGCCGCCGAGGACCACGCAGGCCCCGCGCGGCACGTCGAAGGTCAGGCCGCGCAGCACGGGGAGCCGCTGGGAGTCCTGCAGGTGCAGGGTGAACGTCTTGTCGACGTCCTGGACGGACAGGGTGGCGTCGGGGGGCATCGGCGGGGTCGTGTCGTACGTCATGTGATCAGCCCTGGAGGATCGAGGAGACGAGCAGCTGGGTGTAGGCGGCCTGCGGGTCGTCGAGGACCCGGTCCGTCAGGCCGGACTCGATGACGAAGCCGTCCTTCATCACCAGCGTCCGGTGGGAGATGAGGCGCGCGACGGCGAGGTCGTGGGTGACGACCACGACCGCGAGACCGAGCTCGGCGACGAGCGAGCGGATCAGGTCGAGCAGGCGGGCCTGCACCGACACGTCCAGGCCGCTCGTCGGCTCGTCCATGAAGACCAGCCGCGGGCCGAACACGAGGTTCCGCGCGATCTGCACGCGCTGGCGCATGCCGCCCGAGAACGAGGCGGGCGTGTCGTCGATGCGGTCGGCCGGGATCTCGACGCGGCGCAGCCACTCGTCGGCCTCCGCCCTGATCGCGCCGTAGTGGCGCCACCCGTTCGCCATGAGCGGCTCACCGACGTTGCCGCCCGCGCTGACGTGCATCCGCAGCCCGTCCGTGGCGTCCTGGTGGACGAAGCCCCACTCGGTGCGCCACAGGCGCCGCACCTCGCGCTCGCTCAGCGTCGACAGGTCGAGCAGGCCGTCACCCGCGCCGTCGTCGTGGCGGACGGCCGTGCGGTAGCGGATCGACCCCTCGTCCAGCGTGAGCTGCTGCGCCAGGACGCCGAGCAGGGTGGACTTGCCGGAGCCGGACTCGCCCACGACGGCGAGCACCTCACCCGGCCACAGGTCGAAGGTCACGTCCCGGCAGCCGAACCGCTCGTCGTAGCGGTGCCCGGCGCCGGTCACGCTCAGCAGGGGCGTCTCGTCGGTCATGCGTTCACCTCGGCGGCCCGGTCGCCCTCGCGCGCCTGCGTGGTGCGCTCGCAGTGGTCGGTGTCGGAGCAGACGAACATCACGCCTCCGCGGTCGTCCATGACGACCTCGTCGAGATACACACCGGCAGATCCGCAGATCTCGCACGGCCGGTCGAACCGCTGTGGCTCGAAAGGGAAGTCCTCGAATCCCAGGCTCTCCACGTCGGTGTACGGCGGGATGGCGTAGATGCGCTTCTCACGCCCGGCACCGAAAAGCTGCAGCGCGGGGCTCCGGTGCATTTTCGGGTTGTCGAAGCTCGGGATAGGAGAAGGCGCCATGACGTAACGCCCGTTGACGAGCACCGGATAGTCGTACGTCTTCGCGATGTGCCCGTACCGCGCGATGTCCTCGTAGAGCTTGACGTACATCAGGCCGTACTCCTCGAGGGCGTGCAGACGCCGCGTCTCGGTCTCGCGCGGCTCGAGGAAGCGCAGCGGCTCGGGGATGGGGACCTGGTACACGATGACCTGACCGTCGACCAGCGGGGTCTCGGGGATCCGGTGCCGGGTCTGGATGATCGTGGCCTCGTCCGTGCGCGTCGTGCTGGCGGCGCCGGCGACCTTCTCGAAGAAGGCGCGGATCGACACCGCGTTGGTCGTGTCGTCCGCGCCCTGGTCGATCACCTTGAGCGTGTCGGACGGGCCGATCACCGCTGCGGTGACCTGGACGCCGCCGGTGCCCCAGCCGCGGGGCATCGGCACCTCCCGGGACGCGAACGGCACCTGGAACCCGGGGACGGCGACACCCTTGAGCAGGGCGCGGCGGACGACCCGCTTGGTCTGCTCGTCGAGGTAGCCCTCGTTGTAGACGATCCGTGGCGCGGTCATGCGTTCTCCTCGATCAGGGTCCCGCGTGCGGACGCGTCCGCCGAGGCCGCCTCGCGGGCCCGGAACTCGCGGCGCAGGCTGCGGATCAGCCCGAGCTCCGCCTGGAAGTCGACGTAGTGCGGCAGCTTCAGGTGCTCGACGAACCCGGTGGCCTGGACGTTGTCGGCGTGGGCGATCACGAACTCCTCGTCCTGCGCGGGCGACACCACGCGCTCGCCGAACTCCTCGCGGCGCAGCGCCCGGTCGACCAGCGACATCGACATGGCCTTGCGCTCGGCCCGTCCGAAGACGAGGCCGTAGCCGCGGGTGAACTGGGGGGCCTGGTCGGCGCTGCCGACGAACTGGTTGACCATCTGGCACTCGGTCACCTCGATGCGCCCGATCGGCACGGCGTGCCCGAGCTCCGGGACGTCGAGCTCGACCTCGACCTCGCCGACCCGCACCTCGCCGACGAACGGGTGGGTGTTGCCGAAGCCGCGCTGCGTGGAGTAGCCCAACGAGAGCAGGAAGCCCTCGTCGCCGCGGCTGAGGGCCTGCAGGCGCTCGGCGCGGCTCATCGGGAAGACCGTCGGCTCGCGGGTGAGGTCGCCCGGGTCCGGGTCGGTCCAGCCCTCGGCGGGCCGGTCCAGCTCGACGAGGGCGTCGACGCCGAGCAGGTCGGTGACGCGGGGCATCGGCTCGCCGGCCGGCGCGTCCGGGACCGGCAGCTCCGGGGTCTCGAGCTCGTCGGCGAGGAGACGGTGGGTGTAGTCGAACGTCGCGCCGAGCTGCTGGCCGCCGGGGATGTCCTTGAAGGTCGCCGAGACGCGGCGCTCCGGGGGCAGGCCGGCGGTGTCGACGGCGAGGGTGATGCCGAACCGCGGCAGCGTGGTGCGGTAGGAGCGCAGCAGGGTGACGGCCTCGAGCACGTCGCCCTGCGCCTGCAGCAGCGCCTTCGCGGCCAGGTCCGGGTCGTACAGCGAGCCCTCGGCCATGACGCGCGAGACGAGCACGCCCAGCTGGTCGCGGACCTGCACGTGGTCGATGCGCGGGACGTCGGCATCGCCGCGCCCGCGCTTGGCGAGCAGCGCGTGGGCGTGGGCGATCGCCTTCTCGCCCCCCTTGACGGCGACGTACATCAGGCGTCCCCTCTCTCGTCGTCGGCGTGCTCGTGCGCATGCTCGTGCGCGTCGCTCAGCGCGGTGGTGCGTGGCAGACCGCGCACCGTCGTCCCCGCGGCGAGGAGGACGTCGACGCCGCGCGGGAAGAGCGCGTGGTTCGCCTGCCACTGGGCGAGGAAGCCGGGCGGCAGGCCGGCGCCGTCCCACGTGGCGACCTCGGGGATGCCCGGTCCGGTCGCCACGAGCGCCTGGGTGCCGTGCGCGCCGGAGGTGTCGATCACGAGCGTCGCCGACCGGTGCGGCTCCTCGTCCGTCCCCTGCGCGAGGTCGCCCAGCGAGGGCGCCGCAGACGGCGAGGAGACGACGGCGAACGCGGCGTCCCCGGGCTCGTCGACGACCCGCGCGCCGGTGTGGAAGGCGATCCAGGCGCCGACCGCGGGTGCCGCCCGCAGCGCGGGATCGAGCCACACGGGCGTCTGCTCGTCGCACAGCGCCAGGACCACGGCTCCGGCGGTGGCGCCCAGCGGGGCCGGGGGCTCGACGACGACGCCGACGGGTTGGGCCGTCGTGGGGCGCGCGAGCGCCTCGAGCACGGCGCGGAACACCTGCTGCGCGTCGCGCACCGGGTGCGCGAACCCGGGCGTGCGGTGGGCGACCGACGTGCTCATGCGTGCTCCCTGGCGACGGTGAAGAAGTCGACGACCGTGCTCCGTGCGTCGCCCTGGGCGGCCGCGTCGCGCTCCGCCTGGGCGCGCTCGAGCGGCTCGATCACGTCGGTGAGGACCCGCGCGCGCTGCTCCGGTGCGGCCAGCAGGGCGTCGAAGACGGCGGCCAGGCCGGCGTGCTCGGGGTGGCTGCCGAGGACGTACGACGTGCCGCTCACCTCGCCCACGCCGGCACCGCTGAGCATCACCGTCGCCCGGGTGACGGTCGCCTCCCCGAGGTTGAAGCGGTCACCGGTGCCGCCGACCCGGCCCTGCACCATCACGAGGCCGGCCTCGGGGGCCCGCAGGTACGTGACCTCGGGCTGCTCACCCCACGCCGACCACAGCGCCGCCAGCTCGGCATGGGAGGAACCCGCGAGCACCCGCGCGGCACGACGGACGTCGTCGACCGACGGACCGCCTGCCACGCTGTCCTGGACCGTCATGATGCGATGCACCTCACGCCCGACATCCCCTCAAGTTGTCTACTGTTCTAGATAACTCACATGCTAGGCCGAGCCCACCAGGCGGAGAAGACCCAGCGGTCGACGCCCAGGGCACCAGACGATGAACTTCTGTGGACACCCGGGAGGGACACGCCGTGACGGATCGCACCACCGCCGCCCGCGCGCGCAGCGGCTACTCGGCCTGGCGCCTGATCGCCGAGGAGCTCCGCGTCGAGATCGGCGACGGCCGGCTGCGCGCGGGCGACCGCCTCCCGACCGAGCACACGCTGGCCGAGCGCTTCGACGTGAACCGGCACACGGCACGTCGGGCGATCGCCGTGCTCGCCGAGGACGGGCTCGTCGAGTCCCGGCGCGGCAGCGGCACCTTCGTCACCGGCGAGCCGGTGCGGCTGCACAAGATCGGGCTGCGCACCCGCCTGACGCGCAGCCTCGGCACCCGCGGCAGCGCCAGCGTGCTGGACAGCGCGGTCGAGGACGCCCCGGCCGAGGTCGCCCGGCGGCTCGCGATCCCCGGCGGCCGGGCGGTCCGGGTCGAGACGACCCGCTCGGTGGCCGGGCGGCCGATCTCCGTGAGCACGCACTGGTTCGACGTCGCGCGGCTGCCCGACATCGCCGTCACGCTGGGACGCGAGGGGTCGGTCACGGCCGCGCTGCGCGCGAGCGGCATCGACGACTACGTGCGGGCGTCGACCGTCGTCAGCGCGCGGCACGCCACGGCGTCGGAGGCCGCGCTGCTCGCCCTCGGGCCCGGCGCGATCGTGCTGGTGGCCGAGGCGCTCGACACCCTGCCCGACGGCACCCCGCTGCAGCACCTGGTGACGCGCTTCGCCGCCCAGCGCGTGCGCCTGGACATCGAGCACCCGACCCCGGGGAGCCCGCCGGCCGCGAGTCCCTGACCCTGCGGCACCGTCACGGCTCGATGCGCACGTCCGTGCCGCGCAGCCCCGCGCGGAACCCGTCGTCCTGGACGGTCACCTCGTGCAGCACCAGCCCGTCGGGCATGCCCTCGATCTCGTGCTCGATCGTCACGAGCCGGCGGGCGAGCGCCCCGAACGCGTCGGCGAGGAAGCCCGGGCCGCCGATGTCGATCGTCCGCGGCTCGATGACGAGGCGCCCCGCGCGCACCGTGACGGTCCCGGTCGCCTCGACGTCCAGCACCCGACCGAGGCCCTCGAACGACCGGTGCACGGCCGCCTGGTCCGGGCTGCCCGGGACGGGTCCGACGCGCACGTCGGACCCGATCTGCCCCGCGACCAGGTCGAACGGCACGGTGGCGTCGACCGTCAGGGCCCCGGCGACCAGCCCCGCCGCCCCGGTCCGCAGGTCCTGACCGGTGACGGCGACGTCGTGCACGATGCCGTCGGGCGTCGCCAGGGTCCGGGCGTCCAGGGTGATCCCGTCCAGCCACAGGTCGCCGTCGGCGAGGTCGTCGGGGGGCTGGTCCGCCGCGCTGCCGTCCCCCGCCGTCGTCGTCGGGCGCGGGACCGGCGCTGCCGACGACGCCGACCGCGTCACCGCGAGCACGGCGACGACCACCACCAGCACCATCACGAGCACGGCCACCGCCGCCCCGACCAACCCGTCCACCAGCCGCCGTCGCTCCATGGGCGAAGTCTGGCCCGGCTCGGCCGGACGCACCCGGCGAGTGCCGGGAACGCGTCACGGCACGGGGACCGTCGCCGCCGCGGCCGCCTGGTCGGCGATCAGGCGTTGCGCCCTGTCGGTGATGTCGGCGGCCCGGCCGCCCAGCTGCAGCGCGGTGAAGTTGAACCTCTGACCCGGGCCCGTCAACGCAGTGGTGATCGCGTCCGTCGGGACGTCCTGCGGCACGACGCCGACGAACCGGGTGCGCGTCGGGCTCATCCGCACGGTCGTCGGCACCCCGTCGACGAGGATCTGCGTCGGCACCTCGTCGAGCTCGGACGCGACGTCGTCCAGGCTGGACGTGCCCGGCGCGAGCCGCTCGACGTCCTTGCGGACCTGACCACCCAGCTCGGCCTGGGTGACGAGCCTGCGCATGCCCTTGTCCGCGGCGACGGCCTCGATGGCCGCGGCGGACAGCTCCTCACTGCCCCCGACGACCGCCCGCACGTCGTCGGTCAGCCCGGACCGGCGCAGCACCGCGAGGACGGCGGGCCGGTTCTGCTCGATGACGAACCGGGCGAACTCCTCGGGGTCGCCGATCCCGCTCGACGACGACCGCAGACCCTGCGCGGCACCCCGGCCGGCCTTCGCCTCCAGCACCGTGACCAGCTCCATCGTCCCGTCGGGCAACCGCCGCGCGATGACGCCGTCGGTGAGCTGGCGCCCGGCCAGGTCGGCGATGCGATGACCCTCGATCACCTCCAGGCCCGCGGAGTCGGCGACGCCCAGCACGTCGTCCGCGCCCGTGGCCATCCGTCGGGCGACGTCGACGTGCATGATCTCCTCGAAGAGCTGGCCCTTGACCTGGTTGACGTCGGCACCCTTCGCCAGGACCCGGGCGATGGCGTCGTCGGGCAGGTCGAGGCCCGCCAGGACGGCCCGGGCGCGGACGAGGCGCGCCTCGGCGACCTGCAGCCCCGCCGCGCCGATGCCGAAACGGCTCGCGGCCCGGGCGGTGAGCTGCTCACCGACGTCCTCACCCAGCGCCGCGGTCGCCCGGCTCCGGAACGCGGACAGCGCGACGGCGTCGCCGTTCGCGGCCAGCGTCCGCGCCGCCGGACGCAGTGCCCTCGCGACCGGCGCCAGGTCCACCAGCAGGAACGCCGCGTCGAGCAGCACCCACGTCAGCGACGGCTCGTTGAGCGAGAGGTCCGCCACCGCCTCGTCGAGGGCGACGTGCTCGGCCGCGGACTCGTCGAGGTAGCTGTTGATGCTGCCGTACAGCGCGCCCGCGCCCCAGGCCGCCGCGACGGCCACACCCGCCGCGGGCGTGAAGAGCATGCCCGCCAGCAGGGTCGTGGTGATCGCGAGCGCCGCCACGACCCACCCCAGGAAGGTCTCGTCGTCCTCGATCGCCTCGATCCGCGTCCGGATGGCGGCGATCAGGGTCTCGTGGGTCACGCCGAGCCGTTCCTGGGTGATGCGCAGGACGTCCCGCATGTTCCAGACCTTGAGGTCGTCGTCGTCGATCGCGTCGCGGACCCGCTCGATGTTCGCCAGCACCTCCGTGACCGTCCCGCCGACCATCGCGCCGAGCTCCGTCGGGTCCGCCGACGAGAACGACCCCGGCACGTACGCGCTGCTCAGGAGGATCGGGTACGTCCGGCCGAACGAGTACCGGGCCGCGTTGTAGATCGGCACCCGCTGGGCCAGCAGCTGCCGGTTCCGGTCGAGGTTCGCGATGTCGACCATGACCGACTGCTCGTTCTCCGGGATCCTCCTGGCGAACTCCTCCGGCGTCAGGACGCCGGCGGCCGGGGCGTACCTCGACAGCGCGGACTCGGCCACCTGGATCGACAGGGCCAGCGGCTGCGGCGCGAGCTCGGCCAGCATCCGGTCGGCTGCGAGCAGGCCGTCGATGTCCGGCGAGCACACGAGGGCGGAGTACCGCTCCAGCTCGCTGCGCGCCTCGTCCGCGTTGTGCTGCAGCATCTCGACGGCGACCGTCTTGGCCTCCGCCAGGAAGCGGGCCGGGAACCACTGGTGGACGAGCTGCAGCAGGGTGCGCTCGTCCGGGACGTCGAGCGCGGCGAGCTCGGCCCCGATCTGCGCGCTGAGGTCGGCCTCCACGGCCGCCAGCGCCTGGCGCGCGCTCGTGGCGGCCGGGTCGACCCCCGAGCGGTCCTGCGCGTCGTCCGCGAGCGCCGCGAGCTCGGTCCGGGCCCTGTCCCGCCGCGTGATCATGTCGACCAGGTGGGCGCCGCCCGTCGCCTGGTCCAGCCTCACCCTGTCGGCCTCGTCGAGGCTGGGCAGCAGCAGCGCGCCGTAGCGCTCGGAGGGATCGGGCACGTGGGCGCCCGTGGGTTGGCGGGCGATCCCGGCCGAGCGGCCGACCGGGGCGTCCGCGGGCGAGGAGCCCGCGACCCACTGCGCCGCCGCCCGCTCGGCGGCCACCTCGTGGGCGTCGGCCGGGTCGCTCACGGTCAGGCCGGTGGCGGCGGGCGCGGCGGGTGCCTGCACGGTGTGGACGAGCTCGTGCGCGAGCAGGTGGGACCCCCCGCGGGTGCCCGGCTGGTACTCGCCCTGGCCGAAGAACACGTCGGCGCCCACGGTGAACGCCCGCGCACCCAGCGACCGGGCGAGGTCGGCGGACTCGGCGTCGCGGTGCACCCGGACCCCGGCGAGCGCGTCGGGCCCGACGACGTCGCCGTACCGCCGCTGCAGGTCGGGGGCGAGGCGTTCGCCACCACCGACCCGACCGCTGATCCGCCCGGCGAGCTCGTCGGCCGGGGCGCCGGGACCGGTCGCGAGGGAGCGCACGAGGCGCACGGTCATGGCGTTGCCGCCCACCTGCTGGAGCTGCTCCAGCACCGCGGCGGGCCCCGTCGGCGACCACGCTGGCGCCCGGGAGTCGGCGCGGTCCGTCCTCCTGAGGGTCGCGCCCACCGGTGCGTGCCGTCGTGCGGCACCCGCGGTGCTCACCGCCTCATGGTCACAGACTCCGGGCCTGGTGACCATGGTCGGCCGCCCGCGCCCGCCGAAATCCGTACGGCGCCCCGACGCCACCCTCCTAGAGTCACGCCGTGACCGTGGAGCGGACCCTGGCGAAGGTCGACGAGGACCTGCGCCTCGGCGACGTCGAGATGGCGCGCACCCGGCTACGGAGCCTGGTCCAGAGCCTGCCGCACCGGCTCGACGCGCGGGACCGGCTGGCCGACGTCTACCGGCTCGAGGGCAACCTGGTCGAGGCGGGACGCTGGTCGTACCTCGGCGAGGACCGCGACCCGGAGGAGGTGGCGGCGTTCGAGCGCGCCTGCGGCGACGACGCGGTGCGGATCATGCGGGCGCTGCGGTGGCGCGGCCCCGAGGACGCCGCCGGGACGGAGGCGGCGCGGCAGCGGCTGCTCGACGTCCGCACGCGGGCGCAGGACAAGGCCGGCAGGAAGCTCGACTGGGAGACGTCGGGGCGTGAGGCCGCAGGATCCCGGCGGGACGACCTCGGCACCGTCGGGTGCCTGCTGGGTGCCCTCGTCCTCGTCGCCCTGATGGTCGTCGGCGCGGTGACGGTGGTCGGCTGGGTCCTCTGAGACGTCGGGCCGGTCGTCGCGCCGCGCGCGGCTCGACAGTGGCGGCCGCGGAGACACCGATGAGTCCGCGCACCCTCGCCGGTCTACTCCCCCACCACCACGACCCAAGGAGCACCGCATGTCGTTCCAGGCCTATCTCGACGCCGTCGAGGAGAAGACCGGGCTCACGCCGCGCGAGCTCGTGGACCTCGCGCACGGCCGTGGGTTCGACGCCTCGACCAAGGCCGGGCCCATCCTGGCGTGGCTGGCCGACGACTACGGGCTGGGGCGCGGGCACGGGATGGCGATGGTGCACGTCATCACCAAGGGCCCCACGATCGGCACCACGCACGTCGGCGGCACGGGCACGCACCGCGACGCGTCGGACACGCTGTGGCTCGACGGCAGGGCCACGCGCCCGCAGTGAGGGCGACGCGACCAGTAGGGGCAGCCTGCCGGCCGACCGCGGTGACCGCGTCGCCGGGGGCTGCCATGCTCGAGACGCGGTGCCGACACCCTCGTCCCTGTGCCCTGGGTGCTGCCGCCCCCGCCCCGGAGGACCGACATGCGCCCCACCACCGTCGTCGCGGCCTGCCCCGTCCACGCGCACGTCAGCCCGCTGCTGCCCGTGGCCCGCGCGCTCGTCGACGCGGGGCACCGCGTGCGGTTCCTCACCGCCGAGCGGTTCCGCACCGAGGTCGAGGCCACCGGCGCCGAGCTCGCTCCCCTGCCGCCCGACGCCGGCTTCGACGAGCGCACGCTCGACGTCGACCACCCCGAGCGGGCCGGCCGCACCGGCGCCGCCGCCATGCGCTGGGACCTGACCGAGCTGTTCATCAGGCGCATCGCCACGCAGGTCGCGGCACTCGACGCGATCCTCGACGAGGCCGACGGCACCGACGGCACGGTAGGTGCCCTCGTCTTCGACCCGCTGTTCCTCGGCGCCTTCGCGATCACCACCCGCCCGCCCGCGCAGCGCCCCCGCACCGTCGTCGTCGGCATCTTCCCGTCCGCGACGCCGCACCCCGGCGTGCCGCCGTTCGGCCCCGGCCTGACCCCGATGCCGGGCCTGGGCGGTCGGGTGCGCGACGCGCTCGTGCGGGCCGCCGTGGAGCGGGGCGCGCTGCGGCCCGCCCAGGTCGCGGCCGTCCGCGCGATGCGCGACATCGGTGCACGTCCGCCGGCCGGCTTCCTGTTCGGCTGGGCGGCCAGCGCCGACGTCACCGTCCAGCTCACCGTCCCCGGGTTCGAGTACCCGCGCCCGCTCCTGGGCGACACGTTCCGGCTCCTCGGCCCGACGGGCGTCCCGCGCCCCGGCAGCGTGACCGTCGACCCCGCGACCCTGCCCGGGTGGTGGTCGGACCTGGACGGGCGCACGGTCGTGCACGTCACGCAGGGCACGGTCGCCAACGACGACCCGGCCCAGCTGCTGCGCCCCACGATCGACGCCCTGGCCGACGAGGACGTGCTGGTCGTCGCCGCGACCGGCGGCGCCCCGGTCGAGAACCTCGGCCCGCTGCCCGCGAACGTGCGTGCCGAGCGCATGCTCCCCTACCCCGCCCTGCTTCCCCGCACCGACGTCATGGTGACCAACGGCGGGTACGGCGGGGTGCACTGGGCGCTCGCCCACGGCGTCCCGCTGGTCGTCGCGGGCGCCACGGAGGACAAGGCCGAGGTGGGGGCGCGCGTCGCGTGGTCCGGCGCCGGCGTCCGCCTGCGTGGCAACCGGCCGACTGCCGACCGGGTCCGCGACGCCGTCCGCACGGTCCGCACCGACCCGTCGTACCGGGCGAGCGCGCAGCGGCTGGCCGAGCAGATCGCGGCCTCGCCGGGCGCGGCCGGGGTCGTCGACGCCGTGACCGCGAGCGGCCCGGGCTCCGGTGTCGGCGGGTGCCGGTAGCGTCGCGGCCGTGCCGGAGTACGAGGTCGACGTCACCCTGTGGCAGGTCGAGAACGGGTCGTGGGTGTTCGCGGCCCTGCCGTTCGACGTCGCCGACCAGGTGGACGAGGTGACGCGCGGCCGGCAGGGCGGGTTCGGCTCGGTCCGGGTCGAGGTGACGCTCGGGCCGACGACGTGGCGCACGTCGCTGTTCCCGGACAAGGTGCGCGAGACGTTCGTGCTGCCGGTCAAGAAGGCGGTCCGGACGGCCGCCGGCGTCGCGGTCGGCGACGTGGTGCGCGTGCGGCTGCGGCTCGTCGACGGGTGAGGCGCGTCAGGACGAGATGCGGCCCTTGGCGAAGTAGGCCAGCGGGCCCACCCAGTTGACGAGCAGCGCGATCGCCCACACGGACTTGGGACCGTTCACCTGGTCCGCGGGGCGGCGGACGAGGTCGCGGTAGGCGGCGGTGGTCAGGGCGATCTGGGCGGCGCCGACGAGGGACACCACCACGCGCCGACCGGTGCTCATCGCCAGCCACTTCTTCTGCAGGTGCACGTCGGACCTCCGGGGTGGGCGCGCTCGGCGCGGGACGGGTCACCCCCATCGTCCACCAGCGCCGCACGCGCCGCAGGACCGGACGTCCCGCCGTAACCTGGCGGCATGGAGCTCACCCTGGGTCTCGACGAGGCCCTGACCCTGGCCCGTGCGGCCGACGCGATCCCGTCCGCCGTGACCGACGTGCGCGGGGAGGCCCGCCTGGTCCGCGCCCAGGTCAAGGTGCACGAGCTGCCGGGGGTCCCCGGTGCCGTCCGCATGGCGACGCGGCTGGCGGGACCCGTCGACGTGCGCGTCGAGGACCGTGGGGTGACGGGCCGCACCTGGCAGGTGGCGGTCGTCGCGTCGCACCCGGTGCTGCGCATGGACCTCAGCGGGTTCGTGACGGACGCCGTCCGCGGGCAGCTGGGCAAGCTGCCCCCGGGCGTCGCGACGGTGCACACCGCGGGCGGCGCGACCGTCGTCGAGGTCGACCTCGACCGCCTGGGCCCGCTGGTCGGCGAGGCGTTCCCGGCAGCGCGCGGGCTGGCGCTGCGCGTCGACGACGTGGAGCTCGGCGACCGTCTGCGGCTGGCCGCCACGGTCCGGTGACGCGTGGCCGGGAGGCCCGCAAGATCGTGGTACCAACCCCTCGCGCGGGCGCGATCTGTGCCGCTAGGCTGTCTCTCGTAGTCGCAGTGCTTTGTTTGTCCCGTTCTCCGGAGCGGACGACGACCACCGTGATTCACCGGTCCCGGTCGTCGGGTCCGTAGTAGCCGCATGAGGAGAATGACGTGCCCACTGGCATCGTGAAGTGGTTCAACGCCGAGAAGGGTTTCGGCTTCATCGCCCCCGAGGATGGCGGCCCGGACGTGTTCGTCCACTACTCGGCCATCCAGACGCAGGGCTACCGCTCGCTCGAGGAGAACCAGCGCGTGCAGTTCGACGTGCAGGCCGGCCCCAAGGGCCCGCAGGCCTCGAACGTCACCACCGCCTGAGCGACGAGCACCCCGAGCCCACGGGCTCACCGGAAGGCGCCCCGACCACTGGTCGGGGCGCCTTCTGCGTTCCGGCCACCCCGTCGCCGACGCACCACCATGGTCGCGAGCCCCCGAACCCCGCTCCCGGGCCCCGTCCCCCACCCCGCCGAGCGCAACACCGCTCCCCGAATGGGCCTCCCAACGGGGACCCATGTCCCGCTCGCGCCACACCCCGCCGACCGGAACACGGCTCCCTGAAACGGCCGGCAGACGGGGACCCATGTTCCGGTCGCGCCACCCCCGCCGCCCACCGGAACACCAGTCACCTGTTCGACCGGCCGACGGGGACTGGTGTGCCGGTCGGCGACGCGGGGCTAGGTTGCGTGACGATCTAGTCAGTCGTACTGTCTAGCCATGGTCAGCCGCACCGCACCCGTCCCCGACGGGCCGTCGTCCGACGCCGTCGGCGAGTGGCCCGGCGAGTGGCTGCGCGGGGTCCTGTCCCTGTGCGCACTGCGCGTCCTGGCCGACGGCGCCACCTACGGCTACGACATCGCCCAGCGGCTCGCCGCCGCGGGTCTCGGCGAGATCAAGGGCGGCACCCTGTACCCCCTGCTCGGCCGGTTGCACGCCGCGGGGCTCCTCGACGAGGAGTGGCGCCCGGGCGACGGCGGCCCCGGCCGCAAGTACTACGCCCTGACCGACGCGGGGCGCACCCACCTGCACGACGAGGGCGCGCGCTGGTCCCGCTTCGCCGACCTCACCCAGTCGTTCGTCACGCAACCGGAGGTCTCCCGATGAGCACCGACCCCGCCACCCTCGCCCCCCACGTCGAGCCGCGCTGGCGCGACGGCTTCGTCGTCGAGCTGCGGCTGCGCAACGTGCCCGGGGCCTCGATCGGCGACGCCCTTGCCGAGGTCGAGGCGCACTGCGTCGACGCCGGCCAGGACGCCGAGACGGCGTTCGGCGACCCAGTCGCGTACGCACGCGGGATCGCCGGGGTCCTGCCCCGCCGTCGCACGCCGGTACGGGACGGGGCCGCCGTCGTCGTGCAGACCGCAGGAGTCGTGGGGGTCGTGTGGGCGGTGCCGCCGTGGCTGCACGGCGAGCCCCTCGCACTCTCCGGCGGCATGGCGGCGAGCGTGATCGCCACGCTGCTCGTCGCGGTCGCCCTGTGCTTCGCACCGGCCGCGGTGCTGGGTCGCCTTGCGCGCGTCCGGTGGTGGCTTGCGGGGCTGGCGGGCTCCGTGATCGCGCTCGTCCTCGCTTACACGGCGCTCCTGCCGGGCGGTGCACTGACAGCAGCTGCGGCCCCGGTCGTCCTGGTCAGCGTCATCCTGCTGGCGGCGGGCGCCGCGGCCCTGCACGCTCTGGGTGCCACGAACGACGCCGTCACAGGACCCGGGGACGACGACGCCGAGGGGGCGCGACGAGCCCGCCGCACCTCGGTCCTCCTGAGCGCGGCGCTGCCTGCCGTCGCGCTGCTCGCCGCTGGCCTGCTGGCCCTGCTGCCGCGCTGAGCCGCGCCCGCCGTCCCCGCATCCCACGTCCGCCACACGCCCGGAGGCCTCCCGATGAGCACCGAGATCACTCAGCTCGCCCCCCACGTCGAGAAGTCCTGGGCCGACGACTTCGTCGTCGAGCTGCGGCTGCGGGACGTGCCCGGCGCCGCGATCGGCGACGTGCTGACCGAGGTGGACGCGCACGTGGTCGACTCCGGCACCAGCGCGCGCGACGCGTTCGGCGACCCCGTGCAGTACGCCGTGCAGATCGCCGAGACCGCCGGGCGGCCCACACCTGACGACCCGCGGGAGATGGTGCCGCTCGCGCTCGGCGGTGCCGGGCTGGTCGTCGCGATCGACGGCGTCGTGGAGTGGTTCGGCGACGGGACGGTCGACGTGACCGGGGGCACGGTGGCCCTCGTCCTCGCGGTGCTCACGCTGCCGTTCGTCGTCCAGCGGCACGGCACGCCGCTGCTGCGCTACCTGGTCGCGAGCTCGTTCTGGCGGATCTGGCTGCTGAGCATGGCGTTCATGGGGGCCCTGGTCGGTCTCGCGCTGCTGGCGCGGACGTGGCACATCGGCACCCTGCCCGCACCGCCCGTGGCCGTCGCCGCGCTCGCGCTGCTGGCGGTCACGACCGCGCTCGAGCTGCGCAACCGCTCGGAGGTCGACCCGCTGCTGGCCCCGGGTGCCGATCGTGCGACGGCCGACGCCGCGGCCCGGCGCGACGCCCGCGGGCTGGCGCTGGTCGTCACCGGGATCCAGGTCGGGAGCATCGCCGCCGCCGTGGGCCTGGCCGTCCTCGTCACGCACCTGGCCGGCTGAGGGTCAGCGGCTCCAGCGCCGCACGACGAGGCCCAGCCCCACCGCGAACGTCGCGCCCGCCACCGCCAGGTACGGACCGTAGAACCGCCGCAGCAACGGCGCACCCGCCCCGGCCGCCGCACCGACGGCGGCCCCCACCGCCAGCGACCGCACCCCCCGCGCCCCGAGCGCGTGCGCCGCGAGCGGTCCCGCGGGCACGCGAGCGTCCCCCGCGGCGGCCGCGTACACCTTGACGGGGATGCCGTTGAGGGCCTGGCGCCAGATGCCGCGCGCGCCGGCGGCGGCGAGGTCCGCGGCGGCGCGCTCGCGCATCGCGCGCGTGGTCAGCGGCGCGGGCGGCTGCTCGCCGCGGGCCGTGAGCGCGCGGGTCACGAGGATCCCGGCGACGGACCCGACGGCCAGGCATGCGGCGGCCGGCACCACGCGCCGCGGGTGCGACGCGGCGACGAGCACGAGGTACATCTCGGAGGTGACCGGCAGGCTCACGGCCTCGGCGAACCCCCAGGCCACGGCCCCGACCATGCCGGCCGGCCCGGACATGACGTTGCGCAGCACGCGCCACGTCCGCGAGCGCGACGGCACCGGCGGGCCGGCCGCGAGCATCCCCTCGATCTGCGCGACCAGGGGCGCCATGTCGGTGAGCTCGTGCGGGTCCAGCGGGTGCCCGACGCGCACCTCGACGGGCCCCGGCGTCAGGCGCCCCTTCTTGGCGAGCAGCTCCCGCGTGCCGACCACGGCGACGGGCAGGATCGGCACGTCGAACTCCTGGGCGATGCGCAGCGCGCCGCTGCGGAACCGGCCCAGCTGCCCGTCGGTGGACCGCGTGCCCTCGGGGAACACCAGCAGGCTCGACCCCGAGCCGAGCACCTCGGTCGCGCCCTCGATGAGCGACTCGTACCCGCCGCCGCCGTGCCGGCGCACGGGCACGGCGCCGATGGCGAGCTTGAGGAGCCGCGCCTTCCACGGGTCGTCGAACCAGTAGTCGCCGGCAGCGACGACGACCGGCTTGTACGGCGCGGGGAACGCGGCGATGAGCGCCGGGGTGTCGGCATGCGACTGGTGGTTCGCGACGACGACCATCGCCTCGTAGGGCGCCGAGCCGACGACCCGGAAGCCGCCGATCAGGTGGAACGTGTTGCGCCAGGCGACGTGCCGGACCGCCCCGGCGAGGTTGAAGCCCGGCGGCAGCCCGACGCGCCGACGCAGCCGCCGCAGCGCGGCCGCCGGGTCGTGCGCGTGATCCTCGTCCGCGTGACCCTCGACCGCGTGACCCTCGACCGAGCCCGTCGCGGGCCGGTCCTCGCTCATGCCAGCACCCACGCGAGCGGCAGGACGAGCAGCAGCGAGTCCACCCGGTCGAGCAGCCCGCCGAACCCGGGCAGCCACGTGCCCGCGTCCTTGACCCCTGCGCGTCGCTTCACCATGGACTCCACCAGATCTCCTCCTACACAGCCGAGCACCACGGCGACCACCAGGCCCACCGACACCGCTCCGAGCACGACGAGCACGAGCGTGCCGCCGACGGCCGCGCCGACGAGCCCGCCGACGGTCTTGTTGGGGCTCAGCGGCGACAGCGGCCGCCGCGCCCACGCGAACCTCTTGAGCCCCTGCCCCCCGCACCACGCGGCGACGTCCGTCGCGGCCGCCGCGAAGCACAGCAGGAACGCGTCGGACCCGACGAGCACGAGGTGCGCGAGCGACCAGCACAGCCAGATCGACCCGAAGGCTGCGCCCGTCGCGCGCTCGACGCCGCGGTCGAGGTCGCCCGTCAGCACGGCCGGCACGGCGCACAGCAGCGCGATCAGCGGCACCAGGGCCAGCAGCCCGGGGTCGAGCCAGGCCGCCACGGGGTAGGCCACGGCCAGCACGAGCAGGATCACGGTCTCGGGACGCGGCAACCGCGTCATGGCGGCGAACTCCCGCACGGCCTGCAGCGCGAGCAGCACCGCCAGCAGGGTCGTCGGGCCGGGCCCGAGCCACATCGGGATGCCGATGACGGGCAGGATCATCGCCCACGTCGTCCAGCGGCGCCGCAGCTCCGGCCGGCGGGACGCGAGCACGGGGACGGCGGCGACCGCGAGGATCGCGGCGGTCAGCACGAACAGGAAGACGGCCCGACCGTCGAGGTCGAGGTGCCAGTCGCCGAGCCGCAGGTCGAGCGCGTAGGCGGTGCGGTCCAGGCCGGTCCACGCCGCGAGCGGGTCGGCGACCCCGTCGCGCTGCGTCGGGTCGACGCTCACGCGCCCGGACCGGCGGCCAGGGCCTGGCGGATGCGTCGTGCGCGCACGACGGCGGTGAGCACCGAGCCGACGACGACCACGACGGCGACACCGGGGAGCAGGGTCGGCACGGCGGACGCGAGCACCGCGAACGCGCACCGTTCGGTCTTGCCGAGCGGGCCGCCGTTGAGCCGCGGCGCGCCCGCACCGGCGCCGGCCAGCGACACGAACGTCGGCAGCGTCGCGGCGAGCGCGGCGACGAGCACCCACGCCAGGGGCGTCAGGCCGCCGACCGCGTCACCACCGGTGCGGACGGCCAGCACCGCCAGCCCGGCGAACATCAGCAGGTCCGACGACCGGTCGCCCAGCTCGTTGAGGACGAACCCCCACGGCCGTGACACCCCGCGTGCCCGCGCGACCGCACCGTCGAGGTTCGCGCCCGCGAGGCGCACGGCCAGCAGCACGAGGGCCGCGGGCCACCAGCCAAGCGCGAGGGCGACGGCCGCGAGCACCGCGCCGACGACGCCCACGACCGTGAAGGTGTCCGGTGACGTGCCGCGGGCGACCGCCCCGTCGACGAACCGGTGCAGCCGCCGGGTGTACCAGGGCTTGAGCGCGTACAGCGACGGCATGCCCGCGACTGTACCCACCGGCTCCGCGCGCCGCGGCGCCGCGGCGCGGAGGTCACCCGCCCGCCCCACAGCGGCGGACGGCCCGGTCGTCGTGGCGCGCGGGTGACGCGGCGCGGACGGTCCGAGAGGCAGCGCCCCGCACCCCCTAGACTCGGCCCGTGATCTTCAAGGCGGTGGGCGAGGGGCGCCCGTACCCGGACCACGGGTTGACGACCCCCGCGCAGTGGGCGGACGTCCCACCGCGTCAGGTACGGCTCGACGAGCTCGTCACGACGAAGCGCAACCTGGACCTCGACGCGCTGCTCGCCGAGGACTCGACGTTCTACGGCGACCTGTTCGCCCACGTCGTCGAGTACCGGGGCGTCCTCTACCTCGAGGACGGTCTGCACCGTGCCGTGCGCGCCGCCCTCCACCAGCGCGCGCTGCTGCACGCGCGGGTGCTGGTGGTGGACGTGACCGCCGCGAGCCGGGGCGAGTGAGGGACGGGGCCGCGTGAGCGATCAGGACCGGGCGCGCGCGTTGCGGCGCCGCCACATGCACGAGCGGCAGGCCGTCGTGTTCGGCGTGCTGCTCGCCGCCCTGGCGGTCGCCGGGCTCGGCTCGGCCGCCCTCTACACCGACAGCCTGTCGCTGCCGTTCTTCGAGCGCGAGTTCTCGGTGGAGCCGACGACCGCCGCCGAGTCCTTCGCGACGTACTGCCCGCCGGAGGGTGCCCTCCCGGTCCCGGCCGCGCAGATCACCGTCGACGTGTACAACGGCGCGGGGCAGGCCGGCCTGGCGGGTCAGACCGCGTCAGCGCTGACCGAGCGCGGCTTCGTCATCGGGACCACCGACAACGCGCCCGCCGACATCGCCGGGGTCGCCCGCATCATCTACGGCGCCAACGGCATCGCGGCGGCGTACACGCTGCAGGCCTATCTGCCGGACGCGGTCCTGCAGCTCGCCGACCGTCTGGACGCGCGCATCGACCTGGTCGTGGGCTCCGAGTTCATGGGGCTCCTGCCGGTCGAGGAGGTCCTGCTCGACCCGGCCGCTCCGCTCGTGGGGCCCGAGGGTTGCACCCCGTTCGCCGAGATGACCGCGGTCCCCGCGGTGCCGCCGGCCGAGGGCGAGGCCCCACCCGAGGGCGAGGCACCCGTCGAGGGCGAGGCCCCGGTGGAGGGCGAGGCCCCCGTCGAGGGCGAGGCGCCCCCGGAGGGCTGACGCCCTCAGCGCGTCGGCTCGTCCCGCGTCGGCTCGTCGCGCGTCAGCTCGTCGCGCGTCAGCTCGTCACCGCCCGGCACGGAGGCGGGCGTCGCCGGCTCGTCGTGCGTGCCGCGCCACCGGGCCACCGCCCGCATGAGGTGGTAGAGCCCGATCGCGACGGCCGTACCGAGCGCGATGCCCTCGAACTGCAGGTCACCGGCCTGCCAGGTGAAGTTCGCGATGCCGACGACGAGCGCGACCGCCGCCGGCATGAGGTTCACCGGGGCGGAGAAGTCGACGCGGTTCTGCACCCAGATCCGCGCGCCGAGGAGGCCGATCATGCCGTAGAGGACCGTCGCGGCACCGCTGAGCACACCCGCGGGGATCGTCGCGACGACGGCGCCGAACTTGGGCGAGAGCGCCAGGACGAGCGCGGTCGCGGCGGCCACCCAGTAGGCGGCGGTCGAGTACACGCGGGACGCGGCCATGACGCCGATGTTCTCGGCGTACGTCGTGGTGCCGGACCCGCCGCCGGTGCCGGCGAGCGTGGTCGCCAGGCCGTCGGCCATGAGCGCGCGACCGATGACCGGGTCGAGGTCCCGGCCCGTCATCGCGGCGACCGACTTCACGTGCCCGACGTTCTCCGCGACGAGCACGAGGACGACGGGCAGGAACAGGCCGAGGACCGCGAGGTCGAACGTGGGGGCGACGAACGGCGGCAGCCCCACCCAGGCGGCGTCGCGGACGGGCTCGAGGTCGACCTCGCTGCGCAGGAGGGCCACGGCGTACCCGACGAGCACCCCCACGAGGATCGACAGGCGACCGAGGATGCCCCGGAACAGCACGGTGACCAGCACGATCGCGAGCAGCGTGACGGTCGCGGTGACGGGTGCGGCGCGGAAGCCGGAGCACGTGCCCGCGTCGTCGCACGTCCCCCAGGCCACGGGCGCGAGGTTCAGGCCGATGAGCGCGACGATCGTGCCCGTGACGACCGGGGGCATGAGCGCGTCGATCCAACGCGTCCCGGCGAGGTGCGCGACGAGGCCGACGGCGACCAGCGCGACGCCGGTGACGAGGATGCCGCCGACCGCCACCGACTGCCCGCCCGTGGCGGTCGCCGCCATGACGGGGGCGATGAACGCGAAGCTCGAGCCCAGGTAGCTGGGCAGGCGGTTGCGCGTCACCAGCAGGAACAGCGCGGTGCCCACCGCGGAGAAGAACAGCGTCGTCTGCGGCGAGAAGCCCGTGATGAGCGGCACGAGGAACGTCGCGCCGAACATCGCCACGACGTGCTGCATGCCGATGCCGATGGTGCGGCCCCACGCGAGCCGCTCCTCGGGTGCCACCACCTCACCGGGCCGGACGGTCCGCCCGTCGCCGTGCACGGTCCAGCCCCAGCCGCTCATGTCTGCTCCTCGCGTCGCGTGGTCCTCGCCCGTCTGCGAGGGTAGCGAGCGCGGACCGGTGGCATCAGGGACGGACGTCCGGTGCACGACGCGTCCCTCACGGACGACGCATTCCTCCCACCACCGCGCGTCGCCTGACGCGCGTCGAGGACGCGGAACCGGCGCCGAGGCGGAGGGTTTGCGGCGTTCCTCCCGGATCGTCCCTGACGCGACCGTGGTCGCGTAACCTGGCGCGGCATCGTCGCGCCGAGGCAAAGGGGCACCCATGTCCGCACCGTCAGGGGCGTCACCTCGCACCGCGCCCGGACGGCTCGCACGGGCCGCGCCGCCGGAGAAGTGGCGCACCCCGCTCGTGTGGCTCGCGTTCCTCCTCGCCCACGCGTGGGTCGCCCACGTGGGGCTCGTGGTGTGGGAGTGGACGCTCGGCGACCTCGGGATGTACCGCTGGTGGGCCTACATGGCGTTCATCGACGGCCACTGGCCGGTCCTCGACTACGAGTGGGTCTACCCCGCGGGCGCGATCGTGCCCATGGTCGTCGCGGGGTTCGCCGGGCTGGCCGACGGCGGTCAGTACTACCTCGCGTGGCTGGTGCTCGTCTCGGTCCTCGACGCCGTGGCGGTGGCGCTGCTGCTGCGCCGCCCGCACGGGCGGGTCGCGGCGCTGTGGTTCGTCGCGTTCATCGCCCTGCTGGGCCCGGCGGGCCTGGGACGTCTCGACGGGCTCGTCGCGCCGCTGACCGTCGTCGCCCTGCTCGTGGCGCTCTCCCGCCCGCGGCTCTCCGCGGCGCTGCTCACCGCGGGCGCCTGGATCAAGGTCGCCCCCGGGGCCGCGGTGCTCCCCCTGGTGCTCGCGGTCCGCCGGCCGGTGCGCGACGTCGTCGTGCCAGCCCTCGCCGTGTGCGTGGTCGTCGTCGGGACGGTCGTCGCGCGCGGCGGCGGGGCGGACCTGCTGTCGTTCGTCACCGCACAGCGCCAGCGCGACCTGCAGATCGAGTCGATCCTCGGGACGCCCTTCATGGTCGCGGGCATCTGGTCCGACCAGGTGGTCCGGACGTACGACGACCAGATCTTCACGTTCGAGATCAGCGCGCCGGGCGCGCGTGCCGTCGCCGAGGCAGCCACACCCGCGCTGCTCGTCGCGGTGCTCGCCGTCACCGCGCTGCTGTGGTGGGTTCGCCGCCGCGCGGGCGAGCGGTTCTGGACCGACTCCGCGATGCGCGCCGACTTCGTCGTCCGCGGTGGGCTCGCCCTGACGCTCGTGCTGCTCGTGATCAACAAGGTCGGCAGCCCGCAGTTCGTCGCGTGGCTCGCCCCGGCCGTGGCCGTGGCCCTCGCGCTCGGTCTGCCCCGGTGGCGCGTCACGGCGTGGGGCGTGCTCGTGGTCGCCGGTGCGACGCAGCTCACCTACCCGTGGACGTACAACGCCCTCGTCGACGACGCCGCGCCCGGCCCGACGCTGCTCCTCGCGGGACGCAACCTCGCCGTGGTCGCCCTGCTCGTCGTCGTCGTCCGGCAGCTCGTACGGCGACCGGCGCCCGCGGCGGACGCCGGGGCGGACGAGGGGGCGTCGGCGGACGGTGAGGGACCAGCCGCCGACGAGTCGCGTGCCGTGCGCGGCGATCCGGGCGAGCAGGTACGACCGGGAGCTGCCGTCGTCGATGGAGGTGTCGGGTAGCGCGAGCGCGTCGGTCCAGGCCGCCGCGGCCTCCTCGGGCCCAGACGTCCGCCGTGCGCGACCCGGCCCGTCGTCTGCCGGACACCTGCCGCGCACCCGGGGTCCCGTAGCCTGGCGCCGCCTCGTCCCACGCCGACCCCGGAGGTCGTCCTGTCCGGACTCGCACGCCCGATCGACCCGGCGACCGCGACGCCCCTGCCCGCCGTCCGCCCTGCCGTCCCGGTGCGCCTGCGCACCCCGCTGGTGTGGCTGCTGTTCGTCGCGGTGCACGCCTGGCTGACGTACCTGGGCGTGAGCGGCGTGAGCGGGGCGTTCGGCGACGTCGACCTGTACCGGCGGTGGATGCGGCTGGGTCTGGAGCTGGGGCACTGGCCCGTGCTCGACGGCCCGTGGGTGTACCCGGTGGGGGCGCTGCTGCCGATGCTGCTGCCCGCGGTCGTGGGCGCGACGCCCGACGCCCCGTACGCCCTGGCGTGGTCCGGGCTGGTCGTGCTGCTCGACGCGGTCGCCGTCGCGTTCCTGCTGCGGCGCCCGTCGGGTCGCACGGCCGCCACGTGGTGGCTCGGCTTCCTGCTGCTGCTCGGGCCCGTCGCGGTCGGCCGGCTGGACGGCCTGGTCGCACCGTTGACGGTCGTCGCCCTGCTCGTCGCGCTCACCCATCCGCGCACGTCGGCGGCGCTCCTCACGGCGGGCACGTGGATCAAGGTCGCCCCGGCCGCCGCCGGGCTGCCGCTGCTGCTCGCGGCGCGCCGGCCCTGGCGGGACGTCGTCCTGCCGGGCCTGGCGGTGAGCGCGGCGGTCGTCGGGACGGTCGTCGCGCTGGGCGGCGGGGACCAGGTGGCGTCGTTCGTCCTGCAGCAGGAGGCGCGCGGGCTGCAGCTCGAGGCGGTCGCGGCGACGCCCTGGCTCGTCGCCGGGCTGGTCTCGTCCGAGATCCGGCGGACCTTCCACCGGCAGCTCGTGACGTTCGAGATCCACGGCCCGGGCACGCAGGGGACGGCCGACGCGCTCGGGGTGGTGCTGCTGCTCACGGTGCTGGCCGCCGCGGCGCTGCTGTGGTGGTGCCGGCGGCGCGACGGGGCCCGGTTCTGGTCGGACGACGTGCTGCGCGGGGACTTCGTCGTGCGCGGCGCGTTCCTGCTCTCGCTCGTGCTCATCGTCGCGAACAAGGTGGGCAGCCCGCAGTACATCGCGTGGCTCGCGCCGCCCGTCGCCGTCGCGCTCGCGCTGGGCCGGCCCTGGTGGCGCCGCACGGCCGTCGCGCTGCTGGTGGTCGCCGCCGCCACGCAGTGGGTCTTCCCGTGGTGGTACGCCGACGTCATCCACGGGCTGGCGTTCACGACGCTCGTCCTCGCGGCCCGCAACGTCGCGCTCGTCGCGCTGCTCGTCGTGGCCGTCGCCCACCTGGTGCGACCGCCGGAGCCTGCGGGCAGCACCGCGTAGGACGACCGGGGCCGGGTGCGACGTGCGCGCCCGGCCCCGGTGCTGTTCCTGCCCTGCGACTCAGGCGCCGTGCGCCGCGAGCCACGCCAGCAGGTAGGCGCGCGAGCTGCCGTCGTCGACCGACGTGTCGGGCAGGGCGAGCGCGTCCTCCCAGGCGGCCGTGGCCTCCTCGGGGCCGGCCAGGGCCCGGTACATCAGCAGGTAGTCCCCGAACATCACGTCCGGCCCGCCGGGCGACGCCTCCTCGACGGCCGCGAGGATCGTCTCGGCGTCGACGTCCACCGCCAGGTAGTCCGAGATCGGCCCCATGGGGATCAGCAGGATGCCGAGCATGGCGCTCGGCTCCGCGCTGAACCAGGTGGCGTAGTCGCGCTTGCCGCCCCAGTTGAGGGCGACGACGCGGTGCTCGAACCCGTCCATGACGGGGTCCTCGAGGTCCGGGTCCGTCCAGTAGTCGCGCGCGGACGCGGCCTCGGTCGAGGCGAGCCACGTCGCCTGCGTCAGCAGGTCGTCCTGGCCGGACACCTGCGCCCACAGCCCGATGCCGTTCCAGGCGTTGACGGCCTCCGACGCGGACTCCTGGTTGTTGCCGTCGGCGAACGGCGACGTGCCCGACGCCCACGCGTGACCCGCGTACGGGTCGAACGTGCGCAGCTGCGGCAGCGCGTCGGACGGCTGCGCCGCGGCGATGTCTGCGGCGAGCACGTCCATCACCGGTCGCAGGTCCTCGACGAGGTCCGCGTCGGCCGCGCCGAGCAGGCCGGCGGCGGACAGCAGGTAGCCGTAGTGGAAGTGGTGGTCGTTGAGCTCCTCCGAGCCGAACGACGGAGTGCGGCCGATGACGGACCGCGCGGCCTCGTCGTAGACGAAGCAGCGGGCGGGCCGCGCGTCGCAGCCCTCCGGCTCGGCCCACTCGCGCAGCGAGTCGGCGACGCGCACGCGCAGGTCGGCCACGACGTCGTCGGCGCCGAGCTGCTCCCCCAGGACGACGAGGGTCGCCGCCCGGTACAGGTGCTTGCCGCCGAAGTACGTGTCGGACGCGAACGCCTCGGTGTCCGCGACGTCCTGCTCGAGCTGCGCGACGATCGCGTCGCTCCGCTCGGGCGTGATGCCCTCGAGGTCGAGGGCGCCGGTGGGCTGCAGGGTCGGGGCGTAGGACGTGAGCGTCGACCCGGCGCACAGCTCGAGCGTGCCGTGGACGCTGCGGTACGTGCCGAGCCCGCACCCCTCACGCTCCGGCTGCGTGCCGGTGGTGTGGTGGTGCATGAGCACGTAGGCGCTGGGCGTCGAGCCCGCGGTGCGGTACGTGAGCGTCGTGCGCGCCACGTCCGCGTCGACGCCGTAGGTGACGTCGACGCCGACCACGGGGTCCACGGCCGCGGCCGCGAGGACCGCTGCGGCGTCGTCGGACGCGTCGTCGGGCAGCGCGTACCAGCCGGCGGTGGCACCGGCGGGCAGCGCGAGCGTGCCGCCCTCGAGCGTGCCGGCGGACGTCGCGAGGCCCCACGTGGTGCCGTCGACCTCGGTGGTCGCGACGCCGTCGGTGAGCGTGGTGAAGCCGTCGGTCGTGACGTCGACGTCGGTCGCTGCGGTGAACGACACGAACGGCGAGCCGGCCGCGACCGTGACGTCGCCGAGCGTCGCGCCGGACGCGTCGAGCAGGCGCGTGGTCACCGCGACCGGGTCGGCGGCGACGACCTGCGCGGACGCGGCGCCCACGTCGACCGTCACGGCCGGCACGTGCGGCCCGACGACGGCCTTGGCGCTCGTCACCGGGTCCGGCAGACCGATCGTGAACCCGCTGGTGGTGAGCGCGAACGACTGCGGCAACGGGAACACCGGCAGCAGCTCGTCACCGAAGAGGAGGCCCGAGTACCAGCGGTTCGACTGCGGGACGACCCCGTCGGCCAGGCGGACCGGGTCGATCTTCGCGTCGGGCGCCTGCGTGAGCGCGCCGGTGAGCGCGGCCGCGTCGACGTCCGGGGGCGTGGCGTCCTCGGGGCCGCCGGCGACCGGGGCCGCCGGGGCACCGCCGCCCGGGGCGCCCGCGGCCGGCGCGACCGGGTCGCCCGCCCAGGGGCGGACGACGAGCAGCACGACCGCGGCCAGCACGGCGACGGCCACCAGCACGAGCACGAGGCGCGTGCGGCGGGGACGGGACTGGTCCGCCGTCGCCGCCGTCACTCGCCGAACCCGTCGACGTAGCTGCGGACGCTCTCCGCGACGTTCGTCACGAGGCCGTCGTTCGTCAGCGCGATCTGCGCGACGACCGGGGTCCCGGCGGAGACGAGGCCGTTGTCGGCGCCGTCGACCAGCTCGGTGCTCGAGATGCGGACCACCGCCTGCGCCTGCCCGTCGACCGTCGTGACCTCGACCTGCTCGACGCGACCCGCGAGGGTCGACTCGTTGGGCAGCGTGATGGTCACGTCCGCGCCGTCCGGGAGACGGGCGTACTCCTTGGCGGTGAGCGTGTACTCGCCCTGCACGTGCAGCATGCCCTCGCGCTGGACGGTCGCCAGGGTCGAGGCCGGCGGGACGAAGGTGCCCCGCTCCGCCGCGACCTCGGTGAGGCGCCCGGCGCCGCTCGCGAGCACGACCAGCCGGCCCTGCTCGTCGAGCGCCGTGAACTCCGGCGGGTCGGACACCAGGCCGTTGGCCAGGTCGTAGGTGAGGCTCGCGGAGTCGATCACGAACAGCGGGTCGCCCTCGGCGACGTCGTCGCCGACGTCGGCGAGCTGGTCGGCGACCAGGCCCGCGTAGGGGGTCCCGACGGCGTACGTCTGGGCGAGGATCTGCGCGGAGCTGCTGGTCGCGAGACCGCGCGAGTCGTTGAGGTGGAGCGTCGCCAGGGCGGCGACGACGAGCACGACGAGCGTGCCCGCGAAGAGACGGATGCGGCTGGACCACGTCATGAGGTCACCTCCCGATCGGGGCGTGCGGAGTAGGCGGAGTGTGCGGGTGCGGCGGGTGCGGGTGCGGCGGGTGCGGGTGCGGAGTGCGCGGGCGCGGACGACGAGGTGGTGGCCCGTCCGGACGGTGCGAGGGCGAGGGCCGCCGCGTCGTCCTCGAGGTCGGCGACGGCGCGCTGCCGGCTGCCCTCCGCCCGCTTGCGGGCGCGGACCTCGGCCCGCTCCTGGACCCGGAGCTCGGTGCGCGCGCGGCGCCCCTCGCGCCACGCGGTGATGATGAACCCGCCGAGGATCAGGGTGTTGGTGGCGTTCCAGGCGAGCGCCAGGGTGACGACGCCCGAGGTCTGCGTCTTCCACAGCGCGACCACGGTGGTCACGAGCAGGAACTGGAAGACCAGCACCTGCGGCAGCATGAACGCGAACGGCGAGCGGTACGCGCCCTTCTTCCCCGTCACGTGCCACGCCTGCTCGCGGCGCAGGACCGCGTTGATGAGCGCACGCACGTAGATCGGGAACGACACCGACGCGAGCAGCAGCACCTCCCACCGGAACGACCCGAGCGTGTAGAACGCCAGGAGGATCTGCAGGACGTAGAAGCTGGAGTAGTACAGCGCCCACGTCAGCGGCGTCGTCGTCAGGTCCATCGGCGAGAGGTCGAAGTAGATGTCCAGCGGCGGGACCAGCAGCAGGAGCAGCGGGGCGATGCCCGTGAGGTAGTGCGTGGCCGTCACCAGGTACGCGATGCGCTGGTCCATGGTCAGCGTGCGCTTCCGCGAGAGCGGGTTGTGGGTGAGCATGATCTCGAAGCCACCGGTCGCCCAGCGCAGCTGCTGCTTGGTGTACGCCTCGACGGTCTCGGGGGTGTCCCCGATCGCCAGCGTCATCGGGATGTAGACGGTGCGCCAGCCGCTCTCGTGCAGCATCAGCGACGTCCACACGTCCTCCGACTTGGAGTCCGTGTAGATCCCACCGATCGAGTCGATGGCCTGGCGACGGTAGATGACGTTCGTGCCGACGCAGAACGCGGCGTTGAACCGGTTCCGGCCCGGCTGCACGTACTGGTAGAACATCGCCTGCATGTACCCCGCGCCGCGGCTGATGACGTTGTCGTAGTTGCCGTACGTCTGGGGCGTCTGGACGAACGCGACGTCCTGCCCGGCGAAGAACGGCACGGTCTCGTGCAGGAACCCGGGCAGCGGCACGAAGTCCGCGTCGAGCACCATGAAGTACTCGCCCGAGGCCAGCGTCAGCGCGTGGTTGATGTTGCCGGCCTTGGCGCCGCCGCTGGACAGGCGGCGCACGTAGCGCGCGCCCAGCTCGGCGGCCAGGTCGCGGACGTCGTCCGAGCGGCCGTCGTCGAGCACCCAGGTCTGGTGGCGGCCCTGGATCCGCAGCGCGGCGCTCACCGTGCGGCGGATCGTCCCCAGGTCCTCGCCGTACGTCGTGATGAAGACGTCGGGCGTGACGGGACGGTCGTCGAGGTACATCTGCCAGCGCCACGGCTCGTCCTCGGCACCGTCGCGCAGGATCTCGGTCAGGTCGTACAGCCGCTCCTGGGCGTGGTGGAACGCGAAGCCGCGGGGGTCGGACCCGGACGACAGCACCGTCCACATCGCCAGCAGCGCGTGCGCCACCAGGATCGTCTCGGCCGTGATGACCAGCGCGTACGGCAGCCAGTCCCCGCGGTTCGCGGGGTTCAGCAGGAAGGCGGCGTACACGAGGATGCCGGCTGCGGCGAGGAGCACCAGCAGCATCAGCGAGGGGCTCTGCGAGGCCTCGCCCTCGGTCCGGCGCGTGCTGCGCGGCCTGCTGCGGGTGTCGTCGGTCTGTCGTGGTTCGAGGATCAGTCGGTCAAGGGTTGTGGCCACAGTCGCTCCCCAGGGTGCGTCGGCGTCGGCTCGACGGCGACCCCGGGATCGGGGCCGACATCGCGTTTCACGACGGCCTCGTTGGCGCCTGGTACACGGAGGGGCTGGTGGCCGGAAGGTCCGGGCCGGGACGTGCGTGCATCCCTCGTGGATGTCTTCGACGGTAAGAGCGGAGGGTGCAGACCGCGACCCGAGGCGTGCTGCGCACGCCTCTGAGGGACGTCGTCACCCACCCACGCCCCCCGCCCGCATGCGGGGCGCAGGACCCCCATCGGGGCCCCCACCTGCGCGGCGACCCGCGCCCGGCACCGGCCCGAGGGCGCATGCGGCGCAAACCGTGCCGTACGTCACGAAAGCAGCTCCGCGACGTACGTCCGGACCTTCTCGGCGACGGTCGTCACGACGCCGTCGTTGGTCAGGGCGATCTGCGCGACCACCGGGGTCCCCGCGGACACCAGGCCGTTGGCCGCCCCGTCGACGAGGCTGTCACCGGCGATGCGGACCACCGCCTGCGCCTGGCCGTTGACCGTCGTGACCTCCACGCGCTCGACCGTGCCGGACAGGGCGGCGTCGTTGGGCAGCGTGATCGTGACGTCGGCGCCGTCGGCCACCCGCGCGTACTCCTTGGCCGTCAGCGTGTACTCGGCCTGGACGTACAGGGTCCCGACGCGCTGCACGGTCGCCAGGGTCGCGGACCCGGGCACGAAGGTGCCCCGCTCGGCCGCGACCTGCGTGAGGCGCCCGGCGCCGCTCGCGAGGACGACCAGCCGGCCCTGGTCGTCGACCGTGGTGAACTCGGGCGGCTCCGAGACCAGGCCGTTCGCCAGGTCGTAGGTCAGTCCCGCGGAGTCGATGACGAACAGCGGCTCGCCCTCGACGACGACGTCGCCCACGTCGACGAGCTGGTCGGCGACCAGACCCGAGTACGGGGTCCCGACGGCGTACGTCTGGGCGAGGATCTGCGCGGAGTCGCTGGTGGCGCGACCGCGGGTGTCGTTGAGGTGGAAGGTCGCCAGGGCGGCGACGACGAGCACGAGGATCGTGCCCGCCAGCAGGCGGATGCGGCTGGCCCAGGTCATGAGGTGCCTCCGGTCAGCGGGGTGGACGTGTCGGTGGGGGCGGAGCGACGCGGACCGACCTGCTCGAGCTCGAGGAGCGCGGCGTCGGCCGCGAGGTCGGCCTCGGCACGGGCGTGGCTCTGCTCGGCCCGGCGCTGCGCGCGCTGCTCGGCGCGCGCCCTGCGCCCCTCGCGCCAGGCGGTGACGATGAAACCGCCGAGGATCAGCGTGTTGGTGGCGTTCCACGCCAGCGCGAGCGTGACGATCCCCGAGCTCTGCGTCTTCCACAGCGCGACGACCGTCGTCACGAGCAGGAACTGGAAGACCAGCACCTGCGGCAGCATGAACGCGAACGGCGAGCGGTAGGCGCCCTTGCGGCCGGTGACGTGCCAGGCCTGCTCACGCCGCAGCAGGGCGTTGACCAGGGCGCGGACGTAGATCGGGAACGACACCGACGCGAGCAGCAGCACCTCCCACCGGAACGACCCGAGCGTGTAGAACGCGAGCAGGATCTGCAGGACGTAGAAGCCCGCGTAGTACAGCGCCCACGTCAGCGGGGTGATCGTCAGGTCCATCGGGGACAGGTCGAAGTAGATCTCCAGCGGGGGCACCAGCAGGAGCAGCAGGGGCGCGATGCCCGTGAGGTAGTGCGTCGCGGTCACGACGTAGGCGATGCGCTGGTCCATCGTGAGGTTGCGCTTCCGCGACAGCGGGTTGTGGGTGAGCATGATCTCGAAGCCACCGGTCGCCCAGCGCAGCTGCTGCTTGGTGTACGCCTCGACGGTCTCGGGGGTGTCCCCGATGGCGAGCGTCGTGGGGATGTAGACCGTGCGCCAGCCGCTCTCGTGCAGCATCAGCGACGTCCACACGTCCTCCGACTTGGAGTCGGTGTAGATGCCTCCGACGGCGTCGAGCGCGGCCCGGCGGTAGATGACGTTGGTCCCCACGCAGAACGCGGCGTTGAACCGGTTCCGGCCCGGCTGCACGTAGCGGTAGAAGACGGCCTGCATGTAGCCCGCACCCCGGCTGATGACCGTGTCGTAGTTGCCGTACGTCTGCGGGGTCTGGACGAACGCGACGTCCGACCCCGCGAAGAACGGGACCGTCTCGTGCAGGAAGGCGGGCAGCGGGACGAAGTCCGCGTCGAGGACGACGACGTACTCGCCGCGCGTGAGGGACAGGGCGTGGTTGATGTTGCCGGCCTTGGCGCCGCCGCTGGACAGGCGGCGCACGTAGCGCGCGCCCAGCTCGGCGGCCAGGTCGCGGACGTCGTCCGAGCGGCCGTCGTCGAGCACCCACGTCTCGTGCTTGCCCTGGATCCGCAGCGCCGCACTCACGGTGCGCCGGATGGTCTCGAGGTCCTCGCCGTAGGTCGTGATGAAGACGTCGACGGTGACGGGACGGTCCTCGAGGTACATCTGCCAGCGCCACGGCTCGTCCTCGGCACCGTCGCGCAGGATCTCGGTCAGGTCGTACAACCGCTCCTGCGCGTGGTGGAACGCGAAGCCGCGGGGGTTCCACCCCGACGACAGGACCGTCCACATCGCCAGCAGCGCGTGCACCACCAGGATCGTCTCGGCCGTGATGACCAGCGCGTACGGCAGCCAGTCCCCGCGGTTCGCGGGATTGAGCAGGAACGCCGCGTAGACCACGACGCCGGCGGCCGCCAGCAGCACCAGCAGCATGAGCGACGGGCTCTGGGACGCCTCGTTCTCGGGCGACCGCATGCGGTGGGGCCGAGATCGGGCGTCGTCGGTCCGTCGCGGCTCGAGGATGAGTCGGTCGAAGGTCGTGGCCACGGTAGCCCCCCATGTCGTCGTCGGGTGCGACGACGACCCCTGGAAGCGAGGTCGGCGTCACGTTCGCGACGGCCCCGTTGGCGTCCGGTGCACGGGGGGCGACGGGCCGGAGAGGTCCGGACCTGCGGTGCTGTCGTCCCCGTGGATGTGCTCGACGTTAGGAGGCGATGCGCCGGGGTGTCACCGTGACGGAACCCACCAGATGCTCCCAAAATCGGTTCGACGGCCCACTGGAAACGTTCCCACCTGCGCCGATGTCCCCAGATGACGGGCGTGTGAACATTCCGCCGAGACCTGTTCGTCCCAGCATTCGGACATTTGCGCTCATTCGGCGCACCCCGAACGCCGACATCACCCGGATGGAGGATGGCGCTCGGGGCGATCGTCAGGGTGTGTTCAGGTGCGGGACGACCTGCTCGGCGACGAGCTGCAGGTGCTCGAGGTCCGCAAGGTCCAGCGTCTGGAGGTAGACGCGCTGCACGCCCTGCGCTGCCAACCACGTCAGCCGCTCGACCGCCTCGTCCGGCGTCCCCGCGATCCCGTGCTCCCGCAGCTCCGGCACCTCGCGCCCGATGGCCCGCGCCCGGCGCGCCAGCTCCGCCTCGTCGCGACCCACGCACAGCACGAGCGCGACGGACTGCACCAGCGTGCCCGGGTCCCGCCCGACCTCGACGCACGCCTCACGGATGCGCCCGATCCGGCCCGGCACCGACGCGATCTCGGGGAACGACTGGTTGTACTCGGCCCCGAACCGCGCGGCCAGGTTCGGGGTGCGCGTCGGGCCACCGCCGCCCACGATGACCGGCACGCCCGCGCGCGACGGGTCCAGCGGCGACCGCTGCACCGGCTTGGGCAGCGCCGGGGAGTCCGTCAACGTGTAGTGCTCCCCCGCGTGCTGGAACAGCTCCCCCACCGGCGTGCCCCACAGGCCCGTGACGATCTCGAGCTGCTCGGTCAGCAGGCCGAAGCGCTTGGCCGGGAACGGGATGCCGTACGCCGCGTGCTCCGCCGCGAACCACCCCGCGCCCAGCCCCAGCTCGACCCGCCCACCGGACATCTGGTCGACCTGCGCGACCTGGATCGCCAGCACGCCGGGGTGCCGGAACGTCGCCGACGACACCAGCGTGCCCAGCCGGATCCGGCTCGTCTCCCGGGCCAGCCCGGCGAGCGTCGTCCACGCGTCCGTCGGGCCGGGCAGCCCGTCCACGCCCATCGCGAGGTAGTGGTCAGAGCGGAAGAAGGCGTCGAAGCCGAGGTCCTCGGTCGCGCGCGCGACCGCGAGGACGTCGTCGTACGTGGCACCCTGCTGGGGCTCGGTGAAGATGCGCAGATCCATGCCCGTCAGCCTCGCACGCCGCTGCCCGGCGGGCGCGCACCCGGACGCGTCATCGCGCCGTGGGCAGCCGACCGGCGGTACGGTCGGCCGGTGCGCTGGTCGAAGCCCGGCCGGGGCCTGCGGGCCGTCCGGTGGTCGTCGCTGCTGCTCGTCGTCGGCTGCGGCGTGCTCACCCTCGTCTGCGTCGCCGCCGCCCTGCGCGGCCGACCCGTGGCCCTCGTCCCCGGGCTCGTCGCCGCCGCGATCGGCCTGCGCGAGGTGCGCCACCTGCGCCGTGCGGGGCGCACACCCTGACGGGTGATCGACCGGCGGGATCAACCCCCGCGCCACCGCTCGACATGCGCTCCGGCCCTGGTCTTGGGACGGTGGTCGCGTGCACGCCGCCACCCCGCTCACCGCCGCGCTGGAGGTCGCCGACTGGCGACGGCGCACCTCCGAGACGTACGCGCGGGTGCGCGCCCTGGCCGCGGACGACCCGGCCGCCGCGCACGCCGTGTGGGTGCAGCAGCGCGACGAGCTGTTCGCCTACCACCCGGCCTCCCCGCTGACGCCCGACGCCCGCGCCGACTTCGTCGGTCTCGACGTCGCCCCCTACGACCCGCGCTACCGGTTCGAGGTCGGCGTCGACCCCGCCGGCCAGCAGCGCCTCGACATGGCGACCGGGACGGACGGCGTCGTCGGGTTCGACCGCGTGGGGACGCTCACCCTGGGCGACCTCGGGACCCTGACGCTGTGGTCCCTGCGCGGCTACGGCGGCGGGCTGTTCCTGCCCGTGCGGGACGCGCTCGCGGGGCGCATGACGTTCGGCGGCGGCCGCTACCTGCTCGACACCATCAAGGGAGCCGACCTGGGGTCGGACCGCGTCGGCCGGCTCGTCCTGGACCTCAACTTCGCGTACAACCCGTCGTGCGCGTACGACCCCGCGTGGGCGTGCCCGCTCGCGACGCGCGCCAACACCCTGTCGGGCGAGGTCCCGGTCGGCGAACAGGCCCCACCCCTCCCCGCCACTGGGTGAGCGGCGGCGGGTGGGTCAGCGTTGGCAGGTGGGGCAGCGGTAGAGCTTGCGGGTCGCCATCTCCTCCACCACGACGGGCGTGCCGCAGACCCGGCACGGCAGGCCGGCGCGCCCGTACACCCAGTGCCGCAGGGTCGGGTCGTGGCGGGCGGCCTCGCGGCCCGCTGCGTCCAGGTCCTCGCGCGTGAGGATGAGGCCGTCGCGGATGCCGTCCGCGAGCAGCCCCACCCAGTCCTGCCAGATCGCCCGCACCGTCTCCCCCGGCACGCGCCGCCCCGGCGTCCACGGGTCCAGCCGCGCCCGGAACAGCAGCTCGGCGCGGTAGATGTTGCCGATCCCCGCGACGACGGCCTGGTCCATGAGCAGCTGCCCCACGGCCACGCCGCGGCGCGTCACGCGGTCGACGACCACGTCGCCCGCGGCGTCGACGTCGTCGACCGTCTGCGGGTCGGGCCCGAGCCGGTCGCGGACCAGCGCCGCCTCGTCGGCCGTGAGCACCTCGCAGGCCGTCGGGCCGCGCAGGTCGGCGACGACCGACCCCGAGTCCAGCCGCACGCGCACCTGACCCACGGGCGGCGGCGGCCACGTCGGACCACCCAGCCGGCCGCGCCCAGGTGCGTCGACGGTGCTCACGACCTCGCCCTCCCCCATCCGCAGGCGCCGCGTCGACGGCGGCGGGTCCGTCACGGAGCCCGGGCGCACGCGCGGCGCACCCAGGCTGCCGCGCACCCGCTCGCCGTCGCCCAGCGGGCTGACGTCGCCGTACAGGTCCCACGCGCCGTACAGGCCCAGGTGCACGCGCAGGACGTCGGCGGTGTCGAACGTGCAGAACAGCTGCTTGCCGACGGCCGTCGCGCTCGTCATCGTCCGCCCGTCGAGGCGCGCGGCCCCCGCGGCGAAGCGCCCCTGGGGCGAGCTCACGGCCAGCGACCGCCCGACGAGGTCGAGCGCCAGCTGCCGGGCGACGCGGTGGACGGTATGACCCTCGGGCACGGCGACCACCCTAGGTGCCGTTGACCGGCCCGGCGATCGGCGCGACGATGCCTGGCGTGCGCCACCGGCGACCATGCGTTCCGACCGCGGAGGACCGATGACCACCACGACCGTGTCGCTCACGACCGGCTGGGCGGTGGGGCTCGCGGCCGTCGGCGCCGCCCTGGGCGCGGGGCTCGGCGCGGCCCTCGACCCGCTGGCGGCGTGGGCGGAGGGCAACAGCCTGCCGTTGCCGTGGGTCCTGCACCTCCTGACGCGGACGCCCCGCTGGGCCGAGGTCGTCGTGCCCGCGCTCGTCGGCGCGGCGGGCGGTCTGTGGGTGTGGGCGGAGTGGCGCAAGGACGTCCTGCAGCTGACCGTCGAGCCGGACGGGCTGATCGTCCGGCAGCGCGGGCAGGCGCGCTACGCGGCGCGCGCGGACGTCGCGACGGTCCACGCGGACGGTGACGACCTCGTCGTCCTGGACGCGCACGGCGGCCAGGTCGTGCGCGCCGAGGCGGACGTCGTCCTGCGCCGGGCCGCGGCCGCGCTGCGCGCCGCCGACTACCCGTGGTCCGACGACGGCGACCCGCACGCCGACGACTGGCGGACGTGGGTACCGGGACGCCCGGGTCTCCCCGAGGACGCGGACGACCTCCTGCGTCGTCGGCGGACGGCGCTGCAGGCCAAGGAGCACGCCACGCTGCAGGACCTGGCCGACGCCCTCGCGCGCGCGGGGGTGGCGGTCCGGGACCGGGCCGGCGAGCAGCAGGTCCGCACGCCGCCGGCGCGCTGAGTCACCCCGCGGCAGGTCGGCGGTGTGCGAGGGTCGGCGTGTGAACGACGACGTGACGCTGCCCCCGCACCCTCCGACCACCGTCACCGGTGAGCCTGCGCCCGTGCCCGGCGGGCCCGCCGGGACCGTCGACCCGCACGTCGTCGCGTCGGACGCGCTCGCCAACCTGCGGGACATCGGTGGCCGCGCGGCGGCCGGCGGGCGCACCGTGCGCCGCGGCGTCGCGTACCGGTCGGCCGAGCTGCGGGCCCCCGCGATCGCCGACGACCCCACGATCGCCCGCCTGGGGGTGCGGACCGTCGTCGACCTGCGGACGGACGCCGAGCGCACGGCCCTGCCCGACGTGCTGCCCGCCGGGGCGCGCGGCCTGCACGCCGACGTGCTCGCCCTCACCCCGCAGGCGCCCGCGGCCGATCTCACGGAGATCCTGCGCCACCCGCAGGAGGCCGAGGCCGTGCTGGTCGAGCTGGACCCGTCGGCGCAGATGCGTCGGACGTACGTCGACCTGGTCGTCGGCGACGCGGGACGCGCCGGGTACGCGGCGCTGCTGCGCGAGATCGTCGACGCCGACTCGGCCCCCGTGCTGTACCACTGCACGGCCGGCAAGGACCGCACCGGGTGGGCGACGACGGTGCTGCTGCTCGCGGCGGGCGTCGACGAGGCCGGCGTGCGGGAGGAGTACCTCGCGGTGAACCCGACGGTGCACGCGATGTACGCACCGCTGCTGCGGCAGTTCGCCGCCGTGGGCGGCGACCCGGGGCTGCTCGTCCCGCTGCTCGAGGTCCGCGAGGAGTACCTCGACGCCGCGCTGGGCGCCGTGGACCAGCACTTCGGGTCGTTCGACGCCTACCTCACCGACGGCCTGGGCCTGACGCGCCTCGAGATCGCCACCCTCACGGACACCCTGACGTCCTGACCCCGGCCCTAACTCACTCCCGCGCGAGCGGCCGGTCCGGCACCGGGGCCGTCGCCCGCCGCGGGGCCAGCCACCACCAGGCCACCAGGCCCGCGACCAGGCCCCAGAACGCCGCGCCGATGCCGGCGATCGTCACCGAGCTCGCCGCCAGCAGGAAGGTCACGAGCGCCGGGATCCGGCGCTCGGCGTCCGCGACGGCGACGGCGAGCGCCGAGCCCAGCGCGGGCAGCAGCGCGAGGCCGGCCACCGCCTCGACCAGCCCGGCGGGCGCCGCGTCGACGAGCGCCGTGAGGGTCGGCGCGAGCGCCGCGAGGACGAGGTAGCAGACGCCGGCCGTCCGGGAGGCGAGCCAGCGTCGCGCCGGGTCGGGGTCCGCGTCGGGTGACGCGGGCAGCGCGGCGGTGATCGCGGCGAGGTTGACGGCGTGCCCGCCGGCGGGCGCGCCCGCCATCGTCCCGATCCCCGTCAGCAGCAGCGCCTCGCGCCACGGCACGGCGTAGCCGGCGGACGCCACGACGGCCGCACCGGGCACGTTCTGCGAGGCCATCGTCACGAGGTACAGCGGCACGGCGATGCCGACGAGCGCGGCCGGGGTGAACGTCGGCGCCGTGAGATCGAGCAGCGGGGCGACGAGGGCGGGTGGCCGCCCGTCCGTCGTCGCGACGACCACGGCGACGACCAGCGCCAGGGCGAACGCCGCTGGTGCCGCCCACCGCGGCGCGACGCGCAGCAGCACGAGCCACAGGAGCACGACGGGGGCGACGAGCAGCGGCGTCGCGACGAGCGCCTGCACGGGCGCGAGGCACAGCGTGAGCAGGACGCCCGCGAGCATGGCCTGCGCCAGCGGCGCGGGGATCGCGGCGACTAGCCGCCCGAGCGGACGCCACAGCGCGGTGACGACGAGCAGCACCCCGCACACCAGGAACGCGCCGACCGCCGCGGGCCAGCCCCCGGACACGGCCCCGGTCGCGACGAGCAGCGCGGCACCGGGGGTCGACCAGGCGGACGTCAGCGGGATCCGGTGCCGCTGGCTCAGGACGATCGTGACGACGCCCTGCACGGCGCACAGGACGACCAGGCCCGAGGCCGCCGCGCGCGCGTCCGCACCGACGGCCCGCAGCCCGGCGAGCACGACGGCGAACGAGCTGGTGAACCCGACGAGGGCGGTGACGACACCGACGAGGTGCGGCTGCATCCGTTCCACGCGCCGGACACTAGGCCACGACCCCCGTCGAGCGCGGTACTCGACGCGCGAGCGCGGTACCAACGACTGGCGCGCTCGACCGTCGAGTACCGCGCTCGGCAGTGGGGTGGGGGGTGGGGGTGGGTGGGCTTCAGGTGGGGAGGGTGGTGAGGAAGTCGGTGACCGCCGTCAGGTACGTGGCGCGCGGGGCGTCGTGCGAGAGCGCCAGGTCGTGGACGCCCCCGTCGACGACGACCTCGCGGACGTCGGCGCCCAGGCGCGGGGCCAGCGCCGCGATGGTCGCGACGTCGAGCACGGTGTCGGCGCCGTCGAGGTCCGCACCCCCGGCGACGTCGACCCCGGAGCGCGCCGAGCGTGCCACCAGCACCGGCACCGTGATCCCGAGCCCCCGGGCGACCCGCAGCTGCCCGGCGCGCACGGCCGCCAACCACCCGGCGCGCACGGGCACGCCCTCGGGACGCTTGAGGGTCGCGTCGAAGTCCCAGCGCTCGGCCAGGCGCTCGGCGTACCGGGACGGGGCCGCCGCGACGACCCGCAGCGGCACCCGCCGGGCCAGCGGGCGCAGCACCCCGTCCTGCAGGGGCTGCACCCACGACCGCTCGACGGACAGGAAGGGGCTGTCGAGCACGACGGCGTCCGCGCCACCCCGCTCACGGTGCGCGTGCGCCCACAGCGCTGCCACGAGCCCCCCGGTGGAGTGCCCGTGGACGACGACCGACAGACCGGGCCACGTGCGGCGTGCGGCGGCGACCGCCCGGCTCAGGTCCGAGGCCTGCTCGCGCAGGTCGCCCTGGTAGTGCGGGACGTCGCCGGGCCGCAGCGACCGGCCGGCCCGGCGCGCGTCGACGGCGAGGAACGCCCAGCCGGCGTCACGGAACGCGTCCGCCAGGTGCGTCGCGAAGAAGTAGTCGTTGTAGCCGTGCAGGTGCACGACGACGCCGCGGGGCGCGTCCGGTCCGCGCCGCGGACGCACGAGCGTGAGCACGGGCGCCGTCCCACCGGCGGCCACGGCGCGCGCCGACGGGCCGACGGGGTCCGGGCGCCAGCCGGGCAGGGTCCGCGCGACGTAGCCGGGGAGCAGCCGGTCGGCGACCCAGGTGCCGGTCGCGTCGGTCGCCCGCGCCGTCACCCGTCGGCCGCGACGTCGCTGCGCCCGTCGACGCCCAGACCGCGCGGGAACCGGACGGGGACGAACAGCAGGAGACCCAGCGCGAGGACCACCACGATCCCGAGGACCCCCCAGTACTGCTCGCCGCCGATGCCGATCGCGAGCGAGAACGCGGCGGGTGCGAGGAACGTCGCGGCGCGGCCGGTCGTCGCGTACAGGCCGAAGAGCTCGGTCTCGCGGCCCGGTTCGGCGAGGCGCGCCAGCAGGCCACGCGACGCCGACTGCGCCGGGCCCACGCACGCCGAGAGCACCAGTCCCCCGGCCCAGAACGCCGACGCGCCCGCGTCGTGCAGGAAGAACACGGCCGACCCGGCGATGACCAGGATGACGAGCGAGCACGTGACGAGGCGACGCGGCCCGTACCGGTCGTCGATCCAGCCCGCCCCGATCGTCGACGCACCGGCGACGACGTTCGCCGCGATGGCGAACACGATGACCTCGCTGTCCGTGAAGCCGAACGACCCCGCGGCGAGCACCCCGCCGAACGTGAACACCCCGGTGAGCCCGTCGCGGAACACCGCGCTCGCGATGAGGAACCGCAGGGTCGAGCGACGCTCGCGCCAGAGCTGCGCGATGTGCCGGCCGACGGCCGCGTACGCGCCGACGATGCCGATCCGCGCGGGCGGTGCGCCGGCCCGACGGCGGTCCGGCACCACAACCAGCACGGGGATCGCGAAGAGGAGGAACCAGGCGCCGGCGATGAGCATCGAGATGCGGACGTCCATCCCGCCCTCGGACGTGACCCCGAACCAGCCGACGTCCGGCTGGATGAACCCGACGAACAGGATGACGAGCAGCACGATCCCGCCGACGTACCCGGCGCCCCACCCGATGCCGCTGATCCGCCCGATGGTCCGCGGGCCGCTGATCTGCAGCAGCAGCGCGTTGTACGCGACCGACCCGATCTCGAACGCGATGGTGCCGATCGCCAGCAGCGTCACCCCGAGGCGCACGGCGTCGGCCATGCCACCCTCGGCCGGCTGCACGAACCACAGCGCCAGGATCGACGCGCCCACGACCAGCGACATCGCCGCGAGCAGCGGACGGCGTCGTCCGCCCGCGTCGGCGAGCGTCCCCAGCGCCGGCGCTGTCAGCGCGACCAGCAGCCCCGCAGCCGCCAGGCCCCAGCCGAGCCACTGGCTGTGCAGCGCCGTGACGGCCTCGACGTCGGCGCCCGGCTCCGCGAACGACGAGCCCGTGAGCCACACCGTGAAGACGAAGGTCGTGACGACCGCGTTGAACGCCGCCGACCCCCAGTCCCACGCGGCCCACGCGGCGATCTGACGGGTGACGGGGGCGGGCTCGACGACGCCGTCGGCGGGAGCCTGCGCAGCGGGGTGGACCATGCGCGCAGCGTACGTCCCGTCGATGACGCCCCGGTGGACCCCGGACGGGTGAGACGTTGACGGCACACCGACGGGGTCGGACGCTCGCGCGCCCACCCCGCGTCCCCCGCGAGGGGTCGATCCGGCACGCGGAGGACGGTGCACGCGGCGGAGGGCAAGGGATTCGAACCCTTGAGCACGGGGTCACCGCGCTAACGGTTTTCAAGACCGTCGCTTTCGGCCGCTCAGCCAGCCCTCCCGTGCCGACGGTCGCGCCGACGGCGGCGTCGAGTGTCCCACACCGCTACGCCTCGGCGACGACCTGCGTCCCCGTGCGTGCCGTGGGGCACGCGTCGGGCAGCCCCAGCGTCGTCGCCTCGAACGACCCACGGGACCGGACGCGCCAGCGCTGCCCGCCGCGGCGGTAGACGCGCGTCGTCGTGCTGCCGCGATCGGCCTCGAAGGCCTCGAGCACCGAGCCGTCGACCAGCACCTCGGCCTCGGCCCGGCCGGTCCACACCACGACGGGTGCGACGTCGTCGTCGACGAGCGCGACCTCGAGGCCCGCGTCGGACCGGGCCCACCACGCGACCTCGTCGGTGACCAGCTCGGCACGGTCGCCGTCCCCGGCGACGGGCAGCGGACGGTCCCGCAGCCCCGCCAGCTCGGCCGCGGGGCGCGCCACCGGCAGCCCGCGGGGCCCGGGCACCAGCTCGCGCGGGAACGTCAGCACGCCCGCCCACCCGGCGGCGCCGACCTCGACGCCGAGCCGACCGAGCGGGCCGTCGCCACGCCCCTCCCATGACCACCCCCACACCAGCACGCGCCCGTCGTCGGCGACGTGCACCTGCGGCGCGTAGACGTCGGGTCCGTGGTCGAAGGGCGCGGACGCCTCGACGACGTACCGCGGCACGTCCCCGGCGAGGTCCAGGCGCCCGGTGAACGCCGTGACGCCCAGCCGCTCGGGCCCGTCGCCGCGATCGAACCACGACACGAGCAGCACCCACGTGCCGGCGACCTGCACGAGCTGGGGGCACTCCCACACCCGCCCGGGTGCGGCCACGCCGTCGGGCGCGTCGCCGGCCGCGACGAGGGTCCCCAGCAGCCGCCAGTCGTCGAGGTCCGGGACGTCGTAGACCAGCACCGCACCGCCGTCAGGCGTGCCGGCGCCCTGGATGCCGAGGCGGCGGCCGTCCACCGTGAGCAGGAACGGGTCGCGCACGTCGACCACCCCCGGAAGGTCCGGGGGCGGCGCCGCGAGCCGGTCCGGCTGCACCCACCCGCCGGCGGGGCCGCGGCGCGCCACCGCGACGCCCGCGCTCGCGACCGTGTCGCGCACCGCGCTGTACACCAGCGCCACGTCACCGGCGTCGTGGACGGCGACACCGCTCCACGCCCCGCCGCCGTCGATCGTGCCCGGTCGTGGCGTCAGCGCCGCCGGCTCGTGCTCCCAGCGCAGCAGGTCGGTCGAGCTCACGTGCCCCCAGTGGATGTCGCCCCACACCGGGGCGTGCGGGTTCCACTGGTACATCACGTGCCAGCGCCCGTCCCACCGGCCGATCCCGTTGGGGTCGTTCACCCAGCCGCGGGGGGCACGGACGTGCCACCGGGGGTCGTGCGGGTCGTGCGGAGCGGCCGACGTCATCGCACCAGTCTGTCGGCCGCGAGGACGCGTCGGCGCCACCGGTCCGCGGGCGACCCCGCGCACCCCGGACGTCCGGGAGGGGACGCGCGAACGGCCGACCCCCGAGGGGGCCGGCCGTTCGCGGGTGATGCGGTGCTCACCGCTGGCGCAGACGCTCCATGGCGAGCTGCACGAGCGCGATGAGCGCCTGCTTGGTCGCGGCCCGCGACCGCGCGTCGGTGTACAGCACCGGCACGTGGGCGGGGATCGCGAGGGCCTCACGGACGTCGTCGAGCTGGTGCTTGGCGATCCCGTCGAAGCAGTTGACGCCGACGACGAACGGGATGCCGCGCGACTCGAAGTAGTCGACTGCCGGGAAGCACTGGTCCAGGCGGTCGGTGTCGACGAGCACGACCGCACCGATCGCGCCACGTACCAGGTCGTCCCACATGAAGAGGAAGCGGTCCTGGCCCGGGGTGCCGAACAGGTACAGCCAGAGCGAGCCCGGCAGTGCGATGCGACCGAAGTCCATCGCGACCGTCGTGGTCGTCTTGCGGTCCGAGACACCGCCGGCGTCGTCGACGCCGACGGAGTGCTCGGTCATCGCGGCCTCGGTGTTGAGGGGCTCGATGTCGGAGATGGAGCCGATGAAGGTCGTCTTGCCGACGGCGAAGCCGCCTGCGACGACGATCTTGACGACAGTGGGTGCGACTGCGCCCGCGGTCCCCGCCGGAGCGGCGACGGCGGCGTCAGAGGGCGGAAATGCCATTGAGAACACTCTCCAGCACGCTCAGGGACAGGGCGGGGGACTCACCGGTGTTGACCTCGACCGGCTGTGAGGTGTGCACGCGCACAGAGTTCGCATCGGTGAGGTCGGATACCAGGATCCGAATCACACCCAGCGGAAGATGAAGGAGCGCCGACAGCTCGGCGACCGAGATGTACCCGGCCGACGCGTGCTGGATGATCGCGCGCTTCTCGGGCGTCAGCCCCGTGCTGGCCACGGCTCCCGGCATCACCTCGACCAGTGCCTCGAGAGGCAGGTCGGAGCGTGCCGAGCGCACGCGGCCCCCGGTCACGGCATAGGGCCGGACCGTTCGGGCCTCGTACTCGACGTGTTCGCTCATCACGGCCGGCCTCAGGCGACGGGCGCCCGGGTTGCACCGTCGATGGGCAGCTGGCCGCGCATCTCGGAGATGAGCTGCGGGGTCAGCGTGGCCTCGGTGCGCGAGACGAGCATCGCCATCTCGTAACCGATGAGGCCGACATCGCACGTCGCTTCGGCGACCACGGCAAGGACCGAGCCGTTGGAGACGCTCATCAGGAAGAGGAACAGGTTGTCCATCTCGATGATCGCCTGGCGGACCTCCCCCGCACGGAGCTGGCGCGCAGCGCCACGGGTGAGACTCGACATGCCCGAGACGATGGCCGCGAGCTGGTCGCCGCTGGTGCGGTCGAGCAGCTCGGACATCGCCATGAGCAGGCCGTCGGCCGACACCACGAGTGTGTGGCGAGTGCCGGGCACGGTCCGGACGAAGTTGTCCAGGAGCCAGCCGAAGTTGGCTGCCTCGGTGCTGAGCGCGGTCACACTTCCTCCTTCATGGTGCAGTCTGGGCCGACTGCGGGCGGGGTGTCCACGGTGACACACGGGCCACCGAGGTTTCGGGTTCGTCGGATCACGAGTGGTCACCGTCCTGGGGGCCGTGAGCCGCGCGACGACCGCGCGACGTACCGGTCTGGAAGCTGGACAAGCGGGAACGCAGCTGATCGGCGTCTCGCTGGACGGGGCGCTCCTCCATCGGTGCCGGTGCGGCGGGAACCGCGCTCGGCACACGCTTGGCGAGTCGCTCCGAATTGCTTGCCCCGACGGCACTGGGCCGGTACGCGGACAGCTGGCTGAGCTCTGAGAGAGCCTGCTCCTGGATGTCCGAGCGGAGGGCGAGCATCGCCGCGACCTCGTCGTCGAGCGTGCCCACACGGGGGGCAGCCGACGGCGGGACGGACGGGTGCGGAACCGTCGAGGCGGGTGCGGCCTGGCGGCCTGCCCACTCCGGCGGCGACCATGAAGGCGCAGGACGCGCCTCCTGGACGACGGGCGTCGCGGCCGACTGAGGCGCCGGGGGCGCCGACCACGCGGGGGCTTCCCAGCCGTTGACGGCGGGAGCCTGCTGTGCGGAGGCCGCAGCGGACGGGCCGTCCGGTCCCCAGGCCGACGAGCGGACCGGGGTACGGGCGACGGCGGGCGCGGGCGTCTGCTCGACACCCTCGTCCTCGTCCTTCTTGCGGCTGAAGAAGCTGCCCCAGCGACGCTTCGGCTTGTCGTCCGCGGGGGCGACCAGGTCGCCGAACGCGGGCGCTGCCGCTGCCGGTGCCGCCGGGGCGGACGTCGGCTGCCAGGCCGGCGCAGGCGCCTGCTGGTACGGGGTGGGCTGCACGGGAGCCTGCTGCACGCGAGCCGGCAGCACCGGCGCGGGCGCGACGGGCGCAGGTGCGACCGGGGCCTGCTCGATGGGCGCGAACATCTCGGTCGGCTGGTCCGCGGCGGCCGACCGGGCCCACGCGGGGGTCGAGGGACGCCACTGCTCCTGGGCCGGTGCCTGCGGGGCCGGGGCCGCGACGGGTGCGGCCTCGGCGACGGGCGCCACGGGCGCGGCCGGCTGGTCCTGCCACGACGGTGCGTGCCAGGTGTCCTCGGCCGGCTCGAGCGCGGGTGACTCGACCACGGGCGGCGTCACGGCGGCGACCGGCGCCCACGGGGCGTCGACCTCCTCCTCGGCCTCGACCGGCGCCGGCTGCTCGTCGACGGACGACGCCTGGTCCGACCACGCGGGCTCGAGCGTGCGGGTGGGCTCGGGGACCACCGGGATGGCCCCGGTGTGCCAGGCCCGCGCCTCGTCGAGCGACCGCTCGAAGGGCACGTACGGCGCCGTGTACTGCAGCGCCGGGCGGTCGCTGCTGCCGGCCCAGCCGGAGTAGCCGCTGTAGGACGTGAACGACGGCTCGGGCTCGGCGACGGGCTGCTGCTCGGGGGCGGCCTGCTGCTCGGGGGCGGCGTCCCAGCTCGGGACCTCGTCCTGCGACCAGCTCGTCTGCTCGTCACCTGCGGCGGGCGTCGTGTCCTCGGCGTGGGCCTCGACCGGTGCGGCCGGTGCCCACTGGGGCTCCGCCTGCTGCGGCTGGTCCCACGCGGCGGCGGGAGCCTGCGGCTCGTCCCACGCGGGGGCGGCGACCTGCGGCTGGTCCCACGCGGCGGCGGGAGCCTGCTGCTCGTCCCACGCGGGGGCGGCAACCTGCGGCTCGTCCCACGCGGGGGCGGCAACCTGCGGCTCGTCCCACGCTGCGGCGGGAGCCTGCTGCTGGTCCCACGCGGGGGCCGGAGCCTGCGGCTCGTCCCACACGGGGGCGGCGACCTGCGGCTCGTCCCACGCGGGGGCGGCGACCTGCGGCTCGTCCCACGCGGGGGCGGCGACCTGCGGCTCGTCCCACGCGGCGGCAGGAGCCTGCGGCTCGTCCCACGCGGGGGCGGCAACCTGCGGCTCGTCCCAGGAGGGTGCGGGGGCGGTCGGCGCCTGCGCTGCGGGTGCGTCCGAGGTCCACGGCTCGGGGTCGGCCTGGGCGGGTGCCCACGGCTCCTCGGCCAGGGTGGGCGCCCACGGCTTGTCGTCGACCGGTGCGACCCACGACGCGGCCGGGTGCTCCTGCGGCTCGTCGGCGGGCTGCGGGGCAGCGCCGCCACGGGTCGGGAGCGCGGGAGCCTGCTCGCGCCACGAGGGCACGGGCCAGCCGTTCTCCTCCGCGGGGGCGGACGCGGCCGGCTCCTCGGGGGCGAGGGACGGCACGACGAACCCGGGGGACGCGTCCTCGGCGGCGGCGGCCGCTGCGAGCTCGCGGCCACGGAAGCCGGAGAACAGGCCGGCACGGGCCGCCGGGTCGGCGGGCGCCGCCGTCGTGCGCGTCTCGTCCTGCTGCGGCTGGGTCGCCCAGGCGGACGTCGCGGCACGGGCACGGGTCGGCAGACCTGCCGTGAGCGGGGCGGCGGCGATCGCGGGCGACCACTCGCCGGTGTCGCCGGACAGCTCGGGCGACAGTCGCGTGTCGACGGCCTCGGGCAGGACGATGTTGTCCTCGTCGAACGTCTTGCGCGACCGCGTCGGCAGGCCGGTCGAGGAGCTCAGCATCGGGACCGGGATCGCGTCGTCCTCGTCGACGCCTGCCGGCTGCGTCACGGGAGAGGCACCGGTGTCGTCACCGCGGCGACGACGCGGCAGGCCGAGCGACGTCTCGCCGTCGGTCAGCTCGGCCAGGTCGACCTCGCGGACCTCGGGGACCTCGATCTGCGGGATCGTCGACTCGACGGGGGCCTGCGGCAGGGCGTACTGGTTGATCTCGTTGGCCGAGAACAGCGTGCTGGGGAACTGCACGAAGACCTCGGTGCCGGTGCCGCCGACGCGCTTGCGGAGCGTCACCTCAGCGCCGAGGCGCTGCGCGAGGCGGCCGACCACGAAGAGGCCCAGTCGCTGGGCGCCGAGGGCGTCACCCGCGGAGACCGAGATGATCTTGCGGTTCGCGGACTCGATCTCGGCCTCGGTCATGCCCAGGCCCTGGTCGGTGACCCGGACGACCACCGACGCACCGCTCACGCCCGTGCTGACGACGACGGGCGTCTCCGGCTCGGAGAAGACCGTGGCGTTCTCGAGGATCTCCGCCAGCAGGTGCGCGGCGGACAGGGCGTTGAAGCCCAGCATGTGCGGGTCGACCTGCAGGTCGAGCTGGACGCGGTCGTACTGCTCGATCTCGGACGAGGCCGTGCGGATGACGTCCGAGAGCGGCATGGCGTCGCGCAGACGACGACCCGAGTCGATGCCCGCGAGCACGAGGAGGGACTCCGCGTTGCGGCGCATACGGGTGGCGAGGTGGTCCAGGCGGAACAGGTTGGCCAGCGTGCCCGGGTCCTCCTCCGCCCGCTCGAGCGAGTCGATGAAGGACAGCTGCCGGTTGAGCAGGACCTGGTCGCGTCGGGCGACGTTGACGAACATCTCCGCGATCGAGCCACGCAGCGCGGCCTGCTCCTGGGCGACCTGGACGGTCGTCGCGTTGACCGCGTTGAACGCCTGGGCCAGCCGGCCGATCTCGTCGTTGGAGCGGACGGGGATCGGGGCCAGCGTGATCTCGGGGCCCTCGCCGGGGGTCGAGACCTGCTCGACCAGGCGGGGCAGCTGCTCGCGGACGTCGGCGGCGGCACTGGTGAGGCGACGCAGCGGGACGACGATGGAGCGGGAGACCGCGACGGCGAAGAAGAAGGACACGACGAGCGCGAGGAGCGCGAGGGCGACGGTGACGAGGGCGGTGTCGCGGGCGTCGGACACGCCGGCCTCGGCGACCTCGTCGGCGCCGCCCAGGACGCCGGTGTTGACCTCGCTGATCATCGTCATCTGGTTCGTCGTCTGCTGCGACCACGCGGCGGTGTCGATCGTCGCGATCGCGGCCACGGAGCCCTGCGTGAACAGGGCACGCATCGACAGCAGGGTCGCGGTCGGGTCACCCGTGCTGACGGCGACACCCTCGACCCCGAGGTCCGCGACGGCGATGCGGGCGCGCTCACGCGCCAGCTCGGTCGCGGTCGTCTGGGACTGGAAGGCGCGCGCAGCGGCGGGGCTGTCGACGAGCGCCATCTTCAGCTCGATGCCGGTGATGTACTCGTTGACGAGGGAGTCGACGAGCAGCGCGATCTCGCGGTTCGCGGAGATGTAGTCGGCCAGCTCCCGGTCGCGCAGCGAGTTGGCCACGCCCTCGACCACGATGATCTGGCCGTCGATGATGTCCTGGAAGCCGTTCTTGATGATCACGCGCTGGGCGCTGTCGTCCACGCGGCCACGCAGCTGGGGCAGTGCCGTGGCGTACGCGTCCTGCTGCTCCTGGAAGTCGCGGACCAGCGACTCCGGGAAGACACTGAGGTCGAGCCCCGCCGTGACCTTGCGCGCGTCGTCGAGCGCACCGTCCGTCACCTCACGAGCTGCCGCGACCTGTTCCGCGGGTGCGTACGTGAGGGACAGGATCCGCTCCTGCTGGAACGCGGCCGTCAGCGGGCTCAGCGCATCGAGCGTGCGTACCACGGTCTGTGTCGCTCGCGCGTACCGAAGGTCCTGGATCGCGCCGTACGAGATGTACGTACCGGCCACGAGCAGGACGATCATGGGCACGGCGAGGACCGCCAAGACCTTGGCACGGATGCCGAGCCGTCGCAGCATGTCGATCCTTTCCCTTCGCCCGACGTCGGACGCTCGCGCGGTATACCGCTCGCGTCCGTCACGCAGCCACCGCAGGTGACTGCCGTCTGCGCTTCATCGGTACCTGGACACCGGACCATTAGCCCGCCGACCGAGTTTGCCACGGACCTCACCCGTCCCGATACGCCATCTACGTGGCAAAACGGGCGTCATTGCCCTTGGCGCCCCGGCGCGCCTGCGTGCGCTCCCCCTGCGCAGCGCCCTACGGTTCGCTGGGTGCGCGCCGTCCTCGTCACCTCGCCCGGCGGTCCCCAGGTGCTGCGCGTCGAGGACGTCCCCGACCCCGTCCCGGGCCCGGGCGAGCTGCTCGTGGACGTCGCCGCCGCGGGCGTCAACCGCGCTGACCTGCTGCAACGCCAAGGACACTACCCTGCTCCCCCCGGCGCTCCAGCCTGGCCCGGCCTCGAGGTCGCCGGTGTCGTGAGCGGGGTCGGCCCGCCGGCGACGGACGGCGCGCGGCCCGTCGGCGGCGCCGCGGCGTCACCCCCGCCCCGCGTGGGAGACCGCGTCGCCGTCCTCCTCGCGGGTGGAGGTTACGCCGAACGGGTGACGGTGGACGCGGCCCTCACGCTGCCCGTGGCCCCGGGCGAGGCCTGGGAGGACGCCGCTGGGCTCCCCGAGGCGTTCGCGACCGTCTGGTCCAACCTGCGCGCGGCCGGCCTCGCGCCCGGCGAGACGCTCCTCGTCCACGGGGGGTCCGGCGGGGTCGGGTCGGTCGCGGTCCAGCTGGCGCACGCGCTGGGTCACCGGGTGCTCGCCACCGCCGGCGGTGCCGCACGCTGCGCCCGCGTCCGGGACCTCGGTGCCGACGTCGTCGTCGACCACCGCGCCCAGGACGTCGGCGAGGCGGTGCGCGACGCGACGGACGGCCGCGGCGTCGACGTCGTGCTCGACGTGCTGGGCGGCGGCGCGCTGGCCGCGAACGTGCGCCTGCTCGCCGAGGGCGGTCGGCTCGTCGTCATCGGGCTGCAGCAGGGGCGGCGCGGCGAGCTCGACCTGCCGGCGCTGATGGCGCGGCGCGGGTCCGTGATCGCGACGACCCTGCGCGACCGCCCCGCGGCGCAGAAGGCCCGGATCATGGCCGACGTCCTCGAGCACGTGTGGCCGCTGGTCCTCGACGGCCGCGTGCGCCCCGTCGTGCACGCGCGTCTGCCGCTCGCCGACGCGTCCCGCGCGCACGAGCTCATGGAGTCCGGCGAGGTGTTCGGCAAGCTGCTGCTCGTCCCCTGAGGGCGGGCGCCTCAGCCGAGCAGGCCCGCCGCGAGCGCGGGAGCGAGCGCCGGTGCGAGCGGCAGCCGCGGGATCAGGGTCGCCTGGACCGCGTGGTACAGGTCAGCCTTGCCGACCCAGACCGTGCGCGACACCTGGTTGTCGGTCCCCAGCTCGTGCCACCACGAGCCGCCGACGCGGTCGAGCACGTGCTCCCCGATGTAGTCCCACCAGACCGTGTAGAGGTCGTCGTAGCGGGCCTCGCCGGTCGCGGCGTGCAGCGCGGCGGCCGCGGCGACCCCCTCGGCCGCGACCCAGTGCATGCGCTCGCGCACCACCGGCAGGCCCTCCCAGTCGACCGTGTAGACGAACCCCGGGGCGCCGTCGACGGCCCAGCCCTCGCGCACGGCGGCGTCGAACAGAGCGACGGCGTCGTCGAGCAGCCACGCGGGTGCGACGTCGCCGCGGGCCGCGAGCGCGGCGCGCGCGTGCAGCGTCAGGCGCGACCACTCCAGCCAGTGCCCCACGGTCGCGCCGTAGGGGCGGAACGGGTGCGCCGGGGAGTCCGCGTTGTACGCGAGGTCGGGTGTCCACGTCGCGTCGAAGTGCTCGGGGATGCGCCAGGCGTTGCCGCGCGCGAAGCCGTGGACCACCCGCTCGACCATGCGCACGGCCCGCTCGAGCCAGACGCGGTCGCCGGTCACGTCGGCGGCCGCGAGGTACGCCTCGACCGTGTGCATGGCGGCGTTGACGCCCCGGTACGCGTCGAGGTGCGTGAAGGTGCGGTCCCACTCCTCGACGGTCATGCCCGCGGCGTCGTCCCAGAACCAGCGCTCCTGCGCCGCGAGGGCCTCGTCGAGCAGGGCGCGGGCGCCGGGACGGCCCGCGGCGGTCGCGCTCGACGCGGCCAGCACGACGAACGCGTGCGGGTACGCGGCCTTGGTGGTGTCGCGCGGCGTGCCGTCGGCGTCGACCTCGGCGAACCAGCCACCGTGCTCGTCGTCGTGGAACAGCCCGGTCAGCGCCGCGAGCCCGTGGTCGACGAGGGCCGCGGCGCCGGGCCGCCCTGCGAGGTGCGCGAGGGCGTACACGTGCGTCATGCGGCACGTGATCCACAGCTCGACGGGGCCCGGCAGCGGGCGTCCGACGTCGTCCAGGCGGGCGAACCCGCCGCGCGCGCGCCGCGCCGCACGGCCGAACTCCCACAGCCGGTCCGTCTCCGCCTCGAGCCAGCGGTCGTGCGTCGGGGTGCTGAGCCACGCCATGCGACCACCCTAGCCAGCCGCCGCCGAGGGGCTGCGACCCGCGCGCGTCTCGACCATGATGGGCGGGTGGACCACGACGAGCAGACGACGGACCCGACGCCGGTGGGCGCGCCCGACGGACCCGACGCCCCCACCCCGCCCCGCGTCGTCGTGGTGCCCCCGCCGGGTGCACCGGGCGGCGGGCGAGCCGGCGCCGGCCCGCAGGACGCTGCCCGCGACGAGGACCTGGCGAGCATGGTCGGGCAGCCCGCCAAGGTCATGCGGATCGGGACGATGATCAAGCAGCTGCTTGACGAGGTGCGCTCGGCGCCCCTCGACGACGCGGCCCGCGCGCGCCTCGCCGAGATCCACGAGCGGTCGCTGCACGAGCTCGAGGAGGGCCTGTCGCCCGAGCTGCTCGCGGAGCTGCACCGCATCACGCTGCCGTTCACCGAGGAGCAGGCGCCGTCGGACGCCGAGCTGCGGATCGCGCAGGCGCAGCTCGTCGGCTGGCTCGAGGGCCTGTTCCACGGCATCCAGACCGCGCTCGTCGCCCAGCAGATGGCCGCGCAGGCGCAGCTCACGCAGATGCGGCGCGCGCTGCCCCCGGGTCACGCGCCGGGCCCGGGCGGTCTGGTGGTGCCGGTGGCGGGCGCCGACGCCCCGGACGACCTGCGCCCGTCGACGGGTCAGTACCTGTAGGACGTGTCCGCAGGTCGCCGTGGACAGGTCGGGTCCTGAGGGTGGCGAGGCTCAGCGGACGTCTCCGACGTCGGGGCGCGTGACGACCGGCGGGGTGGCGTGCGCCTCGTCGTCGCGCCCCGGGACCGCCTCCGCGGGGGTGGCGGCGAGCCTGGTGTCACGGGCCTCCCTGCGCTTCCTGAGCAGCAGGAGCAGCAGGAGCAGCGGCAGGGCCCAGAGCGTCCACCAGACGGCTGGGGTGAGCGCCCCGGCCGCAGCGGGGTCCCGGTCCAGCAGACCGTCGGCGACGCCCGGGGACCCCGCGTCGTCGGCGCCGGGCGCCCCGGGCTCCCCGGGCGACATCGGTACGGTCACGGTCGCGTCGTCCTGCGCAGGCGGCGCGGTCGGCGGGCGCCCGGCCGCAGGGGGGCCCGACAGGTCGTCCGTCGACGCGCTCGGGGCGTCCGAGGAGGTCGGGAGGTCGCCGCGCCCGGAGGTGCCGGGGTCGTCCAAGGATGCCTCGGGGGCGTCCGTCCCGGCCACGAGCGCGAACACGACATCGCCCGCGGCGTCGAGCGCCTGCGCGCGGTCGTCGTCGTGCACCGTCACGGCGATCCGCACCGTGGCCGAGCCGGCGCCCGTGGTCATCGGCTGCAGAGGCGCCTGACGGGCAGGGGCATCGTGGGTGCCTGCCAGCCCCGCGAGCGTGCCCGACCACTGCGGCCCCGCTGCGACGAACTTGCCGCAGTCGTCGTAGCCGCCACCGCTCCCGGTCTGGACGGTCACGTCGAGGTAGGGCGCGAGGTCGCCGACGACGCGGGCCGACACACCGAGCACGGTTCCTCCGGCGGCGGACCAGCTCAACCGCAGGCACTGCTCGAGCGGTGCGCCCGGCTCGAGGAGATCGGCGGTGAACAGCGGGCCGGTCGCGTCCGAGAACAGCGCCGGGAGGGAGGTCGCCGCGGTGGCGGGCCCCGCGGCCGGCAGGGACAGTGCGGCAGCCAGGACGACGAGGGCGCGCGTCGTCCACGCTCGCATGCCGTGCTCCTCTCGTCCCGTGCAGGTGACCGATCAGGTCTGGGCCAACGTGCCGTATCGGCCGGAACGACACCGTTCATGACCTCAGGAGAGAGACCAGTTCGTGCAAGGGCACTTTCTTCACCCGATCGGCCGCTCAGTACCCCGCCCGTTGTGTCGATCCACTAGTTACAGATAAGTAAGGCATCGAGAGGACACCCCATGCACAGCACTGACTCCCGTGACCCGTCCCAGACGCGTCGCCGCGGCTCCCGCCTCGCCCTGGCCCTCGCCGTCGGCGTCGGCGTCGTCGGCAGCGGCGCCGTCGTGTACCAGGCGTCGTTCGCCGCGTTCACCGCGACGACGGCGAACGAGGGCAACAGCTGGGAGACCGGCTCGCTCGACCTGACGGACAACGACGGCGGCACCGCCCTGTTCCGGACGGCCGACCACGGGCTCCTCGACGGTGGCGAGAGCGGCGAGAAGTGCATCACCGTGACGGCGTCGGGGAACATCGCGTCGACCGTCACGATGTCCGCGGCGGCGTCGGGCGCGCTCGCCGCCGACATCGACCTGACGGTCGAGAGCGGCACCGCGACGCCGACCGGTGCGGGCGACTGCACGGGCTTCGACGGGACGTCCCTCTACAGCGGCACGCTGGACGGCTTCGGCGCGGCCCTGACGACCACGCCGGAGACGTGGACCTCCGCGGCGGACTCCAACACGGCGCGGACCTACCGCATCGTCTGGAGCCTGCCTGAGGGTAACGACGAGGTCGCCGAGGGCGCCTCGGCCACCGCGGCGTTCACCTGGAACGCCACCTCCTGACGTCGGGCCGTCCCGGACCCGCGGTCCGGGACGGCAACCGCGTCGCCCCCCACCCCCGAGCATCCGAGGTCGATGTGCCCGTCAGTCCCCCCAGCACGTCCCGGCACCGCGCCGCGACCAGCCGCCGGTCGGCCCGGCCGGCGCGTCGGCGTCTCGACGCCCTCTGGACGATCGCGATCGGCGTGCCGCTCGGGCTGCTGGCCTGCGGTGGGCTCGTCTGGCAGGCGTCCTACGCGGCCTTCACCGCGACGACGACCAACGAACCCAACGCCTGGACCACGGGCTCGGTCGCGCTGGTCGACGACGACCTCGGTGCTGCGCTGTTCACCGTCAGCGGCCTCACGCCGAGCGCCACCGTCCAGGGGACGAAGTGCATCAAGGTGACCAGCTCGGGCACCGTCGCGTCCAACATCAAGATGTACGCGACCGTCACGGGCGACACCACGCTCGCGCAGAACCTCGACATCACCGTCGAGCACAGCGCCGTCAACGGCGGCGGGACGTTCAACAGCTGCACCGGCTTCACCGGGACGAGCCTGTTCACCGGCACCCTGGCGGCCTTCGGCACGACGCACAGCTCGTGGGCGAACGGCGCCGGCTCCTGGAGCACGGCGGTCACCGCGAGCCGCACGTACCGCGTGACGTACAAGCTGAACATCAACGCGCCCAACACGGTCCAGACCAAGACGGCCGGGGTGACGTTCTTCTGGGAGGCGCAGTCCACGTGATCCGAGCCCTCCGCGCCCTCGTCGGAGCGGTGTCCGTCGCCGCGCTCGTCGTCGTGCTGGGGCTCGGCACGTGGGCCCTGCTCCCGGCGGCGCTGGGCTGGCGTCCCACCGTCGTGATGACCGGCTCGATGGCGCCGCGGATCGTCCCCGGTGACATCGTCGTCGCCGCACCGTTCCAGCCGGCCGACCTCGTGCCGGGCCGCGTCGTGATGTTCGCGGACGCGGCCGAGCCCGACCGGCTCGTCGTGCACCGCGTCACGGAGCTGACGGACGACGGTGCGCTGGTCACCAAGGGTGACGCCAACCCGACGGCCGACCTCCGGCCCGTCCTGCTCGACGAGGTCGCGGGTCTCCCCCGGCTGCTCGTGCCCGGCATCGGCCTGCCGGCCGTGTGGCTCGCGGCCGGGCAGTGGGCGCCGCTGGCCGGCGTCGCGGCCGTCCTCGCGCTCATGACCCACGGCGCGCTCTCGACGATCATGGCGGCGCGCGACGCCCCGCAGGGTCGGCGGCACGCCGCCGGAGAGGCCCGGACGTGAGGTCGCAGCGCACGCTCCGAGCCGTCCCGCCTGCGGCGTCCCTCGCCACCCGACGGCCCGCGACCCTGCTCTGGGTGGTCTCCGTCGCCGTCGCGCTGGGTCTCGTCGCGCTCGCGGTCGTCGTTCCCGGGCGGGGCGAGGCGCGCTGGTCCGCATCCACGACCGGCACGGCCTCGCTGACCGCCGGGGAGTTCGACACGGCGAACTCCTACCCGCAGCACATGTTCAACTCGGGCCTCCTGGGCTACTGGCGGCTCGACGAGACGTCGGGCACGCAGGCGACGGACAGCAGCCCGGACCCGAAGCACCACGGCGCGTACGTCAACGGTCCGGCGCTCGGCCAGCCCGGCGCCCTCGTGAACCAGACACGGCGCTCCGTGGGCTTCACGGGCTCGCAGTACGTCAGCATCCCCGACGACGGTACGACGTTCGACTTCACCGCGAGGGCGCAGTACAGCGTCGAGTTCTGGGTACGCCCCGCCCGGCGCTACTCCGGGTCGGACCAGTGGGAGCGGCTGGTCGCCAAGCAGGTCCAGGACGCCAACGGCATCAGGGGCTGGGGCGTGAACCTGTACCGGGGGCCGAACGACACGAACATGTCCATCCAGTTCGAGCGCGTGCAGGGCAATCCCCTGATCACGTCGCGGGCGATCGCTGCGGACACGTGGTACCACGTGGCGGCGGTGCACGACGGCACGAACATGGTCGTCTACGTCAACGGCACCGAGGCCGGGCGGGTGGCGTCCACCGACTCGCAGCAGGACAACACGGCACCTCTCACGATCGGCGCGCGCGGGAACGGCGGGGACGCCTTCGTCGGCCGGATCGACGAGGTCGCCGTGTTCGGCTACGCGCTGAACGCGGGGCAGGTCTCCGGCCACGCCAACGCGACCGGCTGAGCTGCGTCGCTCGCCTGCTGCACGTGGCCGCGATGGCACCCTCGGATGCGAACGAACCGGCGGCTCGGGGTGAGCAGCGTTCGGGACGCCTGAGGTCCGAACGCTTCACGTCATCCGGGGTCGGAGCGGGCCGTCAGGGCGATCGCGCCCGAGACGAGGGCGAGGCCGACCAGCTCCAGGCCGTGCGGCCACTGCTGCAGCAGCACCGCACCCACGACCGTCGCGGTGGCCGGCAGCAGCGCCAGCAGGATCGCGAACGTCGCGGCGCTGACGCGGTGCAGCACGACCTGCTCCAGGGCGTAGGGCACGACCGACGAGCACACGGCGATCGCGACGACGATCCCCGCGAGGCGCGCGTCGTGCAGCACGGGCCCGGAGCCGCCGGCGAGGAACGGGGCGAGGACCAGCGCACCCGCGGCCATCGCGACCGCCAGCCCGCTCACCCCCGGGGCGCCGGCGCGCGCGACCCGGCGGCCCAGCACGATGTACGCGGCCCAGCACGCGGCAGCGACGCCGATGGCGACCAGACCCGTCGTCGCGCCCGGACCGGTGTCGAGGCTGACGCCCGCCAGCAGGACGACGCCCACCGCGGCGACCGCGATGGCGGCGCGGTCCCGCACGCCGGACCCCGTCACCGCGGCCACGGCCACCGGCCCGAGGAACTCCAGCGCGACCGCCGTCCCCAGCGGCAGGTGCTCGATCGCGATGTAGAACGCGACGTTCATCGTCGCGAGCACCACGCCGAACAGCGCCGTGACGCCCAGGCGCCGCGGCTCCCACAGCTCACGGACGCGCCAGGGCCGCCGCCACGCGAGCAGCAGCACCGCCGACACCGCGATCCGCAGCCACGCGACGTTCCCTGCGGGCAGCACCGCGAACAGCCCCACCGCGAGCGCCGCCCCGGCGTACTGCGTCAGCCCGGAGACGACGAACAACGCGGGCGCGGGCACCCCGCCAGGCTACGACGGGGCTGGATCGCACTCTCGCGCCCAAGGTGGGGGCGGGCTGGATTGCTCTCTCGCGAGAGAGCAATCCAGCTGAGCCCACCTCCCACACGCGAGAGGGCGATCCAGCACGGGGCTGGATCGCCCTCTCACGCATAAGGAGTGCGGCGGGGTGGGTCAGCCCTTGACGGAGCCCGCCAGGAGGCCGCGGACGAAGTACCGCTGCAGCGCGAGGAACACGACGAGCGGCACGATCATCGCGATGAACGCGCCCGCCGACAGCAGGTGCCACTGGGAGCCGCGGGTGCCCGCGAGCTCGGCGATGCGGACCGTCAGCGGGGCGACGTCCGTGGTCCCGCCGACGAACACCAGGGCGACGAGCAGGTCGTTCCAGACCCAGAGGAACTGGAAGATCCCGAACGACGCGATGGCGGGCGTCAGCAGCGGCAGCAGCACCCGGAAGAACACCGTCACGTGGCCGGCGCCGTCCACGCGCGCCGCCTCGACGAGCGAGGCCGGGATGTCCTTCATGAAGTTGTGCAGCAGGTAGATCGCCAGGGGCAGCGCGAAGATCGAGTGCGACAGCCACACGACCCAGAACGACCCGGCGAGCCCCCACGAGACGTACTGGGTGAGCAGGGGCAGCAGGGTCACCTGGATCGGCACGACCTGCAGCGCGAACACCGCGACGAACAGCAGGTCGCGACCCCGGAAGTCGATCCACGCGAACGCGTACGCCGCGAGCAGCGCCAGCGAGATGGGGATGAACACGGCCGGGAGCGTGATGACGACCGAGTTGACGAAGAACGTCGCGAAGCTCGTCGACGACCCGAACAGCACCTCGGTGTAGTTCTCCAGCGTCACCAGGGGGTTGGTGAAGAACGTCCACCAGCCGGTGGTGCGGATCTCCGACCGGGGACGGAACGACGTGACGAGCAGGCCGAACGTCGGCACGGTCCACAGGACCGCCAGCGCGATCGCGATGCCCGACGCCCACGGCGAGCTGAGCCGGCCCTTGGCCTTGATCGCGGCCTTCTCGGCGCGTGTCAGCCGCGGGGTGCGACGGGTGTCGACCTCAGCCGGGTCGGTGAGCGTCGTCGGCGGGATGGCGGTCATCGGATCTCCTCCGCGAGCTTCAGCTGCCGCACGTTGTACGCGATGATCGGGATCACCAGGACGAAGAGGATGACCGCGAGGGCCGCACCCAGCCCCTGGTTCCGCGCCGTGAACGTCTGCGTGTAGAACTCGTACGCCACGACGGACGTGTTGAAGTTGCCGCCCGTCATGGTCCGGACGATGTCGAAGACCTTGAGCGTCGCCATGGCGATCGTCGTCACCACGACCACCAGCGCCGGCCGGATCGACGGCACCGTGATGAACCGGAACATCGACAGGCCGTGCAGGCCGTCGAGCCGCGCGGCCTCGATGATGTCGTCCGGGATGGCCTTGACGGCCGCGGAGAGCACCGTCATCGCGAAGCCGGCCTGGATCCACACCATGACGACGATGAGGAACAGGTTGTTCCACGGCTGGCTCAGCAGGAACTGCTGGGGTTCCATGCCGAGCCACACGAGCAGCTGGTTGAGCAGGCCCGTCTGCTGGACGTTGCCCTGGTTCGGCTTGTACTCGTAGACGAACTTCCAGATGATCGACGCCCCCACCAGCGAGATCGCCATGGGCAGGAAGATCAGCGTCTTCGCCACGTACTCGAAGCGCGTCCGGTCGACCAGCACCGCGTACACGAGACCGAACAGCGTGGCCGCGAGCGGCACGAGGACCACCCACAGCGCCGTGTTGCGCAGGACGATCTGGAACTGGCCCTCGGTGAACGCGGTGACGTAGTTGTCGAAGGCGACGAACTCGCCGCCGCGCCCCTGGAAGGAGTTCCAAAAGGTGCGCAGGCCCGGGTACAGCAGGCCGAAGGTGAGGAACAGCAGGGTCGGGCCGAGGAAGCCCAGCACGACGGCCCACGTGGGGGCCCGCTTGAGCCGGTCGATCCCGAGCAGGATCGCCCCCATCACCACGACGAACAGCACGATGGCCAGGACCATCAGCATGAGCTTCTCGGGTGTCGTGTCCGGGCGCAGCAGCCACTCCACGGTGATCATCCCCTCGTCGTGACGCCCGGCGCCGGGTCGTCAGCGGGTACGGACGGCGTGGTGGGGGCCACCGGTGACCGGGGACCCCCACCACGTGGTGCTGCTACGTCACATGCCTGCCCAGGCGGACTCGATGTTTCCCAGGGTCGTCTGCGCGTCCTGACCAGGGCTGATCCACGCCGTCATCTCCCGCCAGAAGGCACCCGCGCCGATGGCGCCGGGCATCTGGTCGGAGCCGTCGAAGCGGAACGTGTACGCCTCGTCGGTCAGCAGGTCGAACGACAGCTGGTCGATGGGCGACTGCAGCAGGCTCTCGTCCAGTCCGCTGTTGGCGCTGATCCAGCCCTGACCGGTGACCTCGGCCTTGGCGTTGGCCCACTGCGGGCTCGACAGGTACGCGTGGAAGGCCTGCACCTCCTCGCGGTCCGAGAAGGCCGTGACGAACTCGCCGCCGCCGAGCAGCGGCTTGTCGTCCTCGGTGACGCCCGGCAGGTAGAAGGCGTACACGTCGCCGTCCTCGGCGACCGTCAGCGACTCGTCCCAGTTGGCCTGGTAGAAGTTCGCGGCCCGGTGCAGGAAGCACGTGCCGTCGGGGATGCCGTTGCCGGACTCGTTCCACGGTGCCGTCGCGATGGACGCCACGTTGCCGAGCCCGCCATTGACGTACTCCTCGCTCTGCAGGATGTCGCCGACGGCCACGAGCGCCTCGACGATCGCCGGGTCGTCGAACGGGATCTCGTGGCTCACCCACTGGTCGTAGACGTCGGGACCGGCGGTGCGCAGGACGACGTCCTCGAGCCAGTCGGTGGCCGGCCAGCCGGTCGCGTCACCGGACTCGATGCCCGCGCACCACGGCTTGACGTCGGGGTGGTCGGCGACGATCTGGTCGGTGAGGTCGAGCAGGCCCTGCCACGTCGTCGGGATCTCGTAGCCGTTCTCCTCGAACGCGGCCGGCGAGTACCAGACGAACGACTTCACGTTCGCGCCCAGCGGGGTGGCGTACAGCGTGCCGTCGGCGGTGCCGTACTCGACCCAGCTCTCGCTGTAGTACTCCTCGGCGTTCGCGACGACCGCCTCGCCCGCGGGCACGACGGCGTCAGGGAAGTCCTCGACGAGCGACTTCAGGAAGCCCGGCTGGGGCACGAAAGCGATGTCGGGTGGGTTGCCTGCCTCCAGGCGCACCGGCAACTGCGCCTCGAACTCACGCGATCCCTCATACTCGACCTCTGCGCCGGTGCACTCCTCGAACGGCTCGTAGGACACCTGCTGCTCCTCGGCCTCGCGGTCGACGATCGACGTATACACCGAGACGCTCTTGCCGGCCAAGTCGCCGTACTGCTCGTAGTCGGCGCAGTCGAACGTCGCCGCGGCCTCGTTCCCGGTGTCGTCGCCACCGTCGGCACACGCCGTGAGCACCAGGCCCAGCCCGGCCACGGAAGCGGCGAGCGCCAGCCCGCGCCTCTTCTGGATTCGCATCATCGGACCTCCACGTCGTCGTGGTGCAAATGAGTACGCCCCGGTCCGGGACGCCTGCTGTCGATGCAAGTCCGTTTGCCCTACGGCTGCAACACGGAAACACCCAGGAACCGGTCACGATCCGGTCACATCACCGCGGACCGCGCGCGTCCGGGAGGTCGGGAGGGGCAATCACGCACCCCAGCGCCGCGGCGCGAGCCGGCGGCGTGCGGGGCCTCCCACGCCACGTCCACGCCACACGCCGCATCATCTCGACGTCGAACCTTCCTGTAGCCGACCGCGAGGGTCCCTTAAGCTCGACGCCCAGGTCACGCCGGACCTCCTCCAGCGCGCTCTCCTCGGAGACCCCCGGGGTCAGGTCCGGCCATGCGCTCCAGCCCACCGCGACGTCACGTCATGCAGGCCGACACACTCGGAGGTGCTCGGCGGCGCCTGGTGGTGACGACTGGTTGCGGCGCCGACGCGAGCTCTTTGAGCGAGGCGAAGGTCATCTCGTCGGCGGCAAGGGCGCCGACACCCGGGTCTGGGACCGCGTACGGGATCTCCGTGGCGGAGGCGCGACCGCGCCGTGGTGGAGGCGAACGAGCACACGACTCAACCTGGGCCCGGCCAGTTCGAGCGCGGGTGGCGGAGTGGGCCGATCGGCCCGTCGCGAGCACGACAATGAGCCTAGAGGCGACTAGCGCGGCGGCGCGGACGCGCATCGTATGCCTGCCGTTGCACGGCGACCGAGGGTCGAAACGGAACCGAAGGTGCGTCACGCCGTGACGCGTGACGCACCTTCGATACTGGCCGCGATCTAACTCAGCACGTCGCCAGTCGCGCGTTTGTTCCGCCGACCCAATCCCAGGTCGTTTGGGAGTACGGTCCAACGTAGCGACACTGACGGTCTGGCGCGTAGTCAATGACGACCTTGACCCGGTAGCCCTGGCTCGCGCTGCAGTTCTTGTAGGTGGCGCTCCAAGTCGGGATCACCTGCGGAGCCAAAGTGGTATTTGTGACCGTGAGGCCACATGGCGCGGCCGACGCTGGCGTCGCCACCACGACCCCGCCGACAATGAGTGCCGCTGTCAGCACGCCCGTGGATAGAATACGTCCGAGCCTTCGTTGCGTCGTCATTGCAGACCTTTCTAATGTCCTGAGCGGTTAACTCTTGGTGACGAAAACGTGTCGAACGCAGGATTGCGCCGCCAGTACGAGTATGGCAAAGCGCCGGGTGCTGCGCAAGGTGGCTGTGACCACTGTCAGTTCTCAGTGCCAGCCCGCGAGGAGCAAGGTCACAACGCTGAGTTCCGCCGTGACTCAAGGGGACGAGTCCTCGAACGAACGGTCGATCCCTACTCGTTGCCGGACGGCTCTGATCCGCCCCGGCGTGACGCTCCAAATGCGGGCCGCTGGTGCAGGTTTGAACACCGGTTCCTGGAGGCAAGAGTCCGGCCAGCCCCCTGTCGCGGCAGATTCATACCAGCACGCGACGCAGCACCGCGACCGCGCCGTCGTCGTCGATGGTGCCGGTGACCTCGTCGGCGGCCGCGCGGACGACGTCGTTCGCGTGCCCCATGGCCACGCCGCACGCGGCCCAGCGCAGCATCTCGACGTCGTTCTCGCCGTCGCCGAGCGCGAGCGTCTCGTACGGCTCGACGCCCAGGTCGCGGCGCACGTCCTCCAGCGCGCTGGCCTTGGACACCCCGCCGGGCGTCAGGTCCAGCCACGCGCTCCAGCCCACCGCGTACGTCACCTCGTGCAGGCCGACGCGCTCGACGAGCGCGTGGAACTCCTCGGGCGTGCTCTCGGGCGCCCGGATGACGACGCGGGTCGCGGGCGACGACGCGAGCTGCTCGAACGGCACGAGCGTGTGCCGCCCGGTGATCTCGCCCTCGGGGAACGGCGCAGAGATGAGGAACCCGACGCTGAGGTCCTCGACGGCGAACAGCGCGTCGGGGAGCTCCATAGCGATGGCGCGCAACGCCGGGCCGGGGTCGAACGTCACGGTGCGGACCAGCGTGTAGCCGGACTCCTGCTCCGGGTCGAGCCGCGCGGTGACGGCGCCGTTGGAGCACACCACCCAGCCGCTGGTCAGGCCCAGGTCGAGGGCGACCTCCACCGCCGAGTGCGCGGACCGGCCGGTGGCGAGCACGACGTGCCTGCCCGACGCGACGAGCGCCGTCACGGCCGCGCGCACGTCGTCGCTGATCACCCCGGCGTACGACATGAGCGTGCCGTCGACGTCGAGCGCGACCAGACGGTGGCGGCTCATCGGACCGGCTCCATGACCTCGAGGCCGCCCAGGTAGGGCCGCAGGCCCTCGGGGACCCGGACCGACCCGTCGGCCTGCTGGTGGTTCTCGAGGATCGCGACGATCCAGCGCGTCGTGGCGAGCGTGCCGTTGAGCGTCGCGACGGTCCGCATGCCGTCGTCCGTGCGCTCGCGCACGCCGAGGCGGCGGGCCTGGTACGTCGTGCAGTTGGAGGTCGACGTGACCTCCATCCAGCGCTGCTGGCTCGGCAGCCACGCCTCGCAGTCGAACTTGCGCGCCGCGCTGGACCCCAGGTCGCCGGCGGCGGTGTCGATGACGCGGTAGGGCAGCTCCGCGAGCGCGAGCATCTCCTTCTCCCACGCCAGGATCCGGCGGTGCTCGTCGTACGCGTCGTCGGGCCGCGTCCAGACGAACGCCTCGACCTTGTGGAACTGGTGGACGCGGATGATGCCGCGCGTGTCCTTGCCGTACGACCCGGCCTCGCGGCGGTAGCAGGCGCTCCACCCGGCGTACCGCAGCGGGCCGTCGGCCAGGTCGAGGATCTCGCCCTGGTGGTACCCGGCGAGCGCGACCTCGCTGGTCCCGACGAGGTACAGGTCGTCGACCGGGAGGTGGTAGATCTCGTCGGCGTGCGCACCGAGGAACCCGGTGCCGGCCATGATCTCGGGCTTGACCAGGGTCGGGGTGATCGTCGGCGTGAACCCGTTGCGCAGCGCCAGGTCCATCGCGGCGTTGAGCAGCGCGAGCTCGAGGCGCGCGCCGATGCCGGTGAGGAAGTAGAACCGCGAGCCCGAGACCTTGGCGCCGCGCTCGGTGTCGATCGCGCGCAGCCCCTCCCCGAGCGCCAGGTGGTCCTGCACACGGAAGTCCGGCCCGTACTCGGCCGCGAGGTCGCGGGGCGTGCCGACGTGCTCGAGGACCGCGTAGTCGTCCTCGCCGCCGCTCGGCACGCCGTCCTCGATGACGTTGCCGATGCGCCGCGCGAGGGTGACCGCGTGCTCCTCGGCGTCGGCCGCGTCGGCCTGCAGCGCCTTGACCTGCGCGGCGAGGGCCTTGGTGTGCGCGAGCAGCGCGTGCTTCTCGTCGCCCGACGCGGTCGCGACCTGCTTGCCGAGCGACTTCTGCTCGGCCCGCAGCGTCTCGTAGCCCGTCTGCGCGGAGCGGCGGCGGGCGTCCGCGTCCAGCACCTCGTCGACGAGGTGCGGGTCCTCACCGCGCGCCACCTGGCTGGCGCGCACGACGTCCGGATCCTGACGGAGCAGCTGCAGATCGATCACCCCACGACCCTACCGACCCCGCAGAACCCTTTCCCGCGGGGCCCGCGACTCCCCACGAACTGCGGGGAACGCCCCGCACCCGTAGATTCGCCCGCATGTCATGGGTGGAATGGGTCGCGGTCGTCGCCGCTGTTCTGGCGCTGGTCGCCGTGTGTCTCGGGCTGTGGGTCTTCCAGCAGCAGCGCCGGCTGCGGGTGCACGTCAGCGACACCGCGGCCGCGGCGCCGCAGGCCGAGGAGCGCGCCAGCGGCAAGGTCGTCGCGTTCATCGCCAACCCCTCCAAGCCCGACGTGGTCGCCCTGCGCGCGCAGGTGCGCAAGGCCACGTCCGAGCAGTACCTGCCCGAGCCGATGTGGATCGAGACGTCCGTCGAGGACCCGGGCGTCGGGCAGGCGCGCAAGGCCGTCGAGGACGGCGCCGACCTGGTCGTCGCGGTCGGCGGCGACGGCACGGTCCGCGCGGTCGCCGAGGCCCTCGCCGGCACCGGCGTGCCGATGGGCCTGATGCCCCTGGGCACCGGCAACCTGCTGGCCCGCAACCTCGACATCCCGCTGAGCGACCCGCTCGCCGCGCTGCAGCTCGCCCTCGACGGGCGCGACATGCCCATGGACGTCGGCTGGTTGCACGTGGAGAAGTGGGAGGCGGGCACGGACGACGACGACCACCCCGCCGCGGACGACCAGGACGACGAGGACAAGCAGCGCGACCACCTCTTCCTCGTGATCGCCGGCCTCGGCTTCGACGCCGCGATGGTCGCCGACGCCGACGACCAGCTCAAGGCCAAGGTCGGCTGGATCGCCTACTTCGTCGCCGGCGTGAAGCACCTGCACGGACGACGCCTGCGCATCCGCCTCCACCTGGACGACCAGCCGGCGCGGGCGCTGCGCGCGCGCAGCCTGCTCGTCGGCAACTGCGGACGCCTGCCGGGCGGCATCACGCTGCTCCCCGACGCGGTCATCGACGACGGGGTGCTGGACATCGCGACGATCGACACCCGCGGCGGCATCGCCGGCTGGGCGCAGCTGATGGGCGAGGTCGCCCTGCAGGGCGTCGGCGTGCGCAGCGAGCTGCCCAACAAGATCGGCCGCATCGACCACGCCCGCGCGCGCACGGTCCGCATCGAGGTCCAGGGCGGCGAGCACGTGCAGGTCGACGGCGACATCGTGGGACGCGCGAGCGAGGTCACCGCGCGCGTCGACCCCGGTGCGCTCGTGGTGCGGGTCGCGCAGGCCTCTTCCTGACGCGTCGGACCGGACGTCAGTTCGTGTCGCCCTCGCGCAGCCGCACGAGCCACGCGCGCGCCTCGACGAAGTCGGCGTCGGCCGTGCCCACGTGCACCAGCGGCTCGACCGCGTCCGCGCGCGGGTAGGACCCCAGGAACCGCACGTACGGGCACCGGCGGTGCAGGCCCATGAGCACCTCGCCCATGCGCTCGTCCGTGACGTGCCCCTCGGCGTCGATCGAGAACGAGTAGCGACCCAGCGCGTCGCCGATGGGCCGGGACTCGATGCGCGACAGGTTCACGCCGCGCACGGCGAACTGCTCGAGCATCGCGAGCAGCGCACCGGCGTCGTTGTCCGGCAGGTGCACGACGAGCGTCGTCTTGTCCGCACCGGACGGCGCCGGGACGTCACCCGGGGGGCCGACGACGACGAAGCGGGTGAGCGCCGACGGGTTGTCCGCGACGCGCTCCGCCACCGGCTCGAGCCCGTACGTCGCGACGGCCGCGGGCGGCACCAGCGCCGCGTCGAACGCGAGCGCCCGCGCGTCCGACCCCGACCCGACGGCCTCCGCGAGCAGCGCCGCGGGTGCCGTGTTGCTCGTCGCCGGCACGTGCACCGCGGCCGGGACGTGCGCCGCGAGCCAGCGCCGGCACTGCACCCACGCGTGCGGGTGCGCCGCGACGCGCCGCACGTCCGCGAGGCGCGTGCCCGGTGCCGCGACGAGCGTGAACTGCACGGGCACCAGCACCTCGCGCAGCAGGACGAGGGGCGACCCCGACGCCAGCGAGTCGAGCGTGGCGGTCACGCCGCCCTCCGCGGTGGACTCGATCGCGACGACGGCACGGTCGGCCGTCCCCGCGCGGACCGCCGCGAGCGCCGAGCCGACGTCCGTCTGCGGCAGGTAGACGGCGTCCTCGGGGGACGCGACCTGGCGCAGGGCCTCCTCCGTGAACGTGCCCGCCGGCCCGAGGTACGCGTAGCGCAGCACGGTCATCGACCCTCCCACCCGCGGGCACTGCCGCCCGTCGGCTCGTCGCGCCGCACCCGTGCGCCAGGGGCGTCGGACGGGGCGGGGCCGCGCGCGCGGCCCCGCCGAGCGTAGTCCGCGCCCGTACGCTGGGGCAGTGCCCCGGTCCCTGCGCGCGCTCGCCGCTGCCCTGCTCGCCGCGCTCGCGGTGCTGCTGGGGGCCCCGGCGCAGGCCCTCGACCCCGCCGTCCCCGAACCGGTCCCCGGTCCCGTCGTGCTCGTCGGCGTCACCGGGCTGCGCTGGGACGACGTCGGCTCGCTGACGACGCCCGCGCTGTGGGAGCTGTCGCGGGCCGGGTCCGTGGGGGCCGTCGCGGCGCGGTCGGTGCGCGGGCGGGCGTGCCCCGCGGACGGGTGGCTCGCGGTGTCGTCGGGCAACCGCGCCGCCGACCTCGTCGCTGACGACGGCACGTGCCGCACGCTGCGCGACCCCGGGGAGTCGGGCGAGGTGCCCGGGTGGGACGACTACGTCGCCGCCGCGACCGCCGAGTCGTACGGCGCGCAGCCCGGCATGCTCGGCGACCTGCTCGCGGCCACGGGCACCCCCGCGACGGGCATCGGCCCCGGTGCGGCGGTCGCGCTCGCGACGTCCGACGGCCTGCCCGTGGGCACCCACCTGCGCGTGCCGGACGAGCAGCGCGCGCTGGCCCGCGCGGTGCGCGGCGCGGCCGGGACGTCGACCCTGCTCGTCGTCGACGCGGGCGTCATCCGCGACCCCGGGTACGCGACGGTCCCGCGTGCACCGTCCGCGACCCCCACAGCCGTCCCCGACACCGGCCTGCCCGGCCTGGGTGTCGGCCCCGACGACCTGCCGGGGTCCGAGGCGATCGTCGAGCCGACGCGCGCGCAGCAGGCCGTCACGGTCGACGCCCACATCGAGGCCGTCCTCGACGGGCTCGCCGGGTACGACGCGACCGTGCTCGTGGTGTCGCTCGCGGACTCGGGCCGCGTCGCGCTGCAGCTCGCGGTGGCGACCGGCCCGCGACCGCTCGGGGAGCCGTTCGGCCAGGACCAGCTGACGTCCGGCTCGACCCGGCAGCCCGGCGTCGTGCAGGTCACCGACGTCACGCCGACGCTGCTCTCGCTGCTGATGCTCGACGACGAGGCCCCGGCGCTGCCCGGGGCGCAGATCGTGCCCACCCCCGGTGCGGCCACCGGCGGTGCGCGCGTCGCCCGGCTCCTCGACGTGCAGCAGGAGGCCACGGAGATCACGCGCGTGTCCGGGGGGTTCTCGACCCGGCTCGTGCTCGCGCAGGCCGTGCTGTTCGTGGCCGCCGCCGCCCTGCTGGTCGCGCGCGGACGGGCAGACCGCGCACCGCTGCGCCCCGCGCTGCGCGCGTTGCAGGTCAGCGCCCTCGCCCTGGGCGCCGCCCCCGTCGCCTCGTTCCTCGTCGGGGTCGTCCCGTGGTGGCGCGCGGACCGGCCCGCGACCGCGTTCTGGCTCGTGCTGCTCGGCTGGGTCGCCCTGATCACCGCGGTCGCCCTCGCCGGCCCGTGGCGGCGGCACGTGCTGGGGCCGGCGGGCGTGGTCGCCGGCGTCACCGTCGTGACGCTCGCGCTCGACGCCGTCACCGGGTCGACGCTCGTCGTCGACTCCCCCATGGGCGCCCACCGCATCATGGCCGCGCGGTTCTACGGCATGAGCAACCAGGCGTTCGCGCTGATCACCGCCGCGGGTGTGCTGCTCGCGGTCGTCGTCGCGGACTGGCACCTGCGGGCCGGTCGGCGGCGGCTCGCGGTCGCGTCCGTCGTCGCGATCGGGGCGGTGCTCGTCGTCGTCGACGGCGCACCGGCGTGGGGGGCGGACTTCGGTGGCCCGCCGGCGATCATCCTCGCCTTCGCGATGCTCGCCGTCGCCGTCAGCGGTCGGCGCGTGTCGTGGCGGCTGGTGCTGCTCGTCGGGGCCGTCGGCGTGGCCGTCGTGCTGGGTTTCGCGGCCCTCGACTGGATGCGACCGCCGGCCGAGCGGACGCACCTGGGCCGGTTCCTCGACACCGTGATCGCCGGCGGGCTGTGGGACGTGGTGTGGCGCAAGCTGTCGGTGAACCTGCGCGTGCTCGGGTCGTGGCGCTACCTGGTCCCTGCTGTCGGCGGCGTCGCGCTGACGTGGCTCGTGCTCGCGGGGCCGCGCGCGCGTCGCGGCGGCCTGATGGGCGCCGGGTCGCCGCTAGCGGGGCTGCAGCGCGAGGTGCCGTTGCTGCGTCCCGCGGTCGCGGCGACGGGCGCCGCCCTGGGCGTCGGCTTCCTCATCAACGACTCGGGGATCGTCGTGCCCGCCACGGGGATCGCCCTCGCGGTGCCGTGCCTGGTCGCCGCCGCGGCGCAGTGGCGGCTGGACACGCGGGCCGACGGGGACGCGGGCCCGGACGACGTGGGCCCGGACGCCACGGGAGCCGACGAGGCGCCCGCCCCTCCGGACGACGTGGGTGTCAGCGCGCCGACGGGTCCCGCGGCGCCACCGTCTGCCTGACGTTCGACGCGGCCGCGCGCGCCCGTCGGGCGTTCACGGCGAGCTGCACGTCGCGGTACTGCGCCGCCCGGTGCAGCTGCCCCTTGAGGTCGGTGCCCGACGGCCGGTGCCGCAGGTCGCACGGCACCTCCAGGACGCGGAAGCCGAGGCGCAGCAGGTCGATCGTCATCCCGGCCTCGACACCCCAGCCGCGGGCCAGGGGCGTCGCGGCCTCGAAGGCCTCGCGGGTCAGGCAGCGCATGCCCGACAGCGGCTGCGTGGGCGTCCACCCCGTCAACGACGCGATCGCGCGGCGCGCGGCGCCGACGACGATGCCGCGACCCCCCGCACCCGGCTGCGGGGGCAGGAGCGCGATCGTCAGGTCCGCGATGCCCTCGAGCACCGGCGGCACGAGCGGCGCCGTGTTGACGGCCGTGTCGGCGAGGTCGCCGTCGACGAACAGCAGGTGGCGGGGCGGCCGGTCCGGCGCGTCGCGCATCGCGACGACCGCCGCGCCCGTCTCCATCGCGGCAGCCTTGCCGCGGTTGTGCGAGTGCCGCACCACCACGGCCCCGGCCTCGCGCGCGACGTGCTGCGTGTTGTCCTCCGACCCGTCGTCGACGACGAGCACGAGGTCGACGTGCGGGATCGCGCGCGCCGAGCGGACCGTCGCGGCGATCCGTCGGGACTCGTCCTTGGCGGGGATGATCACGGCGACGCGCTGGCGCTGCTTGTGCCCGCGGGCGACGCGGGCCTTGCGCTCGGCGGCCGCGTCGGAGGGTGCGTCGGACGTCGCGTCAGGGGTCGCGTCAGCCACCGGTCGGACGGCCTCGCTTCCCGTGCGTGTCACGGTCCCCACCCTATCGACCGCCGGTGACAGGTCGCCTCACGGGAGCACGGTCATCCGGGTGGTGTCCGCACCGCGGTCCTCGTCAGCGCAGCGTGACCTGGCGTGCGACGAGGCCCGCACGTGCGCGTCGTGCGTTCGCGTCGAGCGGCGAGGTGTCGGCCATCGCCGCCTCGAGGCGCGGCTTGAACTCGGCGACGGGCTTCTCCAGGTCCTCGGCCTCGGAGCCGCGGGCCAGCTCCCAGACGGGCACGACGATGCCGGCGGCGCGGAAGTAGCCGATGAACTTCGCGTCGTCGAAGCCGGACTCGCGACGCCCGTGCAGTCGCGCCAGGCCGTCGAGCACGACCTGCTCGTCGGCGGGCTGGGCCCACCGCAGGTACTCGCGGGCGCCCATGCGGCACCAGTACGCGGACTCCGCGGCGGCGAGGCGGTGCGTGTCGATGATGCCCGCGTCGGCCTCGTCCATCGCCGCCTGCAGGTCGGGCGTGACCTCGATGCTCGGGTCCAGCCAGTAGCGGAAGCTCTCGTGGACGGTGACCTCGAACGGCACCGACAGGTCCAGCACGTCCTGCAGGCGCGGGCCGGGGGTCGGCAGGCCGATCGTCTCGACCGCCGTGCCGGGCTCGCCGTCGAGGGCCAGGAGCAGCGCCATCGCCACGTCGCGGCTCGCGTCCCCCGAGTGGGTGCCCGTCTGCAGCGCGACGAGGATGACGCCGTCGCTGCGGTGCAGCGCGGCCCAGCTGTTGGGCAGCACGGTGGTCACCACGACGTCGCGGGCGCCGTGCTCGGCGGTCGTGCGGACCATCGCGGTCGCGGCAGGGACGAGCTCGCGCAGCGCGACCCAGTCGGGCTCACCGGGGAGCCCCTCGAACGGGCGCAGCACGAAGTCGGGCGTGTTCTTGGCCATGGGTGCACCCTACCGACAGGCCGCTCGAGGAGCCGCTCACGGCATGCTTCTTCCGCTGCGCCGCCCGCCGCAGCACAGAGGAGACCCCGTGGATGCACCGCGAGCAGTGCTCGTCGTCAACGCGCGCTCACGCCGTGCGGGGGCGGTGCACGACCGGCTCGCGCCCGCGCTCGAGCGGCGCGGTGTCGTGGTGGACGCCGTGCACGCGGTGCACGACCCGGCGCGCGACCTCGCAGCCGTCGTCACGCAGGTCCTCGCCGCCGAGCCCGCGATGCTCGTCGTCGCAGGTGGGGACGGCACGCTGGCGAGCGTCGTCGACCACCTCACGGGGCGGCGGACCGTGCTGGGCTACCTCCCGCTGGGGACGACGAACAACACAGGGCGCAGCCTCGGCATCCCGCTGCGGCTCGGCGCCGCGCTGGACGTCGACGCGCACGGGCGGACGGTGCAGGTCGACCTGGGCGACGCCAACGGCGACCTGTTCACCAACCTCGTCAGCGTCGGCGTGTCGTCGGTGGTCGCCGGGCGCACCCCGCACGCGCTGAAGCAGCACCTGGGCCGCGGTGCGTACGCGTTGACGGCCGCGCGCACGCTCCTGACGCACGAGCCGTTCGAGGCGCACGTCGATGTCGACGGGCAGCGCTGGACGGTGCGGACGCACCAGCTCAACATCGCGAACGGGCGCGTCCACGCGGGCGTGGCCGTCGCGTCCGACGCGACGATCGACGACCGGCTGCTCACGGCCTGGGCGCTCGGCGGCGCGTCGCGCACGTCGACCCTCGCGGCGACCGCGGCACAGGCGCTCACGCCGTGGCGCCCCGGGACGCGCAAGGGGCACCGGACCGGGGTCCGGGTGCGCGTCGTGACGGACCGGGTGCTGCGCCTCGACGTCGACGGCGAGCTGACCGGCGTCGTCGGCCCCGACACCCCGCTGGAGGTGCGCGTGTCGCCCGCCGCGCTGCGGGTGCGCGTGCCCGTGGTGAACACCGTGTGACGTGCGGCGCCACCGGGTGCGCGGCGGGGGCGGACTGCGGGAGGATCACCGGTATGGACCCGCGCGCCGGCACCCTCGCCCTGCCTTCCGACCTCGTCGACCTCGACGCCCTGCTCGCGGCGTACCACGACCGTGAGCCCGACCTCGACGACCCCGCCCAGCGGGTCGCGTTCGGCACGTCCGGCCACCGGGGCTCCGCGCTCGACGGCGCGTTCAACGAGGCCCACATCGTCGCCATCACCGCCGCGATCGTCGAGTACCGGCGCGGGCAGGGCACCGACGGCCCCCTGTTCATCGGCCGTGACACGCACGCGCTGTCCGAGCCGGCGTGGACGACGGCCCTCGAGGTGCTCGCCGCGGCCGAGGTCGAGGTGCACGTCGACGCCCGCGACTCCTGGACGCCGACGCCCGCGGTGTCGCTCGCGATCCTCACGCACAACGGCGCGGCCACCGCTGCCGGCGTCCGGACGCAGGGCCCCGGGCTGGCCGACGGGATCGTCGTGACCCCGTCGCACAACCCGCCGCGCGACGGTGGCTTCAAGTACAACCCGCCGCACGGCGGCCCCGCGGGGTCGGACGCGACGGGCTGGATCGCGGACCGCGCCAACGAGATCCTGCGCACCGGCTGGCGCCAGGTGCCCCGCGTCCCCGTCGAGCGCGCGCTGGCCGCGAGCACGACGCGCAAGCACGACTACCTGTCGTCGTACGTCGACGACCTGGCCAACGTCGTGGACCTGGAGGCGATCCGCGCCGCGGGCGTGCGCATCGGCGCCGACCCCCTGGGCGGTGCGTCGGTCGAGTACTGGGGCGCGATCGGCGAGCGGTACGGCCTGGACCTCACGGTCGTGAACCCCGTCGCCGACCCGCGGTGGGCGTTCATGACCCTGGACTGGGACGGCAAGATCCGCATGGACTGCTCGTCGCCGTACGCGATGGCGTCCCTGCTGGAGCGCATGCAGCCCGGACCGGACGGCCGCGCACCGTTCGACATCGCCACGGGCAACGACGCCGACGCCGACCGCCACGGCATCGTCACGCCCGACGCGGGCCTCATGAACCCCAACCACTACCTCGCCGTCGCGATCGCGTACCTGTACGGCGGCGCCCGGCCCGGCTGGCCCGCGGGCACGGCCATCGGCAAGACCCTCGTGTCGTCGTCGCTGATCGACCGCGTCGCCGCGTCGCTGGACCGGCGCCTGCTGGAGGTGCCCGTCGGGTTCAAGTGGTTCGTGCCCGGGCTCGTCGACGGGTCCGTCGGGTTCGGTGGCGAGGAGTCCGCCGGGGCGTCGTTCCTGCGGACCGACGGCACCGTGTGGACCACGGACAAGGACGGCCTGCTGCCCGCGCTGCTCGCCTCGGAGATCCTGGCGACCACCGGCAAGAGCCCGTCGCAGCACCACGCCGAGCTCGTCGACCGGTTCGGCGCGTCCTGGTACGCGCGCGTCGACGCGCCCGCCACCCGCGAGCAGAAGGCGACCCTCGGGGCGCTCTCCCCCGAGCAGGTCACCGCGACCGAGCTGGCCGGCGAGCCCATCACCGCCAAGCTCACGCGCGCGCCGGGCAACGACGCGTCGATCGGCGGGCTCAAGGTGACGACCGAGAACGCGTGGTTCGCTGCGCGCCCGTCCGGCACCGAGGACGTCTACAAGATCTACGCCGAGTCGTTCGTCTCCCCCGAGCACCTGGCGCAGGTGCAGGAGGCGGCGAAGGACGTGGTCGCCCAGGCCCTGCAGGCCTGACGAGCACCTACGCAGCCCTCCCCCTCCTCCCCTCCCCTCCTCCCCCGCGAGAGAGCAATCCAGTCCGACGCACGAGCTGGATTGCTCTCTCGCGCACGTCGGGGGCGGGCGGCTGCGGGCGCTCTCCGACTGGATTGCTCTCTCGCGCACCTGCGCTGGGGGCGGGACGGCGAAGCCGGGCCGGCCTCTCAGCGGGGGTGAGGGACCGGCCCGGCGGCTCGGGTGGGCGTCGCTCGGGGTGGGCGTCGCTCGGGTGGGCGTCAGGCCGCGAGGCGGCCCAGGCCCGTGAAGTGCCAGCCCGCGGCGCGCCAGTCGGCGGCCGGGAGCTTGCCGCGCGCGTCGATCACGCGCGGGGAGCGGGCCAGTCCAGCGAGGCGCTGCGGGTCGGCACCGACGAACTGGTCCCACTCGGTGAGGACGAGCAGCACGTCGCAGTCCTCCACGGCCTCGTCGACGCTCGTGCCGTAGCCCAGCGTCGGGAAGGCGCGCCGTGCGGTGTCGCCGGCCTCGGGGTCGAACACCGTGACCTGCGCACCGCGCAGGTGCAGCGCGGCCGCCACGTTGAGCGCGGGCGAGTCGCGCACGTCGTCGGTCAGCGGCTTGAACGCCGCCCCCAGCACGCCGACGCGCTTGTTGAGGACCGAGCCGCCGCACGCCTCGAGGGCGAGGTCGACGACGCGCTCACGCTGCCCCATGTTGATCTCGTCGACCTGCTGCAGCAGGCCCGCGGCCCGGTACGCACCGAGCTCGTTGGCGCGGTGCATGAGCGCCCGGATGTCCTTGGGCAGGCAGCCGCCACCGAAGCCGAGACCGGCGTCGAGGAACTGCCGGCCGATGCGCACGTCGTGCCCCAGCGCGTCGGCCAGGACCGTGACGTCGGCACCGGCGGCCTCGCAGACACCCGCGATCGCGTTGATGAACGAGATCTTGGTCGCGAGGAACGCGTTGGCGCTGACCTTGACGAGCTCCGCGGTGGGCAGGTCCGTCAGGACGACCGGCGAACCCTCCGCGATCGGGCTTGCGTAGACGGCGCGCAGGACGGCCTCGGTCTGCGGCGAGGCGCCGCCGATCACGATGCGGTCGGGGTGCAGCGTGTCGCCGACGGCCTTGCCCTCGCGCAGGAACTCGGGGTTCCAGACGAGCTCGACGTCCAGGCCGGCCGGCGCCGTCTCCGCGACGAGGTCGCGGAGCCGTGCAGCCGTGCCGACCGGGACGGTCGACTTGCCGACGATGACGGCGTCCTTCGTGAGGTGCTGCGCGATGACGCGCGTCGCGTCCTCGACGTACGCGAGGTTCGCGGCGTGCGACGTCCGCTGCTGCGGCGTCCCGACGCACACGAAGTGCACGTCCGCGCCGGCGACCGCCGAGGCGGCGTCCGTCGTGAACCGCAGGCGTCCGGTCTGCAGGTTCTTCTCCAGCAGCTCGGGCAGCCCGGGCTCGAAGAAGGGCACCTTGCCGGCGGCGAGGGCCTCGACCTTGGACGCGTCGACGTCCACGCCGACGACGTCGAAGCCGAGCTCGGCCATCGCGACGGCGTGCGTCGCACCGAGGTAGCCGGTGCCGAAGACGGTGATCCGCAGGTCCCGCGGGGTGGTGGCCGCGTCGGCGGCCGGGGTGGTGGTGCTGCGCTGGGTGCTCATGTGTCTCTTCTTTGCGTGAGTGCGGTTCAGGGACCGGGGACGAAGCCGGCGGACGGGTCGGTGATGCCGTCGACGAAGGCCTGCTGGGAGTCCTCCCGCGAGGTGATGCGCCAGTCGTTGGTCACGCGCTTGCCCTCGCTGACCGTCGTGACGGTGTGGTGGAACCAGGCGAACCCGATGACGTCGGCGTTCTGCGGCCGCGCGAGCCCGTCGAACAGGTCCGCCACCCAGGCCGCCTTGTTGCCGCCGGACTCGGACGCACCGATCTCCGCCAGGAAGATCGGCTTGTCCGTGATCGCGCGCAGCTGCTCCAGCGAGCTGTCGAACGTCCACGAGAACGTGGGCGTCTGGGCCGACTCGTACGGCGGCCGGTAGTAGCCGGACAGCCCGACCCAGTCGACGTACGCGTCACCGGGGTACAGGCTCTGCGTGTACTCCAGCGGCTGGTTGAGCTTGGGCAGCTTGTTGGCGATGTTCGGCGCCCAGACCCACACGGCGTACTCGTTGGCGCCCTCGGCCTCGAAGATGTCGTGGACGTGCCGCCACATCCTCACGAAGTCGCCGCGGTTGTTGCCGTTGACCTGCGCACCGTTGCTGCCCTGCTCGGACCACGGGTACCAGGACCCGTTCATCTCGTGGTTCAGCCGGATCGCGACGGGCAGGCCCAGCGTCGCGACGTCCCGCGCGTACTGCCGCAGGTAGTCGTCGAAGGCGCCGTCGATGATGCGCGGCAGAGAGTAGTCCGGCTCGGTCGGCTGACCGTTCGACGCCTCCATGGGACGCGACTCCCACGTGACCATGGGCAGGGCGCCCTTGGTCCACGCGCGCTCGACCGCGTCGGGACGGAACGGCGTGTCCCACCCCTGGAAGTAGCCCGCGACGTCCGGCTCGACGCCGACGGCGGCCGCGACCTGGTCGTACTCCGACCACGAGAACGGCGACTGGGCCGTGTACAGGCCGAAGTACCGGTCGGTGCGGTGCACGATCGCGTCCCGGGCGGGGGCGGTCGGCCGGACGGGCTGGGCGGCCTCGGCACGCGCGGCCGCGGCCGCCCGTGCGAACTCGACCTGGGCCTGCGCGGTCGCCTCACGGATCGCGGCGCCCTCGGCCGCGCCCTGCGCCGCGGCCAGCTCGCGCTCGAGGGCGGCCTTCGCCTGCGTCCGGGCCTCGGCTGCGGCGCGCTCGGCGGCGGCCTTCGCCTTGCCGCGCGCGGCGGCGGCGGCCTTCTCGGCGGCGGCCTTGGCCTGACCGCCCTGCTGTGCCGCGCCCTTGTCGGCGGCGGCCTTCTGCTGGGCGGCCGCCTTCTCGGCGGCGGACTTCGCCTGGCCCGACGCCGTACCGGCGGCGCGCTCGGCGGCCGCCTTCTCCTGCGAGCGCCGCAGGTCCGCGAGCTCGTCGTCGCGGTCCGCGAGGATCGCCTCGAGGTCGGCGTTCTCCTGCTGGAGCTGCTTCTCGGCCGCCGTCATGAGAGGGCCGGGGGTCGAGCCGGAGGGCGAGAGCCAGACGACGCCGGAGACGACGCCCAGCGTGAGTGCGAGCGTGAACGCGGCGAGCCTGCCGGCGAGTCCGAGGCGGCCGTCGAGCGTCCACCAGTGCTTTCCGGTGCGCTCAGACATACGCCACCGCCATGAGGGCGAACATGGTGATCCCGATCAGGTAGGGGACGGCGACGAGCAGGTTGCGCCGCCGGGGTGCGGGCGCGGTCTGCGCCGGGGTGCGGAGCCGGGTCGCGGCGCGCAGCGCGACGCGACCACCCGACCCGTGGGGGGTGGAGGCGCGCGGCTCGGACGGTCCGGCCTGCGTGGGCAGGACGGGCCGGTCGACGACGTCGACCGGTGCGGAACCCTGGGTGGTGCCTTCCAGCTCCGCCATGAGGTCCTCGTCGCCGGCGTCCTTCTGGCCGGCGACGTAGGCGCCGGAGCGCGTCCCCCAGCCGGCGACGTGCGCCATGCGGAAGAACCCGATGATCCGGATCGGCATGAGGAACAACGTCGAGACGATGATGAAGACCGGCAGCCGCAGGAAGTCCGAGGGCTTCTCCTGCAGGTGGCGGATCTGACGGATCGCCATGGACAGCACCGACGAGACGACCATGAGGCCGATGACCCAGGCCAGGCCCTGCATCCCCGTCGTGGTCTCCAGGATCGCCTGGTACAGGTTGATGCCCGTGCCGGAGACCGCGCGGTAGACCCACCCGGCGACGGTCCCGAACAGCAGGAACGGCAGGATGATGTCGACGAGGAAGAAGATCGCCAGCACGGGGGCGTGGCCGAGCATCCACGGCATCATGCGCAGGGTGTTGTACTGGCTGCCGCGCGACCAGCGCAGCTGCTGCTTGTAGAGCTTCTTGATCTCGAGCGGGGCGTCCGTGAGGACGAGGCTCGTGTGCTGGTAGACCGTGCGGTAGCCGGCCTTCAGCGTGAGGTTGGTCAGGGTGCGGTCGTCGGAGACCTCGAGGAACACGCCGAGGAACTTCTCCGTCATGAACTTGTCCATGACCTGCATGAGGATGTGCCGGCGGAACGCGATGGTGCGGCCCGGCAGGCAGCCGACCTGACCCAGCACGGACTGTGCGGGCATCGAGTACAGCGCGCGGGTGTTCTCGAGCCAGTCGGCCCAGCGCGTGATCCAGGACCGGTTCGGCTCGAGGATCCGCTGGCGCGTCGTCACGCCACCGACGGAGGCGTCGGCGAACGGCTTGACGAGCTCGGCGAGCGCACCGTCGGTCCACACGGTGTCCGAGTCGACGAGCACGGTGATGTCGCCGCGCGACATCTGGGTGCCGATCTTGACGGCGTTGCGCTTGCCCGGGATCGGCGTGTGGACACGCTGCACCACGGGGGCGAACTCGTCGCACACGGACTCGAGGCCCGGGTTGGGCGCGCCGTTGATGACGACGATGACCTCGTCGGGCTGCTGCTCGACGATGCGGCGCAGGACGTCGCGGAAGAGGTCGAGCGGTTCGTCGACGACGGGGACGACGACGCTCGTGCTGATGGCGTAGGGGGCGGTGACCGGTCGGTAGCGCCGCGAGAGCACGACCTTGAGGATCCAGAGCGCCCAGACGACGCTCGAGAACAGTGCGAAGAGGTAGATCTCGCTCTGGCCCTCGAACATGTGCCGGAGCTGAAGGATGAAGATGAACATGGGTCTCCTGTGCGGACCTGACGTCGGATGGTGGAGCGCAACGACGTCATCGGCGGTGCAGCAGGGGATTCCGGTCGGTGGCGCGAGGGCGGGGACGACCCGTCCTCGCGATACGCCGTCGTCGGGTGCCACGTGGTCGCGTCACTCGCCGGTGGCACCACCTTGCCCGGGGGATCACGGGAAAGAGAAGGGGTTCGGGCGAAGCGCTTGAAACGCTTCATTCGGACATTTGTCCAGATGGCGCCCGACAAATCGGGTCATGGAGCAGGTCAGGGTCAGCGAGGGCGTGCGCCACGACGGAGCGCCCTGATGACGGGGCTGTGACCAGCATCTCCTCGTCGGACGGGCCGCCGCGCGCCCGCGCCGCACCCGGTTCGTCCGCACGAGCGACGAACGTCCGGTGTGCCCCGACGTGCACCTCTCGCACCGTCTCGCCCGACCTTGGCAGGCCGGGTCCCGCGCGCCGGCGGCGCGGCGGGGCGGTCCCCCGTCAGCGGGTCTCGACGAGGCCGCCGCGACGGCGGATGTGCACGCCGGCACCCGCCGGACGCCGGCGTTCCGTCGTGTCGGGCCCGGGTGCGAGAGTGGGGCCATGCTCCAGACCTACCGGGACGTGCTCGTGCGCCCCGGCGCCGCCGCCTTCTCCGCCACCGGGGTGGTCGCGCGCCTCCCGATGTCGATGGTCGGCATCGGGACCGTCCTCATGGTGTCCGCCGTGTACGAGTCGTACGGCCTGGCGGGGCGGGTGGCCGCCGTCCTGGTGATCGCGCAGGCGATCTGCGGGCCGCGGCTGGCGCGGCTCGTCGACCGGCACGGGCAGGCGCGCGTCATGCGGCCGGCGCTGCTGGTGTCCGCGGGCAGCACCTCGGCCCTCGTCGTCGCGGCGACCCTGCAGGCACCGGCCGCGTGGCTGTACGTCACCGCCGCCCTGGCGGGCGCGACGATCGGCTCGTTCGGGTCGCTCGTGCGGGCGCGGTGGACGCACGTGCTGGGCGACGACCCGCGACGCGTGCACACCGCCTACTCCCTGGAGTCGGCGCTCGACGAGCTCGTGTTCATCATCGGGCCCGTCCTCGCGACCGTGCTGGCCACGAGCATCGCGCCCACCGCCGGGCTCGTCGTGCCCGTCGTGGCGATGGTCGTCGGCGGGCTCGCGTTCCTCTCCCTGCGGCGCACCGAGCCGCCACCCGCCCCGGCCCACGAGCCGCGCCCTCGCGGGTCCGTGCTGCGCCGTCCCGGCATGGTCGTCATCGTGCTGGTGTTCGTCGCGATCGGCTCGATCTTCGGCGCCACGGACGTGGCGACCGTGGCGTTCGCCGAGGAGTCGGGCAGCAAGGGCCTGGCCGGGGTGATCCTGGCGGTCTTCGCGCTCGGGTCGCTCATCTCCGGCCTGCTGTACGGCGCGCGGCACTGGGCCTCGCCGCTGCACCGGCGGTTCGCGATCGGCGTGGTCGCGCTGGCCGTGGGCGTGTGCGCGTTCTTCCTCGCGCAGTCGCTATGGGTGCTCGCGGCCGTCATGTTCGTCGTCGGGTTCGCGATCGCCCCGTCGATCATCACCGGCAACGCGCTGGTCGCCGCGCTCATGCCGCCGGGGCGGCTCACCGAGGGCCTGACCTGGGTCAGCACGGGTCTGGGCGTCGGGGTCGCCGTGGGGTCGTCCGTGGCGGGCGTCCGCATCGACGCCGCGGGGTCGCACGCCGGGTTCCTCGTCGTCGTGGTGTCGGGGGCGGGGGCGCTCGTCGCGACGCTCGTGGCGCTGCCGTCGATGCGCCGGCACGCGGCGAGCGAGCCCACCCGGGACGACGCTCCGACGGACCGTGACGCCCTGTCGTCCGAGGCCGAGCCGGTGAGCGCCACCGGCGGTGCCACGGTCGCGGCCTGCGAGCTCGCGACGGACCGCACGGCCGGCCGGCTCGACGACGCCTCGCGGTGAGCGTGGACGCACCGGACCTGCCGGACGACCTCCTCGACCGGCTCGTCCGGGTGCTCGCGCCCGTCGGCGTGCCCGTGGCGGTCGAGCCGCTGACCGGTGGGCTCTTCGGGACGACGTGGCGCGTCCGGCTGGCCGACGCGCGGGACGTCGTCGTGAAGGTCACGTCCACCGACCCGCGTCGGCTGCTGACGTACGAGCACGACACCGCGCGCGCCGAGGCGCTCGTGCTGCGGCTCGGTGCCGACCACCCCGACCTGCTGCTGCCGCGGCTGCTGCACCTCGACACGTCCGGCGACGTGCTCGACGGGGACGTCCTGGTCACCGCGTTCGTCGAGGGCACGCTCGCGGAGCAGGCGGACCTCGCCGGTCCGGACGACCCGCGCGCCGCCCGGTACTCGTCCGACCTGGGCCGGTGCCTGGCGCGGCTGCACCGCGTCCAGGGTCCGGCGTTCGGCCCCGTGCACGCCGTGCACGTCCGCGGCGGGGACGACGACCCGCCGGCCCGCCGCCTGCACGGCGCGACGTGGCCCGAGGCCTTCGGTGCGATGGTCGGCGCCGCGCTCGACGACGGGGTGCGCTGGGGCGTGGCCCTGCCCGCCGCCGACGTCCGCGACGCGCTGGCCCGCCACCACGACGCGCTCGCGCACGTGCGTCGTCCGGTGCTCGCGCACGCGGACCTGCGGCCCGGCAACGTGCTCGTCGAGCCCGCGTCGGGCGCCGTCGTCGCACTCCTGGACCCCGAGCGCGCCGTGTGGGCCGAGCCGCTGTACGACCTCGTCGCCACCGACCAGGACGGCGTCCACGACGTGCCGACCGGTGTGCTCGCCGGGTACGCCGCGCAGGCCGGCGCAGCGCCCGACCTCGACCGCCCCGACGCGCAGGCCCGGCTGTGGCTGTACCGGCTGCTGTTCGGGCTGCTCCTGCACGTCGAGCCGGAGCCGCGCGGCTACGAGGGCCCGGAGGCCGACGCCTTCCGCCACCGCACCCACACGCAGATCACGACGTCCCTCTCATCGCTGGCCGACCTCTAACCCCCGAGCCCCCCGGCGAACCACGGGTCCTGTCGCTCATCCGCGTCCGTGCGCCGCCTGATCCGTGGTTCGTCGGCCGAGACCGCGTCAGGGGGTCGGGTGCCGGGCGTCGTAGTGCCAGAACGCGCGCTGCGAACGGACCAGCACCCACAGCAGCACGACGCACACCACGCCGCCGATGACCGCGGCCCCGCCCTCGCCGACGCGCGTCGACAGCGCCCCGAGCGCCAGCTCCCCCAGCCGCGGTCCGCCCGCGACGACGACCACGAACACACCCTGCAGCCGCCCGCGCATGTCGTCGGGCGTGGCCGTCTGCAGGATCGTCTGACGGAACACCGACGACACCGCGTCGGACGCACCCGCCAGTGCGAGGGTCGCGACGGCCAGTGCCAGCGCGACGGGCAGCAGACCGTCCGGCGTCGTCGGGCCCGCGACGACGAGCACGACGCCGAACGCGACGATCGACACCCCCCACGCCGTGATGGCCCCGACGATGATCCGCCCCTGCCAGCGCACGCGCGCGAGCCCGCCGGAGAACAGCCCCGCGACGATCCCGCCGAGCGCGATCGCCGCGGTGAGGACGCCCGTCGTCGTCTCGCCCCCGCCCAGGTACAGGACGCCGACCGCGGGGAACAGCACGCGCGGCATCGCGGTGACCATGGCGACGATGTCGACGAGGAACGTCATGCGCACGTTGGGCTGCGTGCCCAGGTACCGCAGGCCGTCCACGACGGACCCCAGGCCCAGGCGGGCGCGACGGTGCGCGGACGGCTCGGGCGGCACCGGCGGCAGCCGCAGCAGCGCGGTGAGCGCGAACGTGAACAGCACCGCGTCGACCGCGTACGCCCACACGTACCCGATGCCCGCGACGAGCAGCGCACCCGTCAGCGGCCCGAGGGTCAGCGCGACGTTCCACCCCATGGTCTGCAGCGCGTTGGCCGCGGGCATCAGGCGCGGCTCGAGCAGCCGCGGGATGATCGCCGACCGCGCCGGGGCGTTGACCGCGCCCGCCGCCGACTGCACGGCGACCAGCGCGTACAGCAGCCCGACGTGCTCGTTGCCGACCGCGGCCTGCGCGACGAGCCCGAGCACCGCGACCCACGACACCACCGACGCGACGAGCGCGACCGTACGCCGGTCGTAGTGGTCGACGATCGCCCCGCCGTACAGCCCGAAGACGATCAGCGGCAGCAGCGCCGCGATGCCGAGGACCCCGACCGCCAGGGTCGATCCCGTCAGCGCGTAGACCTGCAGCCCGACCGCGACGACCGTGAGCTGCGCGCCGAGGTTCGCCACCGACAGGCCGAGCCACAGCCGCCGGAACGCCGGGTTGGTCCGCACCGGGGTCAGGTCGACGAGCAGCGAACGCACCGCAGCACCCTACGTTGCCTGGGTCAACCCGCCCGTTCCCGCTCGGGGCCGCACTGGATTGCTCTCTCGCGGGCACGAGGGGCGGGCTGATGACTGGATTGCTCTCTCGCGGGCACGAGGGGCGGGCTGATGACTGGATCGCTCTCTCGCGGGAGGGCGATCCAGCCCGTCAGGCCAGGGCGGCGAGGGCGTCGGCGATGACCTCGTCCGGGGGGCCCGTGACCAGCAGGATCGTCCCGTCCTCGTCGGCCTGCAGGGGTTCGAGCGTCGCGAGCTGGGACTCCAGCAGGCTGGGCGGCATCCAGTGGCCCGACCGGTGCACGATGCGGTCGCGCAGCGCACCGGGCGCCACGTCGAGCAGGACGAACCGCACGCGACCGTCGGCCTCGCGCAGCACATCGCGGTAGGGGCGTCGCAGCGCGGAGCAGGCGACGACGGTCGACGTGCCGTCCGCCGCGTGCCCGCTCATGGCGTCACGCACGGCCCGCAGCCAGGGCCACCGGTCGTCGTCGCCGAGCGGGACGCCGGCGCTCATCTTGGCGACGTTGGCCTCGGGGTGCAGCGCGTCACCCTCGAGGAACGGCCTGCCCAGCAGGTCGGCGAGCGCCTGCCCCACGGTCGACTTGCCCGTCCCGGAGACGCCCATGACCACCACGTGTTCGACTCGCACGGGCCCAGCCTGCCATCCCCGCCGCGTCCGGGACATCGGCGGGGCGGGGACGGCGGGGCGGTCAGGCGGGGCGGTCAGTGGCGGGGGGTGTCGGGGTTCGCGTCGTCGGCGTCGACCAGGGGGCCGTCGGTGGGCTCCCAGGTCGCCGAGGTGTCCTCGGAGCCGGTGCTGCTGAAGGTGGCCTTCGCGGTCGAGACCGCCTTGTCCTTCAGCGCGCCGCCCTGGGTCTTCGCGAAGTCGGTGGCCGCCTGCTCGGCCTCCTGCACGTACCCCTGCACGCGCGGGTCGTGCCACGTGTCCGACGCCCAGGTCTTGATCTTCTCGAACTGCTGACGGCCGGCACGGGTGCCGAGCAGGTAGCCGACTCCGGCGCCGGCGACGAACGCGAGCTTGCCCTTCATGGGGTGTCCTCCTTCGCACCGGCCGCTGCGGGCCGGTGGTCGTGTGGTGCGTACGCGGGCGGGCGAGCGGCTCGGAGCGGCGCGCGACGAGCGGCGCCTCACCGGGCCACGTCGCCGAGCAACCGAGCGTAGGACGGCCCGGGCGCGCCCGCGCGGCGAACCCGCGCGGGGTCGAGGTCGTAGGTTCGACCCGGGCCCCGCCGCCCTCCGACCTGCCCGTGAGGTGACCCATGGATCCGCTCGTCGCCGCGGTCCTCGCCGTGCTCCTCGTCGTGGTCGTGACGTCGATCGCGCCGCGCGTCGGCGTCGCCGCCCCGCTGCTGCTCGTCCTCGCTGGGATCGGCGTGAGCGTGCTGCCGTTCGTGCCACCCGTCGAGGTCCAGCCCGAGTGGGTGCTCGGCGTCGTGCTCCCCCCGCTGCTGTACTCGTCGGCGACGAACGTCCCGGCGATGGACTTCCGGCGGGACCTGCGCACGATCTCGGCGTTCTCGGTCGTGCTCGTCGTGGTCTCGGCCGTCGTCGTCGGGCTCGTGCTCGACGCCGTCGTGCCGGACCTCGGCCTCGCCACCGCCATCGCGATCGGTGCCGTCGTCAGCCCGACGGACGCCGTGGCCACGTCGATCGTCCGGCAGGCCGGGGTGTCCCCGCGGATCGTCACGGTCCTCGAGGGCGAGTCGCTGCTCAACGACGCCTCCGCGCTGGTCCTGCTGCGCTCCGCGATCGTCGCGGCCGCCGGGACGGTGTCGCTGTGGGGGGTGGCGGGCGACTTCGTGTTCGCGGTGGTCGTCGCGGTCGTCGTCGGCTACGTCGTGGGCCGGCTGCACGTCTGGGCCCGCGGCCACCTCACGCAGACGACGTCGAACGTGGCGTTGTCGTTCGTCGTGCCGTTCGTCGCGTTCCTGCCCGCCGAGCACCTGGGCGCGTCCGGGCTGGTCGCCGCCGTGACCGCCGGGCTCGTCACGGGCCACGCCGCGCCGCGCGCCCTGCGTGCCCAGGACCGGGTCACCGAGCAGGCCGTGTGGCGCACGATCGAGCTCCTGCTCGAGGGCGCGGTGTTCCTGCTGATGGGGCTCGAGGTGTTCGCGCTCGTCGAGGACGTGCGCGCCGCGCACGGCAGCGTGTGGGTCGCGCTGGGCCTCGGCGTGCTCACCGCGACGGTGGTGGTCGCGCTGCGCTCGGTGTTCGTCGCGTGGTCCGTCTGGGAGCTGGCGCGCCGCTCGCGCCGGGCACCGCAGGTGCGCGACTGGTTGACGCACGCGCAGGAGCGGCTCGACGCGGGCGGGTCGGTGCCACCCCCCGCGGGCCGGACCCGCGGGCCTGTCGGTCCGGACGTCGCCCACGGCGCGGAGGCCGCCGGGCGCCGCGTGCGTCGCAAGATCGCCGACATCGACTACCTGACGGCCGAGCGGTTCGGGCCGCGGGAGGGCGTCGTGCTCGTCTGGGCCGGCATGCGGGGCGTGGTGACGCTCGCCGCCGCGCAGTCGCTGCCGTCGGGCACGCCGCAGCGCTCGCTGCTCGTGCTCGTGGCGTTCGTCGTCGCTGCGGGCACGCTGCTCGTGCAGGGGTCCACCCTGCCGTGGGTCACGCGGCGCCTCGGCGTGACGGGCCGGGACGAGGACGACGCCGCGGCGTCGGTCGCGCTGCACGCCGAGCTGCACCGGGCGGCGCGCGCACGGCTCGACGACCCGACGCTGCGCCAGCCCGACGGGACCCCGTACCCGCCGACGGTCGTCGAGCGGGAGCGGGAGCGGATCGCGGCCCTCGACGTGTCGACGTCGGAGGACTCCGAGCTGCACGCCCGGGACCTCGCCGCCGACCTGCGGCTGCGCGTGGTCCTGCTGACGGCGCAGCGCAGGGAGCTGCTGCGCCTGCGGGACCTGGGGACGTACCCGTCGGGGACGCTGCGTCAGGCGCTGGCGGAGCTCGACGCGGCGCAGATCGGCATCGAGCTGCGGTCCTGACGCGCGGTCACGGCCACGGCAGGTCGGCCCACCACCCGCGTGCGACGGTCTGCCAGCCCTGCAGCAGCTCGATCAGCGCGGCGCGCGTCTCCGGGTCGAGGTGCAGCAGGCCCAGGACGACGGCCGCGGCGACCGCGAGCGTGAGGACAGCCAGGCCCAGGTCCCGCCAGACCTGCCCCCGATGACCGGCGGCATGCCGGACCGCGTGGGGGGCGTCGGTGTCGCGGGTGTGCTGCGGTGGGCGGGACCACGACCTGTCGCGGGCGTGGTGCGCCGTGCCGCGCGCTGCGCGGCCGGGTCCACGGCGGTCGACGATGGTCGCCATTCCGGCAAACTAGACATTTCGTGCGGCCGTGGCGACCACCGAACGGGTGTGTGGTGGTGAGATCACCTGGACGAGTGACCAGAGCGTTCGCGATCAGTCGAGGTCAGCGACCAGGAGTCTGCTTGCCAGCCTCTAGCCGCCTCTACCCCGCTCCGCGCCGGCCGCACTCTCCATCGATCTTGACCTGCCGCGCTCTTCGCATCGATGGCAACACCTGATGGAGGTCGGCCAACGACCGTCCGCACGCCGGAGCCGCGTCCCTATCTAGCCACCTCGGCCCGGCTCAACGGAAGGCGAGCCGGTCCGGTCAATGGACGACCACGTAGCGGTACCCTGCCCATCAAGACCAGTGGCAGCTCGCAGCACGTTGCTCCAGAAATGAGTACGCGGGGCGATTCGAGTCGTGAGCCATGTGTGCGCTGGTGGATGCGTGCCGTCGAGAGTAGGGCGTAACCATGACTAGACCGCGCTACGGCGATCTGTATTTCGGCCTGTCCGACTCGCGCAACGAGGCGAACCAGGATCGCGACTCGTTCCTCCAAACTTATGTCGACCTGAACGGCTCTACGAAGCGAGTAGTCCGAGGAGATAAATTTCTCGTCCTCGGACCGAAGGGCACCGGTAAGTCCGCGCTCGCCTGGTACCTACAGTTCGCAGAACCTGAGGGGGCTCATCTTGCCCTTGTGCGCGACGCTTCGAGTCTGCCTCTGGCCGAGGTTCCACGCCTTCAAACTGGCCAGGAGCCCGGACCAGAGCGCACTGTCGTTGCCTGGAAATTCATCCTTCTCTGCAACTATCTAGAGCTTCTGATGCGCGATCAGGGATGCTCAATCAATCGGAACCCAGAAGTGGTCCGAGTCGCCCGCCTGTTGCGGGATTTTGGATTCATGGGTGACGCGTCAGGGCGAGCCCTGCTCAAGTTCTCGACAACGACCGTAACTATACCGGTGCCGAAACTGGGAACTATTTACAAGCGCGAGAGCAGCTCGGCACTCAACATCTTTAACCTCATTCCCTATCTTGAGATGTGGGTTGCCGAGGCAGAGTCGGCGGTGCGACACATTCTACTCATTGATGGCCTCGACTCAATATTCCTAAATGACGCCAAGTACGACGAGAGCCTTTCCTCGCTCGTTCAGGCCGCATACACTCTCAACCAGAAACTAATGGAGAACCGGGCCACTGGTAGTGTTGTACTTCTTCTGAGAAACGATATATTTTCACGCATCGCCCTGTCGCTCCCTGACTCGCAGAAGATGCGTGACGACCTCGCGCTCGAACTAGACTGGCGTGTGCTATCGGGAAAAGCCGGCGTGGGAGCGCCTCTTATGCGCCTCGTCAATACCAAAGCGGGTCGCGCCCTGGGTGTGGACAACTTCGAGGTGCTCAAATACTTCCCCGATTCCATCGAGGTTGGCTCACGAGAACTCGGCGTCCGCAAGATACCAACCTTTCAGTACCTGCTGAATATGACGCGCCACACGCCTCGCGACATGCTGCGCCTATTCGAGGAGATCCGTCGGGTCGAAGCGTCAGGAATCTTTGAAGAGAGCGGGGACCGACTCCGTCAGGAGGTCATTCATGAAGGAGTGCTTCAATACTCGACGAAATACTTCGTCGGCGCGATCAGTAACGAGTTTGCTGGGTATGCGGGCGGGCCGGAAAGGGCGGCCGCTGCACTCACAGCACTCAAGGCGATAAACAAGCAGTCGTTCGACGGCGATGAGTTTCGAGAGAGCCTAGCAAGCGTGGCCTCTGGTATCGAGGTGGATCACCGTGATCTATTGCGTTTGCTATTTTACGCAGGAGCTATCGGCAACTCGATCGGCGGCTATCGAGAGAAGAGCTACATGCAGTTCTACCACCGACGAGACGAGTCAGAGATTTATCTCCAAGGCAACTTCATGCTCCACAACGCGCTGATCCACGCATGGGGCCTGCGTCGAACGCTCGGAAATGAGCCCGAGAGTCAAACTGGCGCTATTCCGCTCATCGATCGGGGCGCAGCGAGACCGCGGCGCCGGCGCCGAAAGTGGGAAGAGCGCAAAAAGTAAACCGCTCCGCGCGTGCCCCTTCTCAGGCCCCCACGTACGCCGCCAGGTGCTGCCCGGTGAGGGTGCTGCGGTCGGCGACGAGGGCCGCGGGCGTGCCCTCGAACACCACGCGCCCGCCGTCGTGCCCCGCTCCGGGGCCGAGGTCGATGATCCAGTCGGCATGCGCCATGACGGCCTGGTGGTGCTCGATCACGATGACGGACTTGCCCGCGTCGACGAGGCGGTCCAGCAGGGCGAGCAGGTTCGCGACGTCGGCGAGGTGCAGTCCGGTGGTCGGCTCGTCGAGGACGTAGGTGCCGCCCTTGTCACCGAGGTGGGTGGCGAGCTTGAGGCGCTGCCGCTCACCGCCGGACAGCGTCGTCAACGGCTGACCGAGGGTCACGTACCCCAGGCCGACGTCGACGAGCCGCTGCAGGATCGCGTGCGCGGCCGGGATGCGGGGCTCCCCGGCGGCGAAGAACTCCTCGGCGACGGTCGCGGGCATCGCGAGCACCTCGCTGATGTTCCGCCCGCCGAGCGTGTACTCGAGCACCGCGGCCTGGAACCGTCGGCCCTCGCACACCTCGCACGTGGTCGAGATGCCGGCCATCATGCCGAGGTCGGTGTAGACGACACCGGCACCGTTGCAGACCGGGCACGCACCCTCGGAGTTGGCGCTGAACAGGGCGGGCTTGACCCCGTTGGCCTTGGCGAAGGCCTTGCGGATCGGCTCGAGCAGGCCCGTGTACGTCGCGGGGTTGGAGCGGCGCGACCCGCGGATCGCCCCCTGGTCGATCGCGACGACGCCCTCACGCCCGGCGACGGACCCGTGGATCAACGAGCTCTTGCCCGAACCCGCGACGCCCGTGACGACGACGAGCACGCCCTGCGGCACGTCCACGTCGACGCCCTGCAGGTTGTGGGTGGCGGCGCCGCGCACCTCGAGCACCCCGGTCGGCGTCCGGACGTCCGGCTTGAGCGTCGCGCGGTCGTCGAGGTGGCGCCCGGTGAGCGTGCCGCTGGCCCGCAGCGCCTCGACGGTCCCCTCGAACACGACCTGGCCGCCCGCGGTGCCGGCACCGGGACCCAGGTCGACGACGTGGTCGGCGATCGCGATGGCCTCGGGCTTGTGCTCGACGACGAGCACCGTGTTGCCCTTGTCCCGCAGGCGCAGCAGCAGGTCGTTCATGCGCTCGATGTCGTGCGGGTGCAGCCCGACCGTCGGCTCGTCGAAGACGTAGGTGATGTCCGTGAGCGACGACCCGAGGTGCCGGATCATCTTGGTGCGCTGCGCCTCGCCGCCCGACAGCGTGCCCGAGGGGCGGTCGAGGGACAGGTACCCCAGCCCGATCTCGACGAAGGAGTCGAGCGCCGCGGACAGCACGGCGAGCAGCGGCGCGACGGACGGCTCGTCCAGGTCACGCACCCATGCGGCCAGGTCGGTGATCTGCATCGCGCACGCGTCGGCGATGTTGAGCCCGCCGATGCGGGACGCGCGGGCACCCTCGTTGATCCGGCTGCCCTCGCACTCGGGGCACGTCTGGAACGTGATGGCCCGCTCGACGAACGCCCGGATGTGCGGCTGCATCGCGTCGACGTCCTTGGCGAGGAACGACTTCTGGATCTTGGGGATCAGCCCCTCGTACGTGACGTTGATGCCCTCGACCTTGATCTTCGTCGGCTCCTTGTACAGGAGCGCGTGCAGCTCCTTGTCCGTGAAGTCGCGGATCGGCTTGCTCGCGTCGAAGAACCCGCAGCCGCGGAAGATCCGGCCGTACCACCCGTCCATCGTGTAGCCGGGGACGGTGAGCGCCCCCTCCTCGAGGGTCTTGCTGTCGTCGTAGAGCGCCGTGAGGTCGAAGTCGTTGACCTTGCCCATGCCCTCGCAGCGGGAGCACATGCCGCCGATCTGCTCGAACGACACCGTCTCGGCCCGGGAGTGGCCGCGGTCGACCGTGATCGCGCCGCTGGCGCGCACGGTGGGCACGTTGAAGGAGTACGCCTGGGGCGAGCCGATGTGCGGGTCGCCGAGCCGGCTGAACAGGATCCGCAGCATCGCGTTCGCGTCGGTGACGGTGCCGACGGTCGAGCGCGAGTTGGCGCCCATGCGCTCCTGGTCGACGATGATCGCGGTGGTCAGACCCTCGAGGACGTCGACGTCGGGGCGGGCGAGCGACGGCATGAAGCCCTGCACGAAGGCGCTGTAGGTCTCGTTGATGAGGCGCTGGGACTCGGCGGCGATGGTGCCGAACACGAGCGAGCTCTTGCCGGAGCCGGAGACCCCCGTGAAGACCGTCAGCCGGCGCTTCGGCAGCTCGACGCTGACGTCCTGGAGGTTGTTCTCGCGGGCGCCGTGCACGCGGATGAGGTCGTGGCTGTCGGCACGGCTGACGGGCGTGGGCGTGCTCATCTGACCTCCAGGGCGGGAGCGGGCAGAGCCAGCGTAGGACCGACCGCCGACAGGGCGACGCGGACGCTCGCCTCGCCTCAGGCCCACGCGCGTGGCACGCTCCGGTGCACGCACGCCTGCGAGGAGAGGAGAGCACATGCCCGCATCGGCGGACGACGCGAACGGCACCCTGCGACCGGTCGACGCGCAGACGGCCCGGCTGTCGCTGCTCGACTCGGCCGCGCAGGCGGCCGGTCTGGGCACGTTCCAGTGGAACCTCACCACCGGGGAGCTGACCTGGGACGCGACGCTCCTGGAGGTCTTCGGCTACGACGAGAGCACGTTCGGCGGCACGATCGAGTCCTTCGACGCGCGGCTGCACCCGGGCGACGTCGGGCCGGTCTCGGCCGCGCTGGAGTCCGCCGTCGCGACGTGCGGCGTCTACGAGGCCGAGTTCCGCGTGCTGCGGCCCGACGGCACGGTGCGCTGGCTGACGGCGCGCGGCCGCGCGCTCGCGGGCCCGTCCGGGCAGGCCGCGCACCTCATCGGCGTCACGACGGACACCACGGCGCTGCGGGAGCGGGACCTGCGCGTCCGGCAGATCCTCGAGGACATGTCGACCGCCTACTACTGGGTCGACGCGGGCTGGCGCTTCGGTTACGTCAACGCCGAGGCGGAGCGCCTCCTGGCCCGCACGCGCGAGGACCTGCTGGGCGTGGTGATCTGGGACCTCTTCCCGGGCGCCGTCGGCACCGCCTTCGAGGAGCGCTACCGCGCGGCCGCACGCACCGGCGAGCCCCAGGTCTTCGACGCCTACTACCCCGCGCCGCTGGACGGCTGGTACGAGGTCCGGGCCATCCCCGAGCGCGGCGGCGTCGCCGCGTACTTCACCGAGATCACCGAGCGCCGGCGCGCCCTCGACCTGGCGGAGCAGGAGCGCGCGCGGTCCGACCTGCGCGCCAGGGTCGCCGACGAGCTCGCCGACGCCGTCGACCCCGTGCGGGCCCTGGAGTCCGTGCTGGCGCACCTCGTGCCCGACGTGGCCGACTTCGCGATCGCGAGCATCCTCGACGAGGGCACGGGCTCGTGGCGCGCGCGCCTCCGCGACGTCGCCGCACGGCACTCCGAGGCGGACCTGCAGCCCGTCCTCGACGAGTACCGGTCGTTGCGGGTGCCGGCCCTGGCCCGCACGTCCCTCGTCGCGGAGGTGCTGGCGACGTCCCGGCCCGCGGTCCGGTACGGCTCGCCGCCGCTGCACGACATCGTGCAGGACGGCCCCGCACGCGACCTGCTCGAGCGGCTCGCACCCGAGACGCTCATGGTGCTGCCGCTGCGGGGGCGGGGGCGCACCCGGGGGCTGATCACGCTGGACCGCAGCGCCGCGCGCGGCGAGTTCACCGACGCCGAGGTGACCGCGCTGCGCGACGTGACGGCCCAGATCGGCCTCGCGCTCGACAACGCGCACCTGAACTCCGCGCAGCGCGACCTCGCCGAGGAGCTGCAGCGCAGCCTGCTCACCGAGCTGCCCGAGCCGGACCACCTGCACCTGGTCGCGCGGTACGTGCCCGCGTCGACCGGCACGCAGATCGGCGGTGACTGGTACGACGCGTTCCTGCTGCGCGACGGCTGCACCTGCCTGGTGATCGGCGACGTGACGGGTCACGACCTGCACGCGGCGGTCAAGATGGCGCAGATCCGCAACGTCCTGCGGGGCGGCGCGCACGCGGTCGCGCAGCCGCCGGCGGCGATCCTCTCCGCGTTCGACTGGGCCGCGCACGACCTCGCGATCGGGGCGTTCAGCACCGCGATCCTCGCGCGGATCGAGCAGCCCGACGAGCTGGGGGCGCGGGGCATGCGGCTGCTGCGCTGGTCGAACGCCGGCCACCCGCCGCCGCTGCTGGTGCACCCCGACGGGCGCGCGGAGCTGCTGCGCCGGCCGAGCGACCTGCTGCTCGGTCTGCGCAAGCACACCGTGCGCCAGGACCACACGCAGCTGATCGCGCCCGGGGCCACCGTGCTGCTCTACACCGACGGTCTCGTCGAGCGTCGCGGCGAGCGTCTGGAGGTCGGCCTGGAGCGGCTGCGCCGGTGCGCGGAGCGGCTGCACCACCTGCCGCTGGAGGAGTTCTGCGACGCGGTGGTCGAGGAGCTCGCGAGGACGAGCGAGGACGACGTCGCGCTGCTGGCGGTCCGCGCCTTCCCCGAGGACGAGCCGCGGCCGGCGGAGGCGGGCCCGGAGCAGGTCCCGGGGGACCACGCGCCGTCGGCCTCCTGAGACGCTCGCTTGAAGGATCAACCTTCTGGGCGTAGCCTTCAGTTGTAGTAACAACTTTCATCTGGAGGCCCCGTGCCCACCCCGACCTCGCCCACTGAGCTCATCGAGCCCGCCGACGAGCGCGTCCTGGCGCCCAGCACCGCGATGGACGCCGTCACGCTGCACGTCGGCGACCTCGAGGCCATGTCCACCTACTACGCGGCCGCCATCGCGCTCGAGCCGCTCGAGGAGCGCAGCCGAGGGCAGCAGGTGCACCGCGTCCTCGGCCGCGGCACCACCCCGATGCTGCGCCTCGTCCACACCCCCGGGCTGCCCGCCGTCGACCAGCGCCAGGCCGGCCTGTTCCACACCGCGTTCCTCTTCGACGACGCCCCGAGCCTCGCCGCGACCGTCTACCGCGCCGCGCAGGACCCGCGCAGCCGGTTCGTCGGCTCCAGCGACCACCTCGTCTCCGAGGCGTTCTACTTCACCGACCCCGAGGGCAACGGCATCGAGCTGTACACCGACCGCGACCGCGACCTGTGGCTGCACCGCGACGGCACCCTCGTCATGGGCACCGAGCCCCTCGACCCGAACGCCTACCTGCGCGCCCACGTCACGCAGGAGGCGCTCGACGCCGGCCCCGCGCTGGCCGGGCGCGTCGGCCACGTGCACCTGCAGGTCGGGGACATCGCCGTGGCCGAGGCGTTCTACCTCGACGCGCTCGGCTTCGAGGCCACCGTCCGCGGGTACCCCGGTGCGCTGTTCGCGTCCGCGGGCGGCTACCACCACCACGTCGCGATGAACGTGTGGAACAGCCGCGGCGCCGGCCCGCGCGCCTCGACGCTGGGCCTGGGCGACGTCGCCGTCACCGTCCCGGGCCGGGCCGACCTCGACGCCCTGGCCGGCCGCCTGCGCGCCCGGGCCCTGCCGTACGCCGACGACGGCCGCTCGATCACGCTGCGCGACCCGTGGGACACCCAGGTGACGGTCTCGGTCCCCGGCACGACGACGGCCGACCTCCTGACCCGCTGACCCGGTCGCCACCCCCTCAGCCCGCCGAGCTCCGGCCCGTCGGGGTCAGGCGCGGTTCGAGGCCGCCGTCAGCCGGAGCGCGAGGTTGCGCGGGATCGCGCGGCTCGCCCCGGCGATGAGGCGGTTGCGCCAGCCCGAGACCACGGCCGCGGGCGGGGCCGTGCGGTCCAGCGTGCGCAGCGTGACGTCGACGACGGCGGCCGCGTCCTGCACGCCCCCCGGCGAGTTCGACGGCCCGCCGTAGCCGGCGAAGAACTCGGTGCGCGTGACGCCCGGCGACAGCGCGAGCACCCGCAGCCCGCTGCCGGCCGACTCGAGCCACAGCGCCTCGGTGAGGTGCAGCACGTACGCCTTGGTGGCGGCGTAGACGGCGGACGACGGCAGGGGCAGGTACGCGACGATGCTCGCGACGTTGACCAGCACACCCGTGCCCGCGTCGCGCAGGCCCTCGATGAAGACGCGGGTGACGTCGGTCAGGGCGACGACGTTGAGCTGGACCATGTCGTTCACGCGCTGCGGGTCGGAGGTGTGGAAGTCGCCGTGCAGCCCGAAGCCGGCGTTGTTGAACAGGCTCGTGACCCGCAGCCCGCGACGCTCGACCTCGGCGGCGAGCCGGTCGGCTGCACCGGGCTCGACGAGGTCCGCGGTGACCACGTCGACCCGCACGCCGTGCGCCGTGCGGATCTCGGTCGCGAGCGCCTCGAGCAGGTCGGTGCGGCGGGCGACGAGGACGAGCGCGGAGCCCCGGGCGGCGAGCCGACGGGCCAGCTCGGCGCCGATGCCGGAGCTGGCGCCGGTGACGAGCGTGGTCTGGGTGCGGTAGTCGACGGCGGCCATGCGGGTCTCCTCGGTGCGTCGGGCGGTCGTGACACTGTAGGCCGCTCTGGCACCTGGTGCCACCTTGGCCTCCGGTGCCGCTCGCGGGTAGACTCACCTGCATGACCGACGCCCCTGCCACCCGGCTCGTCGAGCGCAGCCGCCAGGCCGCCCGCGCCGAGGTCGCCCGCACCGGCGTCGCGCTCTTCCTCACCCGCGGCTTCGACGCCACCACGATGGACGACGTCGCCGCGGCCGCCGGCGTCTCCCGACGCACCCTCTTCCGGTACTTCGGCTCCAAGGAGGAGGTCGCGCTCGGGCACCTGGGCGGCCTGGGCGACGAGCTCGCCGCCGCCGTCCGCGCGCAGCCCGCCGACGTCGACGTGTGGGTCGCCCTCGTCACGGCCTTCGAGCAGACGCTGCCCGGCGCGCTCGCCACCGACGACGGCGCCGCGCGCGCGCTCGCCCAGCTCGTCGAGACGACGGCGTCCCTGCGCGCCGCGCACGCCGAGAAGCACCGCCGCTGGACCGACGCGCTCACCCCCGCGGTCGCGGAGCGGCTCGGCGACGCACCTGACGCGGAGCTGGCCGCGCGGGCCGTCGTCGGCACCGTCCTGGCGTGCCTCGAGGCCGCGACCCACGCGTGGCTGTGCACGGACGACGACCGCGACGTCCACGCGCTCGCGCTCGCCGCCCTCGCCGCGGTCCGCAGCACCGTCTGACCACCCGACCGTCCCCACCCCCCGGGAGGCACCCGTGCCCCACCTGCGCACCGACGGCAGCCGCCTGACCTGGACGGGCGACGGCGAGACCCTCGTCGTCGAGCCCTGGGGCACCGACGCCGTCCGCGTCCGCTCGTCCGTCACCGGCGACGTCGTCGACACCGACTGGGCCCTGCTGCCCGCGCCGACGACCCAGCCCCCCGCCCTGCCCCCGACGATCGACGGCGACACGGCCACCCTCGTGCAGGGCCGGCTCACCGTCGAGCTCACGACGGGTCAGCACCGGGACTGGCAGGTCGGCCACCACGTCGCGTGGTGCCGCGTGACGTTCCGCGACCGCACCGGCCGGGTGCTGCTGCGCGAGCACGAGTCCGGCGGTGCGCTCAAGCTGCGAGCCCGCGACTTCCGCGCGCACGTCGGCGGCGACCACCGGCTCGTCGCACGCTTCGAGTCCGACCCCGACGAGCACCTGGCCGGGATGGGGCTCTACCAGCAGGAGCTCGTCGACCTCAAGGGCAGCACGTTCGAGCTGGCGCACCGCAACTCCCAGGCGTCCGTGCCGTTCGTCGTCTCCAGCGCCGGCTACGGCATGCTCTGGCACAACCCGGCCGTGGGGACGGCCACCTTCGGGCGCAACCGCACCGAGTGGGTCGCCGACAGCACCCGCCAGCTCGACTACTGGGTCACCGCAGGCGACACCCCCGCGCAGATCGCGTCGGCGTACGCGGACGCCACCGGGCACGTCCCGATGATGCCCGAGCACGGCCTGGGCCTGTGGCAGAGCCGGCTGCGCTACACCACGCAGGACGAGCTGCTCGACGTCGCGCGCGAGCACAGGCGTCGCGGGCTGCCGCTCGACGTCGTCGTCGCCGACTTCTTCCACTGGCCGCACCTGGGCGACTACCGGTTCGAGGACGAGTTCTGGCCCGACCCCGCGGCCATGACCGCCGAGCTGCGCGGGCTCGGCGTCGAGCTCATGGTGTCCGTCTGGCCGCAGGTCGGGGTCGACTCGGAGAACTTCCCGCAGCTCGCAGGCGAGAACCACCTGGTTCGCACCGACCGCGGCCTCGAGGTGCAGATGGCGTTCGGCGGGCCGAGCATGTTCGTCGACGTCACCCACCCCGGCGCCCGCGCCGCGCTGTGGGAGCTGTGCCGGCGCAGCTACCACGAGCACGGCGTGCGGATCTTCTGGCTGGACGAGGCCGAGCCGGAGTACGGGCGCTACGACCTCGACAACTACCGGTTCCACGCCGGCCCCGGCGCCCAGGTGAGCAACCTGTACCCCCAGCTGTTCTCGCGGGTCTTCCACGACGGGCTGACCGCCGCCGGCGAGCAGGACGTGGTCAACCTGGTGCGGTGCGCGTGGGCCGGCAGCCAGCGCTACGGCGCGCTCGTGTGGTCGGGCGACATCGCGTGCACGTGGCAGGCGCTGCGCCGTCAGCTCGTCGCCGGGGTGCACATGGGCGTCGCGGGCATCCCGTGGTTCACCACCGACATCGGCGGGTTCCACGGCGGCGACGTGCGTGACCCGGCGTTCCACGAGCTGCTGGTGCGCTGGTTCCAGGTCGGCACCTTCAGCCCCGTCCTGCGCATGCACGGCGACCGGCAGCCGAGTCGCTCGGTGACCGCAGCCGACGGGTCCGCGCGCATGGACGCCGGAGCCGACAACGAGCTGTGGAGCTACGGCGCGGACGTCGAGCGGGTGCTCGTCGGCCACCTGCGCGTGCGAGAGGCGCTGCGCCCGCGCCTGCGGGCTCTCATGCGCGAGGCGCACGAGGACGGGCAGCCGGTGCTGCGCGGCCTGTTCCACGAGTTCGGCGACGACCCGCGCGCGTGGCAGGTCACCGACCAGTACCTCCTGGGTGCCGACCTGCTCGTCGCCCCGGTGGTGCACCCCGGGGCGACGTCGCGCACCGTGCACCTGCCGGCCGGCGCGACGTGGACCGACCTGCGCACGGGCGAGCGGCACGCCGGCGGGGCGGACGTCGAGGTCGACGCGCCGCTGCACGTCGTGCCGGTCTTCGGACGCGACGGTGCCGGGGGCGAGCTGGGCGACGCGCTGCGCGCGATCGGCTGACGGGTCAGGCCGGGTCGTCGGGGGGTGCCGACGCCGCGAGCCGGCGGGCGAGCACCGCGCACACCACGATCTGCAGCTGGTGGAACGCGATGACCGGCAGCGCCACGCTCGCGGCCACCGCGGGCGCGAAGAGCACCGCCGCCATCGGCAGCCCCGTCGCGGCCGACTTCTTCGACCCGCACATCAGCAGCGCGATCCGGTCCCCGCGGTCGAGGCCCAGCGCCGCTCCCCCGCGCCACGTCACGACGAGCATCACGGTCAGGACGACGGCGCACACGACGAGCAGCACCGCGAGCGCCCCGACGGTCAGGTCGTCCCACGCGCCCTGGGCCTGCGCCTCGCTCACCGACGTGAACACCACCAGCAGGATGGTCGAGCGGTCGGTGACGCGCGTCAGCGGCCCGTGGCGGCGCAGCCACGCACCGATCCACGGCTGCACGCACTGCCCCACGACGAACGGCAGCAGCAGCTGCAGCAGGATGCCCGTCACCGCGCTCCCGTCGAGGCCCGCGCCCGTCGCGCCCAGCAGCACGGCGACCAGCAACGGTGTCAGCAGGACGCCGAGCACGTTGGAGATCGTCGCCCCCGTGATGGCCCCCGCGACGTTGCCGCGGGCGATCGACGTCATCACGACGGAGGACTGCACGGTCGACGGCAGCACCGACAGGTACAGCAGCCCGCGCTGCAGGTCGGGGGCGAGGACCGCGTCGGGCAGCAGCTGCACCGCCAGGCCCAGCAGCGGGAACAGCAGGAACGTGGCCGCGAGCATCGACCCCTGCAGCCGGAACCGCCGCAGCCCGTCGACGACCTCCCGGGTCGGCATCCGCGCGCCGTACAGGAAGAACAGCAGCACGATCGCGACGGTGCGCACGGTGTCGAGCAGCGCGCCGACGTCGTCGGACACGGGCACCAGCAGCCCGAGGACCAGGACGGCCACGATCATGACCGTCAGCGGGTCGAGCCACCGCAGCCAGGCCGGTGCCCTCATGCGGTCCGGCCCGAGGGCGAGGCGTGCGGCGTCACGGCCACATCCTCACCCACGAACGGCGCCCACCGCGGCGACATGGTCACGCAGACGCACCCGACGTCGGGTGACGAGCAGCACCTCCGGCGGCTCGACGGACCTCATGAGCCGCCGAAGGTGCTGCTCGATCGCGCCGTACCGGGGGCCCCTACGATCGGGGACGTGCAGGCACATCCAGCGGGGGTCGAGGGCGCGATGACGAGCGACGACGCGAGCCGGTCCGACGGCCGACCCGGGCGCCCGCGGCTCGCTCCCGAGCACGTCGTCGACGTGTTCGTCTACGTCGTCGTCCTCAACCTCGCGGTGCAGTACGCGCCGCAGGTCATCACGGAGTCGTTCTCGATGTCCCTGCTGGTCGCGGTGCTGCTCAAGCTCGTGCTCGAGGCCGTGCTGGCCGTCAAGACGTGGGCGCGTCGGCGGTTCGCCGCCGCGCAGACCGCGGTCGGCAAGGTCGTCGGGGCGCTGACGCTGCTCGTGGTCCTGCCGGGCTCGAAGCTCGTGGTGCTGGAGGCCACCGACCTGGTGTTCGGTGACGCGGTGAGCCTCGGCGGGTTCTTCCTGGTCACGGCCCTGATCGTCGTGCTGCTGCTGGCGCGGCTGGGGGTGCGCAGGCTGCTGCTCGCCCCGGCGTGACGCGAGCCGTCGGGTCAGTCGCGTCGCACCACCCAGTGGGCGGGGCCGGGCTCGGGGTCCGCGTCGACGGGGACGGGCTCCCCCGCCACGAGCGTCCGCACCAGGTACGGACGGGCGGCCTCGACGAGCTCCGCACCCGCCGGCGCGGACGTGGCGGCGGACGCGAGCACGACGTCCCACGCCAGCGGGTCCCGCAGGAACCGTCGTGCGTCGTCGCGCGTGGCGGGGTGCGCGAGGAGTGCCGCCACCAGCTCGCCGTCGGTCATCGCGGCGACGGCGGCCGCGTCCGGGACGCCGTCCCACCGGCGCACGAGCTGCCGGACGACGCCCACGGCCAGGACGTTCAGGGGCGAGCGGTGGTACGCGACCTCGGCTGCGACCAGCCGGTCGAGCACGCGGGCGCTCGCCGGCGTCGTGCGCACGGCCCCGTCGACGACCTCCAGGGTCCGCAGCAGCGCCGCGGGTGACGGCATCGGCCGGCCGTGCGCGCGTGCGCTGCGCACGTAGGAGTCGAGGTGGTCCAGCGTCATCAGCCCCGGCCGCGGCGCGATCACGCAGGCTCGTCGGCCGTCGAGGGTCGCCTGGACGTCGTCGACGTCCACGCCGTGCTCCCCCAGCACGTCCCGCAGCCCGTGCACCCGCTCGACGCCCAGCGCATGGTGGTCGATCCCGTCGATCCCCTCCAGCGTGTGGCTCAGCGGGGCGTGCCCGACGTCGTGCAGCAGGGCGGCCGCGCGGGCGACGGCGTCGTCCTCGGCCATCCGGGCCGCGAGCCCCAGGAGCCCCAGCGAGTGCTCGAGGCGGGAGTACGTCTGCGTCGTGACCGTCGCGACCGCGCCCGCGTGCGCGACGAGCCCGAGGCGACGCACCGGCCACGTCCGCAGCAGGGCGGCCTCGAGCGGACGCAGCACGGTGACCGTGCCCCACAGCGGGTCGACGTGCCGCCCGCCGAGCCCGACGGTGTCGGCGACGGCCGCGCGCCGTGCCCGCTCAGCCACGGCCGGCCGGGCACTGGAGGGCTGGACGTCCACGGCATGCCTCCGGGGATCAGGTCCCCCCGCGGGTCGGGGGTCGTGGTCGTGGGTCGTGGCGATGCTAGGCGCGAGCAGGGCGGGGGGCACGGCGACGCCCTCCGGTCGCCCGCCGGGACGCCCACCGCTAGCGTGTCGTGCCCGCGGACGACGACGCCGCGGCCGGCCGGGCGAGGGGGTGACGATGCCGCGACGCGATGCCGCGGACGTGGTGGGCGCGCACTCACCCGCGACCCCGAGCAATGCCCGGCAACCGCGCCGGAACCCCTCGCCACCGCCATTCCCCACTGGGCCGCGACCGTCGTTCCACGCCTTTCCCGGCGTCCCTTTCCTCGACGCCCCCGGACGGAGCCACGGATGACCACGACCGCGTCCCGGCGGGCGCCCGCACCGCGGCGGCCGACCGCTCTCGGCCGCGCATTCTCCGGTGCATTCCCGAGGGGGTGCCGGGTATGACGACGCCCCGGGTCGCGGTGTCGGTGATGGCCCATCCGCGGCGCGCCGCGGCCGCGGCCGACATCGCGCGCGCGTGCGGCACGCTGCCCGCGCGCGTCGTCCTCGACCCCGAGCCCCACGGGCCGCCGAGCACGGTCCGGACCGCGCGCCTCGCCTGGCTGCCCTGGCAGCGGGACGCGACGCACCACCTCGTGCTCCAGGACGACGTCCTGCTCCGCGCGGACTTCGACCGTCACGTCACCGCGGCCGTCGCGGCGCGGCCCGCCGCGGCCCTCAGCCTCTTCACGGAGTGGGGCTCGTTCACCTCGCACGCGCTGCGCATCGCCGCGTTCGGCGGCCACCCGTGGGCCCGGCAGCCCGACACCTACCTCGGCACGCAGGCGCTCGTCATGCCCGCCGGCCACGCGCGGGCGTTCGCCGAACGGCTGGCCGCGGTCGACCTCGCCGTCCCCGACGACCACGCCGTCCACGCGTACACCCACGAGGCCGGTCTGGAGCACCTCGTGAGCAACCCCAACCTGGTGCAGCACGAGGTCGGCACGAGCATGGTCGGCAACGTCGCGATGGGCGCCCGGCGCGCCACCGTCACCCTCCCCGACGACGTGCCGCTGCCCGCCGACTGGTGGCAGGGCGAGGCCCTGACGGAGCTGACGCGGATCCCCAGCGTCTTCTGGCGCGACGCGGGGCCGTCGTCCTACGAACGTCGCCCGACGCCCGGCGCGCCGTGGACGGTCGCGCCGGTCCGGCCGACGTTCGGCCACCGGCAGGACGAGGTCGAGGCGCGCGTGCGTGCCCTGCTGCGCGCGGACGACGCCGGGACCGGGGGCACCGCGGTGGGCGCCGCGCTCACCGGTGTCGCGGTGACGATGACCGCTCAGCTGGCGGTCGCGCGGTCGCTGCGCCGACGCCCGACCTCGGCCGCGGCGGAGGCGTGCGCGGCCGACGCGGCGCGCACGATCGCACCCGGTGGTCTGCGCACCCTCACCACCGCAGGCCCGCACCCCGTCGACTGGCCGCGCGTCTCCGACGCGTTCGCGCGCCTGGCGCGGCGTGTCGAGACCGAGCTGCTGCCCGGGCTCGACCTGGAGCACCTGGCCGCCGACCACACCGCGGGCGTCGCGGCGGCACGGGCCCGGTGAGCGGCCGCGCGCCGCGCGCGGGACCGCCGCTCAGCCGTCGGCCGCGGGCCCGTCGTCCTGGCCCAGGGTGACCACGAGCCGGTTGCCGTTCGCGGCGCGGACGTACGGCTCGGACCCCGGCCGCCAGGACAGCGCCCGCACGGTCCGGTCGACCAGCTCGACGTCGTCGAGCGAGGCCAGCTCCTGCATGCCGTCCAGCGCGTCACGCGTGTAGAGGACCGACCGGGACTGCTCGTACCCGGGCCACAGCGCCTGCGGCGTCGCCGTGATCTCCCCCGCGAGCGCGCGGGGGAACGCCTCCCGGAACAGCTCGTACGCCTCGTCGAGCAGCAGCGGCATCAGCTGGGCGACCGTGCGGTCGTGCGGCAGCGGGAAGTCGCGGCGGGCGAGGACGTCCCCGGTGTCGATGCCGGCGTCCATGCGGTGCAGGGTGACACCGAACTCGTCCTCGCCGCGCAGCACCGCGAACGACAGCGAGGTCAGCGCCCCCCGGTACCAGGGCAGGGGCGCGAGGTGCAGGTTCATCACGCCGGAGGCGAAGAGGTCCAGCGTCCGCTGCGGCAGGATGCGGGGGTACCCGATCGCCACCGCCGCGGCCTCGACGGGGCCGTCCAGGTCGTCGACGGCGATCACCGGGACGCCCGCCGCCTCCGCCGCGCGCACCAGGGCGGGGTCGACGTCGGGCTGCGCGGCCGACGGCGCCACCACGGCCTGCAGCTGCGCGCACCCGGTCGTCCGGACGAGGTCCACGCAGCGCGCCGTCAGCGCGGTCACCCCGAGCACGTACAGGCGGGTCGGGTCCGCCTCGGCGCTCATCGGCCGTGGCTCGCGGCGTCGCGAGGGGCGGGCGGGCGCGCACCCGCCGCGGCACCGGCCGGCACCGCCGCGAGCCGGTCGAGATGGGCGTCGACCTTCGCGAACGCGTCGAGGTACTGCTCGACAACCCCCCGGTCGTCCGGCCACCGGTAGAAGGTGGGCAGCGAGAGCGCGTTCGCCTCGAGGAAGCACCCGCGCGGGAAGCGCTCCGCGACCTCCTCGTCGGGCATCGGCGACGGCTCGTCCCCGGCGGCGGCACGCCAGGGGGCGTCGTCGGCGGCGAACAGCGGCAGCCGGGCCAGCAGGCGGCCCGACGGGGCGTCGACCTCCACACCCTCCGCGCGCAGCGCCTCGACGACACGGTCCCGACCGACCGCGACGCCCGCGTCGCTGAGGTACGGCTTGTACCCGTACCAGGCGCCCATGTCGCGCCGGTCGGGCACCTCGACAGGGACGACGGTCGACGACGCGACGAGCGCGTCGTTGAGGTGGCCGAGCGCGTCCTGACGCTGCCGGGCCAGGTCGTCGAAGCGGCGCAGCGACTCCAGGGCGACGATGGCGTTGAACGGCGACATCCGCAGCTTGAGCCCGTACCCGGACTCCCAGAACGCGCGCAGGCCCGCGTCGCGGACGTCCGCCCTGGCACGGTCCCGGTAGTGCCCGGCCAGGATCGCGCGGTCCGCGATCCCGTCGTCGTCGGTGACGAGGATCCCGCCCTCCCCCGCGTACACCGCCTTGTTCGCCTGCAACGAGAAGATCGCGACGTCGCCCCACGTGCCGACCGGACGTCCGTCGTAGCGGCTGCCGTGCGCGTGCGAGCAGTCCTCGATGACGGCCAGGCCGTGCTCGGCGGCGACGGCGAGGATCTCGCGCAGCGCCGCCGCGCGCCCCCACTGGTGCACCACGACGACCGCCCGCGTCCGCGGGGTGATCGCGGCGCGGACCGCCGCCGGGTCCAGGCACCGCGACCCCAGCTCGACGTCGGCGAAGCGGACGCCCGCCCCCAGCGCACGGGCCGGGCTCACGGCTGCGTGGTAGGTCAGGACCGGCGCGATGACCTCGTCGCCCGGTCCGACGCCGACGGCCATCATCGCCGCGAGCATCGCGGACGTCCCCGAGTTGTAGGCGATGCTGTGCGTCCTCCCGGGCGTCAGGTGGTCGCGGAACTCCCGCTCCAGCTCACCGATGGGCCCGGCGTTGCCGCGGATGCCGATGTCGTCGGTCCGCTGCCGGGCCAGGCGCTCCAGCTCCCCGGGCAGGGGCGCCGGCGGCCAGGGCTCGTGGGGGTGGGGCGTGGTGACGGCAGGCTCCCCGCCGACGAGGGCGAGCTCGTTGCTCCGCACGGCGTCTCCTTCTCTCAGCCGGGTCTCTCGGCCGGTTCGCTGGGCTGGTTCTCTGGGCTGGTTCGCTGGGCCGGTTCGCTGGGCCGGCTCTCTGGGCTGGTTCGCTACGCCGGGGCAACCGCGGACGGGGTGTGGGCCGCGGACTGGTAGATCTCCTCGCAGGTGCGCACGACGGCGATGTGGTGCCGCAGGTGCGACAACGCGCGCTCGGGGTCGCGGGCCACGTCGAGGAACGAGCTGAGGACGACGGCCGGCGAGTCGGTGCACCGCTCGGGGCCCTGGTACTCGTCGAGCAGACGGCCGTCCTCCGCGTGCACGGTGACGTGCGCGGCACGGACGTCGACCGTCGCGACACCGAGGGTGCCGTGCACCTCGAACGTCTCGCGCTTCTCGTGCGCGTGCCGGGCGACGAACAGGTGGCAGCCGACCTGGCCGTCCCCGAACTCCAGCGAGGCCGACACGAGGTCCTCGAGGTCCTGCTCGCGCGAGCCGGGGTAGCGGAAGTGCTTGCTGGCCCCCAGCACCTCGGCCGGCCCGAAGACGTCGGTGAGCACGTCGAGCGCGTGGTACCCCATGTCGAGGAGCACGCCACCCCGCGCGTGCTCCCACTCGGAGCGCCACCCGCTGGTCGGTGCGGCGAACGCCATGCTGTAGCACCACTCCGCCCAGTACGGCTCGCCGATCGTGTCCAGCACGTGGCGCAGGTAGCGGAACTCCGGGCGGATCGGCCGCTGCGTGAGCGTCACGATGCTCCTGCCGCTGCGCTCGGCGAGCTCCAGCAGGGACGTCGCGGACTCGACGTCGGGCACCAGCGGCTTCTCGATCAGCACGTGCGACCCGGCCTCGACGCACTGCCGGATCACCTCGTAGTGCTGCCCGTGCGGGAGCGTCACCAGGACGACGTCGGGCACGTGGTCGGCCAGCAGGTCGTCGACGCGGTCGAAGAGGCGGGGAGAGTGCCGCAGCAGGCGCGGCAGGCCCCCGTCCGCCGGGTCGACGAGACCGGTCAGGCGCACGCCCGTGAGCGTGTCGAGGGCCTGCACGTACTCGGAGCCCTGGTGACCCCGGTACCCGATGCAGGCCATCGTCGTCGGTGACGACAGCATTTTCGTGCCCCCTTTGCGGTCGTGCTCACCTGAAAGAGCGAGGCCGTCCACTCGCGTGTAACGTCCCTTTTGACCGATCGTCCAGGAGGCTAACACCATGGAAATACGGCAGCGACCCGAGAGCGTTCTCTTCGCACCGTGGGGCAATGGGATGGGACATCTGATGCGGATGGTCGTCCTCGCCGTCGAGGCGGAGAAGACGGGCTGCCGCGCGACCATTGCGGTGATGGACGACGAGCAGGAGGACGCGGTCCGCGCGCGCGGCGTGGACTGCGTGCGGTACCTCGACTGGTCCGAGGCGCTGGACCCGTGGCTCGTGTGGTCCGACCCCGGGTACTGGCTCACCGCGATCGGCAACGACCGCGTGACGCTGCGCGAGACGGGGGCGGACCTGGTCGTCGTCGACAGCCGCCTCAGCATGACCGTCGCCGCCGGGCTCGAGGACTGCCGGGCGGTCGCCGTGGTCCAGGACATGGACTTCCCCGACTACGTCTACCCGGGGCGGGGGCGCCGCGAGGACCTCTGGGACGGCGTGAGCGTGGCGCTGAGGGAGGCGCTGCGCGCGCACGGGATCGACTGGACCCACGACGACCCCCGTGAGGTCGTCGTCGACGCCGGTGTCGTGGTCCCCGGCACCCCCGAGTCGGACGACGTCCCCGCGCGGCACCGGGGGTCGGCGCGGTTCGTCGGTCCCCTCACGGGGTACGCCGACGCGCCGTCCGACGACGGGCTGCCGGAGCGCGGCGCCGTCCTGCTCTACAAGACGCTGTCCACCCGGAGCGACCTGGGTGCGTTCCGCGCGGCCTTCGAGGACCTCATGCCGCGGGTGCACGTGGCCACGGGGTCCGCGCGGGAGGCCCAGGCCCTCGCCGCGGCACCCGAGCTCGCAGGTGCTCACGTCGCCGAGTCGTGGAACGTGACGGGCCCCCACGCGGCACGTCTGGCCGCCGCGGTGATCCACGGCGGGCACGGCACGATGCTGCACATGGCCCAGGCCGGCGTGCCGTGCCTCGTCGTGCCGGACCTCAGCCCCGAGCGGTACGCCAACGCGTGCAAGGCCGGCCGGTTCGGGTCGATGCGCGCCGTGCTCGACGGCCTCGACCCCGCCGACCTGACGTGGTCGGCCCAGTCGTCCTCCGACGGCGCCGCGGACTTCGCCGCCGTCCGGCGCGAGCTCGACGCCCTCCTGCAGGACGCCGGGGCACACGCACGGGCCGCGCACCTCGCCACCGCCTACGCCGACCACACCGTCGAGCGCGCCTGGCGCGAGGTGCTCGACGTGGCCACGGTGCCCCGCACGGCGCGTCTGCCCGTCGACGCCACGGCCGCCGCAGGCCCCCGGGACGCCGGGTGACCGACGGCGTCACGCACGTCGCCGCCCTCGTGGTGATCGACGGCGCGCTGCTCATCCAACGACGGGCCGCGACCCGCCGCTTCCTGCCGTCCGCCTGGGACGTCGTCGGCGGTGCGGTCGAGCCGTCGGAGAGCCTGGAGGACGCCCTGCGGCGCGAGGTCCGGGAGGAGACGGGGCTGGAGGTCGTGGGCATCGGGCCGTGGGTGTGCGACGTGCGGTTCGACGAGGACGGGCTCGCGCGCCGCGAGCGCGGTGCGATCACCTACGTCGCCGCGGGCCTGCCCCGCCCCGAGCCGGGCAAGGCAGACGCGCTCGCCCTGGTCACGCGGTTGGAGGCGTTCGTCGAGGACAACCGGAGCCGCGGCTACGGGGACCACCTCGCGCGCACCGCCGGGGCCGGTCTCGCGTGGCTCGCGGCGGCGTCGAGCGGCTAGCACCGGGGGTCCCGGCCCGCCGGGGGGCCTTGCGCGGATCCGACGAAACGCTCATGGTGGAGGGCCAGGCGCGCGACGACGGGCGCCTGACGTCGCACAGCCCGGGGGGGCGGACATGGATCCAGCACGTGCACGCAAGGTCAAGGTCGGACTGGCGGGGCTGGCGGTGCTGGGGCTCGGCGCGGCCCTGACGAGCGCCCAGTGGACCGACCAGGTCTTCTTCCAGGCCGACGTGGCCACGGGCGTCTTCAACATCCAGGGCGCCGTCCCGGACGACCCGACGGCGCCGGCGCTCCCCGCCGACCCGGAGTGGCTCGAGTCGGCCACCTGGGGTCCGCCGCAGGACGCGACCACCGTCGCCGCCCTCGAGCTCGACCTGGGCACCCTGCAGATCGCGCCGGACGAGACGGTCACCTTCACCGGCTACGTCCGCAACGACCCGACGAGCACCTGGACGGCCGACGTCACGGACCTCACGGTGGCGGGGGACTTCCTGCCCGACGGGATCACGGCGGGCACGCCCGAGTACGCCGACCCGATCGGTGCGGCCGAGCTCGACCCGGGCGCCGTCGCGACGTTCACGGTGGACGTCACGGCCGGTCCCGCCGAGGTGACGCCCGGGGACGGCGGCGTGGTCCAGGGTGCAGCCGGGAGCATCGTCGTGCTCGTGAACGGCGAGTCCGTCGCGCCGTTCGTCGGCATCCCCTGACGCGCCGCACGACGACCGTGCCCCGCGTCGGCGGCAGGCTGCCGCGTGCGCTGATCGTGACCGGCCTGGCGCTCGCCGGGTCGGTCGCGGTCGCGCCCGCGGCGGGCGCCGCCGCCGTGGACGTCCAGCCGGCGCGGCTGACGTTCGCGGCCCTCGCCGCCGGCGAGGTCGCGTACGCCACGACGCAGCTGACGGCGGTCCCGGCGGACCGGGTCGTCGTGGTGCGGGCCACCGTCACCGGCACCGGGCCGCTCGCGTCGTCCGTCACGACGAGCGTCGAGTCCTGCGCCGCCGCCTGGACGGAGGCCGGGTGCGCCGCCGGTGCGGCGGTGCTGGTCGACGGCTGGGTACCGGCCGACGGCCGCAGCGAGGCGCTGGACGTGCCGGTCCCGGCGGGCGGCACCGCGTACCTGCGGGTGGGTGTGCGCGTCGCGGCGGACGCACCGCCGAGCACCGCGGGCGTGCTCACGTACGCCCTCGACCTCGTCGGGCCAGACGCCCCCGGCCCGTCGCCCGCCCCCCCGGGAGGGGCGGGAGGGGCGGGCGTGGGCGCGCTGCCCACGACCGGCACCGACGTGCTGGCCGCGGGGGTCGCGGCCGCCGCCCTGGTCGCGCTGGGGCGGGCGCTGCGTGCGGCCGCGCGCCGCCGTACGGGGGCGGCGCGGTGACGGGCGCGCGGACGACGACGCGTGCGCGGGCCGCTCTCGCGGCGGCGGTCACGCTCGGTGTCGCGCTCGCGCTGACCGCCCTGGCCACCGGTCCGACGTCCGCCCGCTGGACGGACGAGGTCCACGCCCGCGGCCTGGTGGCGGTCGTCATCCCCGTGGCCGCGGTCACGGAGGTGACCACGGGGGACTCCTACGCCTGCGCGGTCGTCGAGGGGCGGGGGTGGTGCTGGGGCAACGGCCAGGGCGGCGTGCTCGGCGACGGGACCGCCACGTCGCGCATGACGCCCGTCGCCGTGGGCGACGGGACCGACGCGATGGCGGGGCTCACGGTCACCGACATCGACGCGTCCACCCGGCTGACCTGCGCGGTCGCGGGCGCGCGTGCGTTCTGCTGGGGTGCGAGCAACCTCGGCGACTACGACACCTTCAGCCCGTGGATGGCCGGTCAGCAGAACGCCCCCGTCGCCGTGTACGACGGCACGCCCGCCACGGACCCCGGACCGTACGCCTACGACTCCCCGCTGGCCGGCGTGGCGGTGCAGGACATCGACGCCGGCGAGTGGCTGAGCTGCGCCGTGGGCCTGCCGGGCACGGGCGCCTGCTGGGGCGTGGTCACGGGACTCTCGTGGCCCGTGCCCGGCCCGAACCCGGCGTGGCGGGACAACGCGCCGATCCGCATCCCGACCGTCGGGCAGGACCCGCTCAGCCAGCTCCCGGACGGGTCGGCCCTCACCCGTGTGTCGGCCGACTTCGAGACCGGGTGCGTGCTCGCCGCCGGCACCGGGTACTGCTGGGGCATGAACGCCGAGGGCCAGGTCGGCAACGGGCTGACGGGCGTCCCGGAGCCGGCGCCGCACCTCGTCTCCGCCGGCCAGATGGGCCAGGGCGGCGTCACCGACATCGCGGTCGCGGTGTTCCACGCCTGCGCGGCGTCCGGCGGGTCCGCGTACTGCTGGGGGCTGCGCTCGTCCGGGGCGATCGGCGACGGCGGCGGGCCCAACGGGTCGCAGACCACCCCGTCCGCCGTCCTGCTGCCCGGCGGCACCACGGTCACGGACGTCTCCACGGGGGGCGGCTCCTCGTGCGCGCTGACGTCGGACGGCGAGATCTGGTGCTGGGGCTCCAACAGCGACGGGCAGCTCGGCTCGACGAGCGTCCCCCCGGGCACGACCAGCGAGCTGCCGGTGCTCGTCGACCGCGCCCTGATGCCCCCGGGTGTCACGTTCACCGCGGTGAGCATCGGCACCCGCCACACCTGCGCGATCGGCACCGACGACCAGGTGTACTGCTGGGGCCTCGGGACCGCGCTCGGGTACGTCGGGGCGTCGAGCACCAACCGCCCCCAGGTGCCCGTGACCGCGGCCTGGGCGCCGTGAGCGCGCTGCGCCGGCTCGGGGACGCGCTGCTGAGCGTCGCGGCCGCGGCGGGCGTCGTCGGGCTGGCCCTGTTCGTCGCGGTGCAGGCCGGCGCCGTGCAGTCGCTCGTGGTGACGTCGGGGTCGATGCGCCCCGCGTACGACGTGGGCGACGTGATCCTCGCGCGGGAGGTGCGGGCCACCGCGTTGGACGTCGGGGACGTAGCGACGCTCGACGACGGCACCGGGCGGCTCGTCACGCACCGGGTCGTGGCCGTCGAGCCGGGTGCGGGCCCCGGGGTCGTGACCGTGGGCATGCAGGGCGACGCCAACGCGTCCGCCGACGCCGCGCCGTACGTCGTGGACTCCGCCCTCGTGCCGCTGCTGCGGGTGCCGGCGGTCGGGCCGGTGGTGGCCGCCGTGCAGCGGCCCACGGTGTACGTGCCCGGGCTGGTCGCGGTCCTCGCGCTCGTCCTGGTCGCGCTGCTGCCGAGCGGCCGGCCCGACGCGGGTGACGGCACGGCGGAGGGCGCAGCGGTCGTCGGCGACCTGCAGCGCCTGGACGGGCGTCGGCCGTCCTGACCGGACGCGGCTACCGTCGGACCCCCCGCCACCTGGACGAAGGAGTGCCATGCGCGCGACGCCCCCGATGGGCTGGAACAGCTGGGACTGCTACGGCACCACGGTCACCGAGGCCGAGGTGCTGGCCAACGCCGCGTTCATGGCCGAGCACCTGCTGCCCTACGGCTGGGACACCGTGGTCGTCGACATCGACTGGTCCGACCCGACGGCCCGCTCGCACGGCTACAACGCCGACGCCCCGCTCGCGATGGACGCGCACGGCCGCCTGCTGCCGGACCCCGGGCGGTTCCCCAGCGCCGCCGACGGCGCCGGGTTCGGCCCGCTGGCCGCGCGCGTCCACGCCCTCGGCCTGCGCTTCGGCATCCACACGATGCGCGGCATCCCCCGCCGGGCCGTCGAGGCCGGCACCCCGGTGCTCGGGACGGACGTGCGCGCGGCCGACGTCGCCGACCGGGCCAACGTCTGCGAGTGGAACCCCGACATGGTCGGGCTCGACCACACCCACCCCGGTGCGCAGGCGTACTACGACTCGACGCTCGACCTGTACGCCGGCTGGGGCGTGGACTTCCTCAAGTCCGACGACATGCTCTGGCCGTACCAGGCGCAGGACATCGAGGCGTACGCCCGCGCGATCGCCCGCACCGGCCGGGACATCGAGCTGAGCCTGTCCCCCGGCCGCGACCTGTCCCTCACGCGCCTGGCGCACCTGCGGGAGCACGCGACGATGTGGCGCATCTGCGACGACCTGTGGGACGACTGGGACCAGGTCGTCGCCAACTTCGCGCGCTTCGCCCGCTGGGCGCCGCACGCGTCACCCGCCGGGTGGCCCGACGGGGACATGCTCCCGCTCGGCCGCATCGGCCTGCGCGCCGAGCGCGGCGAGCCCCGCGACGACCGCCTCACGCCCGCCGAGCGGGTGTCCCTCATGACGCTGTGGCTGATCGCCCGCTCCCCGCTCATGATCGGCGGGGACCTGCCCACGACCGACCCCGCGACGATCGCCCTGTTCACGCACGCCGACGCGCTCGCCGTGCTGCGGTCGTCGGGCAACCGCGAGGTGTTCCGCGAGGGCGGGCTGGTGGTGTGGTCGGCGCAGGGCGACGGCGGGGAGCAGTACGTCGCGGTGTTCAACCTCGACGACGCCCCGCGGTCCGTCACGCTCGACGCCGCGGACACCGGGCTGCCCGCGGTGCTCGACGGCGAGCTGCGCGAGGTCTGGACCGGGGAGGCCGTCGGGACGTTCCGGGCCCGGGCCGGGGACCCGGCCGCGCGCGGCGTGGCACCGGGCAGCACGGCCGTGCCGCTCACGCTCGCGCCGCACGGCGCCGCGCTCCTGCGGCACGTCGCGGACCGGCCCGGCCGCGCCGACGGCCTACGCTGAGACCACCTCCGAGGGAAGGACGCCGAGCGGCGGTGCCGCTCGTCCCCATGACGCAGACCCTGCTGGCCGTCGACGGCAACTCGCTCCTCCACCGGTCGTTCCACGCCCTGCTCGGGTCGCAGCTGCACACGCGCGACGGGCGCCCCACGTGGGCCGTCAAGGGTGCGCTGTCGCAGATCCTCGGGGCCGTGGACCGCGCGGGCGCCGACGCCGTCGTCATCGGGTTCGACGACGCGGGCAACAACCACCGCAAGCTCACGCACCCGCACTACAAGGCGCACCGCACCGCCAAGCCGGACGACCTGGTCACGCAGCTCGCGCTCGCGGTCGACGTGTTCTGGTCCGCCGGTCTGCACGTCGTGATCCCGGACGGCCTCGAGGCCGACGACGTCCTGGCGACCGCCGCCGCGACCGCGACCGCCGCCGGGTGGCACACCGTGGTCTGCACGTCGGACCGGGACGCGTTCGCGCTGGTCAACGACACCACGTCCGTGCTGCGGATCATCAACGGCGGCGTCGAGGCCTCCCCCGTCCTGACCCCCGAGCGGCTGCGCCTCATGCTCGGCATCGACCCGTGGCAGTACCGCCAGTACGCGGCCATGCGCGGCGACGCGTCCGACAACCTCACGGGTATCCGCGGGATCGGCCCGAAGACGGGCGTCGCGCTGCTCGCCGCATTCGGGTCCGTCGAGGCCGCGTTCGCGGACGTCGACACCAACGAGGGCCGCCGCGTCGCCGAGGTCATCGGCAAGGCGTGCGTGACCAAGCTCGCGGACCCCGACGGGCGGGCGGCGTTCTGGCAGAACGTCGAGCTCATGACGATGCGCACCGACGTGGACCTGGGGATGGACCTGGGCGCCGGGTCAGGGCCCGGGGTGCTGCCGATCGACGCGCGGCAGGTGCACGACGCGCTCGCCGCGGTGGAGTTCGGCTCGCTGCAGTGGTTGGCGGCGCGGATGCTCACGTCGGGGACGGCGAACGAGGCCGTGCAGCCGGCGGTGACGGCGCCGGATCGCACCGCAGTGCTGGCGGCGGCGGCCCCGGTGGCGGCCGTCGAGGAGGAGCTCACGCTCTTCTGAGCGACCGGAGCGACGGCGACTCAGCCCGGTCTCGCGGACGGCGAGTCCACAATCTGCGGACGCTGTGCTCCACAATCTGCGGACGCTGTGCTCCATAATCTGCGGATGCTACGCTCTATATTCTGCGGAAGTTGCGAGAACTCGCAGGTCAGGAGCATGGCATGGAGTACACACCCCGCGTCGCGGATGCGCAGCTCGCCGACGCCCTGCGCACTGCTGGGGCGGTCCTCGTCGAGGGCCCCAAGGCCTGCGGCAAGACGGAGACCGCGAAGCGGGTCGCCGCGACGGTGACGTACCTCGACACCGACTCCCAGGCGCGGGCCGCGATCGACATCGACCCCGAGCTGGTGCTGCAGGGACCCTCCCCGCACCTGCTCGACGAGTGGCAGGAGTACCCGCAGCTCTGGAACCACGTCCGTCGCGCCGTCGATGCGGCGGGCGAGCCCGGCCAGTTCGTCCTCACCGGTTCGTCCGTGCCCACCGACGACGTGCGCCGGCACTCGGGCGCCGGACGGTTCGCCCGGCTGCGGATGCGCCCCCTGTCCCTGTACGAGGCGGGCCACTCCACCGGCGGGGTGTCGCTCGCGGCGCTCCTGCACGGCGAGCCGGCACGGTCGCCCGCCGCCGACCTCCCGGTACCGCGCCTTGCCGAGCTCGCCGTCGCGGGCGGGTGGCCCGCGCGCCAGGGTGCGCGCGTCCAGGAGGCCGCGGCCTACGTCCGCGAGTACGTCGCATTCACCTGCGAGGTCGACGTGCCGCGGATCGGCGGACCCCGACGGGACCCTGCCCGGGTACGGCGACTGATGATGTCACTCGCCCGCAACGTGGCGACCGAGGCCCCGATCGCGACGCTGTCCGCCGACACCGCCGGGAAAGACGCGGCCATCGACCGCGAGACCGTCGCCGACTACCTCGACGTCCTCGGGAATCTCCTGCTCGTCGAGGACCAGCCGCCGTGGGCACCGCACCTGCGCTCGTCGTCCGTGCTCCGCAAGTCCGCGAAACGCCACTTCACCGACCCGTCCATCGCCCTCGCCGCACTCGGGGCAGGCCCGGAACGACTCCTCGCGGACCTCAACTACTTCGGCTTCGTCTTCGAGTCCCTCGTGGTGCGCGATCTGCGCGTCCTGTCCGGCCCGCTGCACGGCGAGGTGCTGCACTACCGAGACAGCTCCGGGCTCGAGGTCGACGCGATCGTCGTGCTGCCCGACGGCACGTGGGGCGCGTTCGAGGTCAAGCTCGGCGCCGGTCACGTGGAGAGCGCCGCCGCATCGCTGCGCAAGTTCGCCGCGACCGTCGACCAACGGAAGTCGGGGCCACCCGCGGTGCTGGGTGTCATCACGCCGGGTGGGTACGGGTACCGGCGTGAGGACGGGGTCGACGTGGTGCCGTTGGCGGCGCTGGGGCCGTGACTCCAGCGGACCTCAGTTCGCCTCGCACTTCCCCCGGCGCCAGTACCCCATGAACGCGACGGCCTTGCGGTCGACGCCGCACTCGCTGACCAGGTGGCGGCGCAGGGTCTTGATGACGCCGGCCTCGCCTGCGAGCCACGCGTACAGGTGGGCCTCGGCCGTGAGCGCGGCGCCGGTCGTGTAGTCGATCGGCACCTCCCACAGCATGTCGTGGTCGACGTCGACGTCCTCGAGCTGGACGTCGGGGGTCGGTGCCTGACCCGGCAGCAGGCGCGCGCACGCGGCCTGGACGGCCGGGACGAGCAGGTCGCCGTGGGCGCGGCCGTCGCGGCCGAGCCAATGCACGCGCACGCCGTCAGGGGCGTCGAGCGGGAGGCGGTCGTCGGACCAGGGCATCTCGATGAGGACCTCGCCGCGGGCGTCGCGCGGCAGGCGCTCGACGATGCCGGCGATGGCGGGCAGCGCGGTCTCGTCGCCCGCGATGAGCAGGCGGTCCGTGCGGGCCGGCGGGACGAAGTCGACGCCGCCGTGCGGGCCGTGGTGGTCGGCGTTGGGGCCCATGACGACCAGGTCGTCGCCGACCTGCGCGGTCGTCGCCCAGCGCGACGCGGGGCCGGTGTCGCCGTGCAGGACGATGTCGACGTCGAGCTCGCGGGGCGTGGGGCGCACGCCGCGGGCCGTGTAGGTGCGCATGGGGTGGCGGCGGTCGTCGGGCAGCGCGCGCCACGAGCCGTACCAGTCGCCGGTGCGGCCCATGTCGATGAGCTCGGTGTACGGCGAGCCGTGGACGGGCAGGAAGAACTTGATGCGCTGGTCGAACCCGTTGTCCGCGAAGCGGTCCAGGTCGTGACCCGTGAACGTCACGCGCAGGACGCTGGGGCAGAGCCGCTGCAGCGCGGCGACCTGCACGTGGAACATGCGGAACGGGGACGCCGCGGGTGCGGACGTCTCGACGGTCGTCGTGCTCTGCTCGGTCACGGCGTCAGCATAAGGTGAGGCTTACCTGATTCCGCAACCCCCTGGGCGCGTCAGGTGGCACACACTCCCGGCAGCACCTCGTCGCCGAGCGGGTCGACACCCGCGCCGGACCCTGCGCCCGACCCGGCGTCCGCCCCCGGTGCCGGGTCCGGCGGCGACTCGCCCTCGCCCGCCGGGGGCGTCCGCTCGGCCCCGTGGCCGGGCTCCCCCGTCCCGCCCGCGCCCGGGTCAGGCTCACCCGTCGTTGCGGGGGGCGGCACCAGCGCCGCGGGCGGCGTGTCCGACGCCAGCCGCTGCCAGATCTCGTCGGCGGCGGACGTCCACTCGACGCGGTTCTTGTCGCTCGCGGCGGTGGCCACGGGCACGTCCGTGAACACGACGCGCGAGCGGTCCAGCCCTCGCAGCGAGTACCCGAACGCGGCGAGCCGCACCGGGTCCGCGAGCAGCGGGTCCGCCCGGAGCGCCCCCAGCGTCGCGCGCGCGACGCCGTACAGCTCGTCGGCGTCCCCGAGGACGTCCTTGCCGAGCAGCTCGCGCACCGCGGCCTGCACGAACGCCTGCTGCCGGGTGATCCGCGTCAGGTCGCTGCCCAGCTCCAGGCCCATGCCGGTGCCGTGCCGCGCCCGCAGGAACCCGATGGCCTGCCACCCGTCGAGCCGCTGCTCACCCGCCGGCAGGTGCAGGTCGCCGTAGTCGGGGTCCTCGTCGACGGGCTCCGGCAGGCACATCCGCACGCCGTCGAGCGCGTCGACGACGTCGATCACACCCGTCATCCGCACCACCAGGTGGTGCGTCACCGTCACGCCCGTCAGCGCCTGGACGGTCCCGATGGTGCAGGCGGCGGCATGGTCGACGTCCTGCTCGGCACCGGCGCCGATCGAGAACGCCTCGTTGAACATCGTGGACCGCGGTCGCGACGTGCCGCCGTCCGGCAGCAGGCACTCCGGCACGTCGACCAGCGAGTCGCGCGGGATCGACACGACCTCCGCCCACGACCGGTCCCCCGCCACGTGCACGAGCATCGTGGAGTCGGACCGCATGCCGTCGGCGGCGCCGGCGAGCGCCGCGTTCTCGGCGTCGCGCAGGTCGGTGCCCATGACGAGGATGTTCATCGCGGCGCCCGCGAACGGGTCGTCGGGCGCGTGCGTGGTGGCTACGGGCTCCGGCGTGGCGAGCACCAGGCTGCCGGCGTCGCTGACGTCCAGCTGCGACCGCAGGTCCAGGTAGACGGCCCCGGCGACCGACGCGAACGTCACGACCACCGCGGTCAGGACGAGCGCGGGCCCGCGCGCGGCGGTCACCGGCACCCGCGCGTGGCGGGGGCCTGCCCGGTCGTCGTCGGTGCTCACGCTCGTGACGCTAGGGCTCCGGTCGGGGTGCGCGGGGCCGGTCGTGGGGCGGGTGCGTGAAGGTCTCGCGGAGGGCGGATGTGTCAGTCGCTCGGCGCCGCCGCGCGCAGCCGCTCCAGCAGCGGGCCGGCGGCCTCGTCGAGGAACCTCTGCTGCAGCGCGTCGCCCACCTGCACGACCGCGACGTCCGTGAAGCCCGCCTCCCAGTAGGCGCTGACGGCCTCCACGATCGCGTCGAGGTCCGGCCCGCACGGGATCGCCTCGGCGACGTCCTCGGGGCGCACGAACTGGCTGGCGGCGTCGAACGCCTCCGTGGTCGGCAGGTCGGCGTTGACCTTCCACCCGCCGCCGAACCACCGGAACTGCTCGTGCGCACGCGCGACGGCCTCGTCGCGGTCCGGACCCCACGAGATCGGGAGCTGCCCGATCTTTCGCGACGGCCCGATCGCCTTGATCGCCGGCTCCAGGCCCTCGCGCGCCTCGTCCCACCGCCGCACCAGGTCCGCGTCCGGCTCGACGGCGACCAGGTGGTCGGCCAGGCCGGAGAACCGCACCACGGACTGTGCGCCGGACACCGCGACGGCGATCGGCACGGGCACCTCCGGGATGTCCCAGAGCTTCGCGGAGTCGACGCGGAAGTGCGCGCCGTCGTAGGTGACGCGGTCGCCCGTGAGGAGCGCGTGGATGATCTCCAGCGCCTCCTCCAGCATGTCGTGCCGCTCGCCCACGGCCGGCCAGCGCTCGCCGACGACGTGCTCGTTGAGGTTCTCGCCCGAGCCGATCCCGAGCGTGAACCGGTCCTGCGAGAGCAGCGCCATCGTCGACGCCTTCTGCGCGACGACCGCCGGGTGGTACCGGATGGTCGGGCAGGTCACGTACGTCATGAGCTGGAGGTGCTCCGTCGCCTGCGCGACCGCACCGAGCACGCTCCACGCGTACGGCGAGTGGCCCTGCTCGTCGAGCCACGGGAAGAAGTGGTCCGACGACACGGCGAAGTCGAAGCCCAGCCGGTCGGCGTGCTGCGCGTACCGGACGAGCTCGCGGGGGCCGGACTGCTCGGTCATGAGGGTGTACCCGAATCGCGTCACCCCCCGAGCCTCACCCCGCGCCGCGGATCCGGCATCCGGAGGCCGGCGTGCCGGCCGCCGTCAGACCGCCGACGTGCCGAACGCGAGCCCCAGCAGGTACGTCACCGCGGCGGCGCCGAACCCGATGCCGAGCTGCCGCAGCGCCCGGCGCCCCGGCGACGCCCCGGACAGCAACCCGACGACCGACCCCGTCCCCAGCAGCGCGACGCCCACGAGCCCGGCCGACCACGCGACGGCCGTCACGCCCGACGCCCCCAGCAGGTACGGCAGGACGGGGACCAGCGCGCCGGAGGCGAAGAAGCAGAAGCTCGCGACCGCCGCCCCCCACGCCGTGCCGACGGACTCGTGCTCGTCGCGCTCGGGCGCCGGGCGGCGGTCGGCCGGCGGGTCGTCGACGCCGTCGACCGCGATCCCGTCGGCCGGCCCGTCGCCCGGCCCGTCGCCCGGCCGTGCGGGCAGCGTCGTCGACGTCCGCAGCAGGGAGGCGTCGAGCGCCTGCTGCGCGTCGTACTGCGCGAGGGACGCCAGCACGACGTCGGCGCGCGCGTGCGCGTCGGCGGCGCTCATGCCGCGCGCCCGGTAGACCAGCGCGAGCTCGTTGCCGGACACGTCGAGGTGGGTGAGCGCGGTCGCCGCGTCGGCGTCGGGCCGCGACGCCTCCAGCAGCTCGCGCTGCGAGCGCACCGACACGTACTCCCCGGCCCCCATCGACAGCGCCCCCGCGAGCAGCCCGGCGAGCCCCGTGAGCAGCACCGTGCCCGTCGCGACGCCGCTCGCACCGATGCCCAGGACGAGCGCCAGGTTCGACACGAGCCCGTCGTTCGCGCCGAACACGGCCGCGCGGAACGTCCCGGAGATCTGCTGCCGCCCGCGCATCGCCAGGCCGCGGACGACCTCCTCGTGGATCTGCTCGTCGGCGGCCATGCGCGCCGTCGCCTCGGCGTCCTGCCCGTACACCGACCGCGCCTCGGCGCGCTGCGCGAGCGCGTACACCCACACCGACCCGAAGCGGCGGGCGAACCAGCCGAGCAGCCGCGTGCGCCAGTCCCCGCGCAGCGGCTTGCCCGCGTCGTCGCCGAGCAGGTCCAGCCAGTGCGCCTCGTGCCGCCGCTCGGCCTCCGCGAGCGCGAGCAGGATCTCGCGCTCCTCGCCCGTGCGACGCGACGCGAGGTCCCGGTAGACGGCCGCCTCGGCACGCTCGTCGGCCAGGTTGCGGCGCCAGCGGCGCACCTGCGCGGCCGTGGGCGGCGCGTTCGCGGCGGGTGCGCCCGGCGCGGCGGGGACGGGGGTGGGCATGCGGCTCCGATGCGACGACGGGGAGGGGTGCAGCCGAACGCTAGAGGGCGGCGCGAGGTTGCGATAACGGGCGGCGCGGGAGTGCCGACGGCCCGCGCCGCACGTTTCGGGCGTCCGAACCGCGGGACGCCGACGGCTTCACCCGCGCGGCGCGAGCACACGGGGCGTCGGGCACCAGATACTGGCGGACATGACGGCCAGGGGGTCGCCGCCCGGGGACGACCGGCGCGGTGGCGGGGTGGTCGGCACGCCGGCGTGGGCGTTGCCGCAGGGGCCCGTGAACGCGGTCGTCCGCTCGCGCCTGCTCGACCGCCTCGACCGGCTCGAGCGGGTGGCGATCATCCGCGCTGCGACCGGCTACGGCCGCACCGTGCTGGCAGCGCAGTGGGCGTCCGCGCAGCGCGCCGCCGGCCGCCCCGTGGCGTGGACAGCCCGCCCGTGGCACCAGGACGATCCGTGGTCGGTGGTGCGCGACGCGCTGACCGTCGCGCTGCGGGCGCGGGGCGTCGACGTCCCCGACGCGGCGTCGCCGGGTGCGCTCGCGGCGGCGGTCGACGCGGCCGCCACGCTGGTGGTGCTCGTCGTCGACGACGCCGACGAGCTGGACGATCCCGCCGCCGTGACGGCGGTCGCCGAGCTGCTCGCGACGGCACCGGCGCTGCGCCTCGTCCTCGTCACCGGCCCGCGGTACCCGCTGCTCCCCGCCGGTGCGCAGCACCCGGTCCTGGCGGCCGTGGGCAGTCCGCTGCCCGTCGTCACCGTCACGGCGCGCGACCTGGCCTTCACGGCCGAGGAGCTGCGCGCGGCGGCCGCCTCGTGGGGCCATCCGGTGGACGACGCCCGCCTGGCGGGCCTGGTGGCCCTCGTCGGCGGTTGGCCGCGCCTGGCACGCGAGGTCCTCGACGACACCCGTCCGGACGACGACCAGCTCGCGACCGCAGGCGCGTACGCGTTCGCGCGGGACGTCGTCCTGCCGTCGCTCGGGGACGCGCCGCTGCTCGAGACGGCGATGCTCGTGGCCGCGGACGCCGACCCGACACCCGAGACCGTGCGCCTCACGCTCGACTCCGCGGGGCGTCGGTCGACCGACGACGCCGTCGCCGTCCTGCTGGAGCTCGAGAACGTCGGCTGCCTGCTGCGCGACCGCACCGCGGGCAGCCCCAGCCGGTGGCACTACCCGGTGCTGCTGCGCGAGGCCCTGCGGCAGGAGCTGGACCGGCGCGACCCCGCGCTCGTCGCCCGGGTGCACAGCGCGCTGGCCCGTACCGCGCTGACCGCGGACCCTCCCGACCCGCGCCGCGCGGTCGAGCACGCCGCCGGCGCCCGCGACTGGACCCTGCTCGAGACCTGCTGGCTCGACTACGGCCCGTACCTGGTCGCGGCGGGCGGCCCCACGGTCGACGCCGCGTACGCCGCGATCCCCGACGAGGTCGCCGAGACGTCGACCGTGCTGACCATGGCGCGGGCGATGGCGCGCCGCGGGCGGGACGGGCGCGACGACGTGCGCGCGGTGGTCCTGCGGCTCATGAAGGAGCTCGGGGTCCTCGCGCTCGACGGCGCCTGGCGCAGCCGCACGCCTGCGGGCCGCTGGATCGGTGCGGCGTCCGCGCTCGTCACGGCGCGCAGCCGCGGTGACATGGCACGCGCCATGGCCGTGCTGCGCGACACCGAGGTCGCCGCGGCGCGGGCGGGACGGGCAGGCGACACGGCGAGCCGGCCGTACTGGTGGTTCCTCGTGCAGGCCGCCCGCACGGCCCTGGTCGACGGTGACCCGGGCGGGTCGCTCGAGCTGGGGACGCGCGCGTACGAGCTGGCGAACCCGGCCCTCGCGCCGGACGTGCGCTCGGCGGCGGCCGCGCACGTCGCGCTGGCGCACGCCCTCGACGGCGCGCTCCTCGACGCGGACCGGTGGCTCGTGCGCTACGTCGAGGCGCTGGATCCCGACTGGGAGGAGGTCATGCGCGACGACGCCGCCGCCGTGGCCGAGGCGCTGCTCGCCGTCGACCAGCTCGACCTGGCGGCTGTGGACGCGGCCCTGTCCCGGCTCGACATCGAGGTGCACGCACCCGACCCGACGTGGCCGCTGGTGCTGCGCGCGCGCGCCCGCCGGGCCGTGCTGTTCGGTGACGCGGAGACCGCGCTCGCGCAGCTCGAGCACGTCGAGCGCACGCAGCCCGTCTGGGTGGAGCAGCCCGCGTGGGTGCGGGGGACGGTGCTGCGCATCCGGACCGAGCTGCTCCTCGCGCTCGGCGAGCTGCACCGGGCGTCGGACCTGCTGGACCAGGTCGACCCGTCGGCCGCGTGGGCCGACGTCCCGCGGACGCGGTGGCACCTGCTGACCGGGGACCCGCACGCGGCCGTGCGCCTGGCCGCGCGCGGCACACGCCGGCGCGGCAACAGCCTGGCCGACCGCAGGGACCTGCTGGTGCTCGAGGCCTGGGCTGCGCACGAGAGCGGGCAGCCGGATCGCGCCGTCACGGCCTTCCGCAGCGCGCGACGGCTCGCCGGCCCGCAGGGTGCGCTGAGCAGCTTCGCGCAGCTGCCGGGCGCGGTCCGCGAGTCGCTCGTCGACGCGACGGACCTGCCGTTCGACGACATCGCGCTGGCGCGGCTGGCCGCGACGGGTCGGGTTGGGGACGACCCGGTGCGCCTGGTCCCGCTGACCCCGCGCGAGCGCACCGTCCTGACGCTGCTGAACGACCACGGCACGACCCGCGACGTCGCGGACGCGCTGGGCGTGTCCGTCAACACCGTGCGCAAGCAGGTGCTGGCCACGTACGCGAAGCTCGGCGTCCACGACCGCGAGGCCGCGCTGCGTCGCGGGCACGACCTGGGGATCCTCGGCACGCACGACCCGCCGCGCTGAGCCGCCGACCCGGCGGGCTAGGGTCGACCGCGAGGACGAGGAGGTCCGCGTGACGCAGCAGCAACCGATCCGTTTCGGGGTCGTGGGGTCGGGGTGGCGGGCCGAGTTCTTCGTGCGGGTGGCACGCCTGATGCCGGAGCAGTTCCGGTGCGTGGGCGTCGTGACGCGCACCGCGGAGCGTGGGGCCCAGGTCGAGGCGGCGTGGGGCGTGCCGACGGTGCGGACCGTCGAGGAGCTCGTCACGGGCGCCCTGCCGGGTGCGGGCGCCGCGCCGGACCGCCCCGAGGTCGTCGTCACGGCGACGCCGTGGCCCGTGACGCCCGACGTGGTCCGGGAGGTCGTCGACGCGGCCGTCCCCGTGCTCGCCGAGACCCCGCCCGCCCCCGACGTCGCCGGGCTGCGCGCCCTGTGGGCCGATGTGGGTGCGACGGGGCTCGTGCAGGTGGCGGAGCACTCGCCGTCGATGCCGGCGCACCGCGCGCGGCGGGCCGTGGTCGAGGCCGGGACGATCGGCGAGCCGACGAGCGTGCAGATCTCGTCGACGCACCTCTACCACGCGGTCGGGCTGGGGCGGTACCTGCTCGGCGCGGGGCGCGGCCCGGTGACCGTGCGCGCGCAGGCGTTCACCGCACCGTTGCTCGACCCCGTCGGGCGCGACGGGTGGACGGGCGCGACGGCGGCCGCGCCGGTGCGCGCGATCCTCGCGACGCTCGACCTGGGCGACGGGCGCACGATCCTCTACGACTTCACCGACAACCAGTGGTACAACCCGCTGCGCACCAACCGGGTCCTGGTGCGCGGGTCCCACGGCGAGATCGTCGACGACGCCGTGACGCGCTGGGTCGACGAGCGGACCGTGCTGACGTCGCGGATCGTCCGCGGGCAGTCGGGGATCGAGCAGAACCTCGACGGGTTCGACCTCGAGCACCTGTCCCTCGACGGGCGGGTGCTGTACCGCAACCCGTTCGCCGGTGCGCGCCTGGCGGACGACGACCTCGCCGTCGCGCACCTGCTCGCCGACACCGGCGCGTGGCTCCGCGGCGACGCCCCGCCGCCGTACCCCCTGGCCGACGGTTGCCAGGACCACCTGCTGGGGCTCGCGATCGAGGAGTCCGCCCGCACGGGCGACCCGGTGACGACGGCGGCGGAGGCCTGGTCGGACGCGGTCTGACGCGGCGGGCCGCCGCCACCGGACGTCCGCGGCCGGACCAGCCCACCCCTCGAGACGCGGTTCCATCGAGACCGGGCTGAGTCGTCGTCCGGGACTCTGAGCACGACTCAGCCCGGTCTCGGTGCCGGCGCGTCCCGAGGAGCGGACGCCGACCGGCCGAGGCGTCAGGCCGAGGCCGACCAGGCGGCGGTCAGGCCGTCGACGAGGGGGGTCGTCGGGCGGCCGAGCAGCGTGCGCAGCGTGTCCGTCGCGTCGGCGAGCGCGCCCGTCGCGATGTTCCGGTCGAGCGCGACGACGAATCCGGCGGTGCCCTCGTCGAGCCCGGCCGCGAGCAGACCCGCGCGCTGCTCGTCGGGCGTGACGTCGCGGTAGACCACCGGCCGGCCCACGAGGTGGGACGCGACCAGCGCGAGCTCGTGGTGCGTCCACGCGTGGTCGCCGGTGAGCTCGTACGTGCGGCCGTCGTGCCCGCCACCCGTCAGCACCGCGACGGCACCCGCGGCGAGGTCCGCGCGCGTCGCCGACGCCACGCGCCCCAGCCCGACCGACCCGACGATCTCGCCCGTCGCGGCCGCCTGCTGCAGCGTCCGCACGTAGTTCTCGGTGTACCAGTTGTTGCGCAGCACGGTCGTGACCAGGCCCGATGCCGCGAGCAGGTCCTCCGTGGCCTTGTGCTCCGGGGCCAGGACCAGGTCCGTGGCGTCCGCGTGCGGCGCCGACGTGTAGACGACGCGTCGTACCCCTGCGGCCTTCGCGGCGTCGATCGCGGCACCGTGCTGCTCGACGCGCCGGCCGACCTCCGAGCCGGAGACGAGCATGAGCGTGTCCGCGCCCGCGAGCGCGTCCGCCAGCGTGCCGGGGCGGTCGTAGTCGATCTCGACGACGCGCGCACCGCGCCCGGCGAGGTCGGCGACCCGCTCCGTGCGGCGTCCGCCCGCGACCACGTCGACACCGGCGTCGAGCAGCCCCTCCGCGATGAGACGACCCAGGTGACCGGTGGCTCCGGTGACGACGACGGACATGCGTTCCTCCTGCGACGTAGGCGACGCCGACGGCACCGCTCCCGTGACGGAACCACCCGCCGCCCCGATCCCTTCCCACCAGGCGGGACACGCGCCGGACGAGGTCGACGGGGGTGGCGGGGGGTGGGGTGGGTCAGGGGCGGTGGTCGGACCTGAGGAGGGCCGGAGCCGGGGCGTCGTCGTGGTCGGGGACGGGGTCCGGGCCGTCGACGAACAGCTGCCACACCGGACCCGTGACCAGCCAGATCACCAGGACCACCGACGCGCGGCCGATCCACCCGAGCAGCACCGCGCGCTGCTCCGGCTCGGACGCGATGAGCATGAGGACCCCGAGGATCGCGACGGCCACCGCCCACGCGAGCAGCACGCGCAGCCACAGCTGCCACTCGTGCACCAGGCGGGCCCGCCCGTGCTTCGGTGCCCGCTCCGGCTGCGGGCCGTCGAACCAGCGCCACGCGACCCACGCGTCGACGTGGTGCACCGTCCACCTCCCGAACGCGACGGTGTAGCCGAGGTAGACGGCCGCCAGCCCGTGCGTCCACTGCGGCTCGGACCCGCGCAGCAGGTCGCCGACGGTGGCCACGAGCAGGACGACCTCGATGGCCGGCTCGCACAGCAGCAGCACGGTCGACAGGCGCCGGCGCCGCAGCACGTACCGGGCGACGATCGCGGCGGCGAGGAACACCCAGAACGCGATCTCGCACGCGAGCACGAGCGCGCCGACGGGGTTGTCGAGGATCCACGAGAGCGGTGACATGCCCCGAGCGTGGCGTCGCCCCCTGCGTCGCCGCGTCCGGCGGACGGACCGACCCGTCCGGCAGGCCTCCTCCGTCCGGACGAGAGCCGTGGGCGCGGCGCGTGCTGGGATGGGCACATGCTCACCGCCCTGCGCAGCCGCTTCGACGTGCAGGGCTGGCTGGCGCGCGAGTCCCCGCAGTCCGCGCGGTGGGACTCGGTCGGCCTGCTGCTGGTCGGGCTGTTCCTGCTGGTGGTCGACGTGCAGATGGTCGGGGCGGACACCTCGCTCGTGGAGCTGCCCGGCGGGGTCCGGCCGTGGCAGGCGTTGCTGCTGCTGCTCGGCACGTCCGTCCTGCTGGCCAAGCGCCGTCGCCCCGTCGCGGTGCTCGGGGCGGTCGCGGTCCTCACCGTCGCGGACGCGGCCCTGGGCGGCAGCCTCGGCATGTACCTCGTGCTGTTCGACGCCCTGTTCACGGTGGCGGTCCGGGCGACGCCGCGCGCGCGGTCCGCGGTGCTGCGGGTGCTGCTGGGGCTCGTCGGCGCCGTGCTGGTCGCGACGACCGCCGTGGGCATGCGCGCGCAGGACGTCGTGCAGCTCACGCTCGTCGCCGTCGCGCTGCTGCTGCCGCCGTGGTGGTGGGGTGCGGACGTGCGCCGCTCGAGCGAGCTGGCCGCCGAGCAGTCCCGCCGGGCGGACGCGGAGGGCGCGCGGGCCGACCTGGCGCGGGCGCACGCGGACGACGTCGCGCGCATCGCGGCCCTCGACCGGGAGCGGGCCGTGCAGGACGAGCGGGCGCGCGTGGCCCGGGACCTGCACGACGTCGTCGCGGGGCACCTGTCGGCCGTCGCGATCCACGCCGAGGCGGCGCTCGCTGGCCCGCCCGCGGAGGCCCGGGACCGCGCGGCGCTGGCCGCGGCACGCGCCGGGTCGCTCGACGCGCTGGCCGAGATGCGCTCGATGATCCTGGTGCTGCGTCAGGGTGCGGACGCCGACGCCGCGACGGCCCCGGCGGGTCTGGCGCGCGTCGCGGACCTCGACGTGGACGTCGTCGGGGACGTGCCCGCCGGGCTGCCCACCGCGGTGGACCAGGCGGCGTTCCGGATCCTGCAGGAGGCGGCGACCAACGCGCACAAGCACGGCGCCGGGCGGGCGACCGCGCGGTGCACGGCCGACGACGAGGCGCTGGAGCTCGTCGTCGAGAACGCGGTGGCGTCCGACGCCGCGACGGTGGACCCGGCCCTGACGTCGTCGACGGGCCTGCAGACGATGCGCGAGCGGGCGACCGCGCTGGGCGGGTCGTTCACCGCCGGACCCGACGGCGCGACGTGGCGCGTCCACGCCCGCCTTCCCCTGCAGCGCGAGAGTGTGGAGCCCTGATGACGCCCAGCGGCAACAACCCTTCACACTCTGTCGGCTCCGCGCGCGTGCGCGTGGTGGTGGCCGACGATCACGCTGCCATTCGGGCTGGGTTGCGGCTCATGCTCGAGCAGTCCGGGCGGGTCGAGGTGGTCGGGGAGGCCGCGGACGGCGACGTGGCCGTGCGGCAGGCGCGCGCCCTGCGGCCCGACGTCGTCCTCATGGACGTGCGGATGCCCGGCACGGACGGCATCACGGCGACCGCGACTGTCGTCGGCGAGCGGCTCGCCGAGGTCGTCGCGCTCACCACCTTCGACCTCGACGAGTACGTGCTCGGCATGGTGCGGGCGGGCGCCGCCGGGTTCCTCCTCAAGACGGTGGGGGCGCACGAGCTCGTCGACGCGGTCTGCCGGGTGGCGGCCGGCGAGGGCGTGCTGGCACCCGAGGTCACGCGTCGACTGCTCGACGCCGTCGCCGCCCACGTCCCCGACCCGGCCGCACCGACCCCGCCGCCCGTCGTCGACGAGCGCCTCGCCACGCTCACTGCCCGCGAGCGTGACGTCCTCGACGCCCTCGGCGACGGGCTGTCCAACGCGGACATCGCCGCGCGGCTCGTGGTGTCGGAGACGACCGTGAAGTCCCACGTCAGCCACCTGCTGGCCAAGCTGGGCGTGCGGACGCGGCTGCAGGCGGGGGTGCTGGCGAGGGACGCGCGGCCCTGACGCGACGCACGCCGGGCCGGCACCGGCGACCCGCTCGACGCGCGCCGCGCCCCTCCAACCGGTAGGAAAGGGCGACATGGTGCGCGTCGGATTCCACAACTCACACGAGCAGGTCCATCCCTCCGCGTTGCTCGCGGCGACCCAGCTGGCCGAGCAGCGCGGCTTCGACGCCGCGATGTGCTCGGACCACTGGGCCCCCTGGCAGTCGACGCAGGGGCACTCCGGGTTCGCGTGGACGTGGCTGGGGTCCGCCCTGGCGACCACGCAGCTGCCGTTCGGCGTGGTCAACGCGCCGGGCCAGCGCTACCACCCGGCGATCATCGCGCAGGCCGCGGCGACTCTCGCGGCGATGTACCCGGGGCGGTTCTGGGTGGCGCTCGGCTCGGGCGAGAACATGAACGAGCACATCACCGGTGACGGCTGGCTGCCCAAGCCCGTGCGCGACGCCCGCCTGGTCGAGTGCGTCGAGGTCATCCGCGCGCTGCTCGACGGCGAGGAGGTCACGCACGACGGCCTGGTGAAGGTCGACCGGGCCAAGCTCTGGACGCTCCCGGACGTGAAGCCGCTGCTCATCGGCCCGGCCGTCACCGAGGCGACCGCCGCCAACCACGCGCGCTGGGCCGACGGGCTCGTCACCGTCAACCAGCCGGACGAGAAGCTGAAGCGCGTCATCGGCGCGTACCGCGACGCGGGCGGCCGGGGCGACATCTCCCTGCAGGTCCACGTGTCGTACGCACCCACCGACGCCGACGCGCTGCGCCTGGCGCGCGAGCAGTGGGCAGGCAACGCGATCGGCCCGCCCGTCGCGTGGGACCTGGACACCCCCGAGGCGTTCGACCAGATCGCCGACAAGGTCAGCGACGACCTGCTGCGGTCGTCCGTGCTCGTCGAGCACGACCCGCACCGCCTGGCCGACCGGCTCGTCGCACTGGCCGAGCTCGGCTTCGACGCCGTCTACCTGCACCAGATCGCGACCGACGTGGTCCCGTCCGACGACAAGCACCCCGACGCGGAGGCCACGGCGACGCAGCCCGCGTCGTCGCTCGAGGCGTTCGTCGACATGGCCGCCGAGCACCTGATCCCCGCCCTGAAGGCGGTGCACGCGTGAAGATCCGCGACACCGGCGACCTGTGGTGGAAGTCCGCGGTCATCTACTGCCTCGACGTCGAGACGTACATGGACTGGGACGACGACGGCATCGGCGACCTGCCCGGCCTCGTGCAGCGCATCGACCACCTGGCGGAGCTGGGCGTCACGTGCCTGTGGCTCATGCCGTTCTACCCGACGGCCGACCTCGACGACGGCTACGACATCACCGACTACTACGGCGTGGACCCCCGCCTGGGCGACGCGGGCGACCTCGTCGAGCTGGTCCGCACCGCCAACGACCGCGGCATCCGGGTCATCGCCGACCTCGTCGTCAACCACACCTCCGACCGGCACCCGTGGTTCCGCAGCGCGCGCCGCTCGAAGGACAGCCCGTACCGCGACTGGTACGTGTGGCGCGAGGACGCCCCGCCGGACACGTCGGCCGAGGTGGTCTTCCCCGACCAGGAGAAGGGCATCTGGACGTTCGACGAGCAGGCGGGCGCCTGGTACCGGCACCGCTTCTACCGCCACCAGCCGGACCTCAACACCGCGAACCCGCAGGTCCGTGACGCGATCGCGAAGGTCGTGGGCTACTGGGCGCAGATGGGCCTGGACGGGTTCCGCGTCGACGCGGTGCCGTTCTTCCTGCTGGACGCCGCCAAGACCAAGGGCGACGAGGTCGACCACCCGCACGAGTTCCTGCAGCAGCTGCGCGCGTTCCTGTCCCGCCGCACGGGCGACTCGATCCTCATGGGCGAGGTCAACCTGCCGTACGACGAGCAGCGCCTGTTCTTCGGGGACCACTCGGGCGACGGCGAGGACGAGGGCAAGGAGCTGAACCTGCAGTTCGACTTCGTCCTCATGCAGCAGATGTACCTGGCCCTCGCGCGTCAGGACGCCGGCCCGATCGCGGCCACGCTGGAGTCCCGCCCCGAGATCCCGTCGGACGCCCAGTGGGCGACGTTCGTGCGCAACCACGACGAGCTGACGCTGGACAAGCTGTCCGACGACGAGCGGCAGGAGGTGTTCGACGCCTTCGGCCCGGACCCGGACATGCAGCTCTACGACCGCGGCCTGCGCCGCCGGCTGCCCCCGATGCTCGACGGGGACCCGCGCCGCGTCCGGATGGTCTACTCGCTGCTGTTCAGCCTGCCCGGCACGCCGGTGCTGTTCTACGGCGAGGAGATCGGCATGGGCGAGAACCTCGCCATCGAGGGCCGCATGGCGGTGCGGACGCCGATGCAGTGGACGTCCGGCAAGAACGGCGGGTACTCGAAGGCGGCACCGTCGAAGCTGTCGGGGCAGGTCACGGAGGGTGCGTTCGGACCGGACCACGTCAACGTGTCGGACCAGCGCCGCGACCCGGACTCGCTGCTCAACTTCGTCCAGAAGCTCGCACGCCGCTACCGCGAGAGCCCCGAGCTGGGCTGGACCAAGCGCGTCGAGATCCTCGACCAGCCGCACGCCGCGGTCCTCGCGCACCGCTCCACATGGCAGGACGGGTCCATGGTGGCGCTGCACAACCTGGGCCCCGACGCGGTCCGCGTGCCGCTGCACCTGCCCGACACCGACGACTCCTGCAGGCTCATCGACCTGCTGCAGGACGACGACCACGTGCCGGACGCGCGGGGGCGCCTCGAGATCGAGCTCGACGGGTACGGCTACCGCTGGCTGCGGGTCGTCCACCCGGACTCGCGGCGGCTGCTGTGAGCCCCACCCGGCGGCGCGCGGCGGCTGAAGCGTTTCGGCTCATGGTCCGTCCAGCAGGCGCTCAGGAAGGTCGCGTACCGTTCCGGAGGCCGTCCCCCGTTCCGGGCCGGTCTCCCGACCCCCGGAGGATCTCCGTGCGACGCCCCACCACCGCCCGCACCGCGCTGCGCGCCGCAGCCGCGACGCTGGCGCTCAGCCTCACGCTTGCCGCCTGCTCCGGCGGCGGCGGGAGCGACGACCCGACGACTCCGGCATCGGAGGACACCGCCGCGGCGTCCACCGATGCGCCCGAGGAGGCGCCCACCCCGACCGCCGAGGACATCGCCGCGCTCGAGGCCGTGACCGTCGACGGTGCCCCCGGCGCCCAGCCGACCGTGACGCTGGGTGCCACGCCGTTCAGCGTGACGGCCGCCGTGGCCCGCGTCCTCGACGAGGGCACGGGCGAGGAGATCGCCGACGGCGACCTCGTCGACCTGCACTCGCTGTGGATCAAGGGCCTCGACGGCAGCCAGCTCTCCTCGACGTGGGAGTCCAGCACCCCCGAGCAGATCGTCGTCAGCGAGGCCTCGCTCGCCCCCGTGCTCACCGACATCCTCGTCGGCGGCAAGGTGGGCACCCGCTTCGTGTTCGCGGTCCCGTCGGGCGAGGACGAGTCGTCCCTCGCCGTCGCCGAGGTCGTCTCCAAGCGCCCCGGCCGCGCCGACGGCACCGCCGTCGCCCCCGCGGACGGCCTGCCGACCGTGACGCTCGCCGACAACGGCGCGCCGTCGATCGAGACCGTCGCGGGTGACCCGCCCGCCGCCCTGACCGTGCAGCCGCTCATCGAGGGCGCCGGACCCGCGGTCACCGCCGGGCAGACCGTGCTCGTGCACTACACCGGCTGGCTGTGGGACGGCACGCAGTTCGACTCCTCATGGGAGCGCAGCACGCCCTACCCGGTCGAGAACATCGGCCAGGGCCAGGTCATCGCCGGTTGGAACGAGGGCCTCGTCGGCCAGAAGGTCGGCAGCCAGGTCCTGCTCGTCGTGCCGCCGGACAAGGGGTACGGCGCCGAGGGCTCGGGCGAGACGATCCCGCCCGACTCCACGCTCGTGTTCGTCGTCGACATCCTCGCGGCGTCCTGAGCACCCGCACCTGAACCACCCCTCGGGGTCCGCACCGCTCCGGTGCGGACCCCGAGGTCGTTCAGCGGAGGTAGTAGTTCAGCGTCGTCGTGCTCGTGTACGGCGTGTGGTTCGGGCCGTGCGTGTACAGGCCGGCCTGGCCCCACTTGGACGTGAGCGTCGTCGCCCCCGACTTGTAGGCCGAGTGGTCACCGTTGACGTAGCTGACGCGGTGGCCGATGACGAGCGGTGACAGCGCGTTGGTCGCCGTCGCGTAGGACTGGCTGGACGAGAAGCGGTAGCTGCCGTCCGTCCAGTACTTCGCGGTGTAGTTCATCCACCGGTTGTTCGACGTCGACTGGCTGTACCAGGCGTACGAGTGGCAGTTGTACTTGGCGGTCGCGCTGCGCACCCGCGTGGCCCGCGGGTACGAGCTCGCCATCTGGTTGTTGATCTGGGTGATCTGCGACGACGTGAGGTCGCCGCTGACCGTCAGGGTCGCGACCGTGCTGCCGTTGGGGGTCTTGACCGAGCTGTTGGTGTAGCTCGGGGCGTCGGGCGTGACGCCGCCGCCGACCGTGGGCAAGCGGGAGGTCGAGCCCGCCTCCAGCCGGTACGTGCGCTGCAGGTCGCCGTCGAGGCCCTGCAGCAGGTCCTTCCACTGCGACGGCGCGAGTGCGCTGACCAGACCGCCCTCGAGGAACGTCGCGACGCCGGCCGACTCACCCGACAGCCGGTCGAGCGCGGCCGGGTCGTCCTGCGCGAGCGCCCGCAGCGCGACGAGCGCCGACCCGGACGTGTCGTAGTGCGTGCCACCCGCGATGCGCTGCTTCTGGCGCCACTTCTCGACGACCACGCCGACGGCGTCCGCGCGCCGCTCGACGTCGCCCTGGCCGAGCACCTCGGGCTGCGCGAGCACCAGCTCGACGAAGCCGACGTGCAGGGTCGAGATCGCGTCGGTCGCCGCGACGGCGGCGAGGTCCGCGGAGCCGTACGTCGCCAGGACGACGTCGAGCACGTCGGGCCGTCGGATCAGCTCGTCGATGACCGGGCTCTTCGCCCGCAGCGCGTCGAGGCCCTGCTGCGGGGTCGAGTAGGCGACGTAGTCGCCCACGTACGGGTAGTCGAGCGCGGCCTCGAGCAGGGCCGCGGTCGTCATGCCCGCGACGTCGGCGTCGGGGACGTCGAGGGCCGCCACCAGGTCCGCCGGGGCGGCGTCCGCCCAGGCGTCGGGCGCGGTCTGCGGGGTGAGCGCGTACTCGATCCCCGCGTCGGTGGTGCCGTACCAGGACTCGCCTGTCGTCGCACCCTGTGCGGGTGCGGCGCCGACCAGCACGCTCGCTGCGAGGACGACGGCGGCCGCCGCCCCGCCGACGGTGCATCTCGTCTTGCCACTGCTCATGTCGGAACCCCCTGTGCCCGGACCTCGTCGTCCGTCCGGACCTCGTCGTCCGCGACCGCCGACCGGCGCCCGCCGGCCCCAGCGTAGAGGCGCGGTGACCTCAGTGAGGGTGGTTTGTGACTCCGACTTGCGGCCGTGGGGACGACGTGCCGCCGGCCCGTCCAGGGACGCACGTCCTGTTCCTCCCGGCCGCCTCGGCCTACGCTGGCCGGACGATCACCTCCAGCGCGGGAGGGTCCTCATGGACCAGGCATCGTCGGTCGCCGTCCGTACCGTCGCCCTGCTGGGCGCGTCGGGATCCGGCAAGACCACCCTCACCGAGGCCCTGCTGCTGCGGGCCGGCGCGATCCCCCGCGCCGGCCGCGTCGAGGACGGCAGCACGGTCACGGACCACGAGCCCGAGGAGATCGCCCGCGGCATCTCCCTGGCGCTCGGCGTCGCGCACCTGCCGTGGCAGGCCGACGACGGGCACACGTACGACCTCACCGTGCTCGACACCCCCGGCTTCCTCGACTTCGCCGGTGCCGTCGACGCGGCCCTGAGCGCCGCCGACCTGGCCGTCGTCGTCGTCAGCGCCGTCGACGGCGTGCAGGCGGGCACGCACCTGGCATGGCGGGCCGCGGCCGACGCGGGCGTGCCGCGCGTCGTCGTCGTCACCAAGGAGGACAAGGTGCGCGCCGACTTCCACCGCACCCTGGCCCAGCTGCGCGCGGCGTTCGGGGACACGCTCGTCCCGCTCGAGCTGCCGTTCGGCGACGAGGCCGCGTTCACCGGTGTCGCCGACGTGCTCTCCGAGGAGGGCTACGTCTACGACGCGGACGGCCACCACCACAGCGAGCCGCTGCCGTCGGGCGTCGCGGAGGAGGAGCACCGCCTGCACGAGGAGGTCACCGAGGAGATCGTCGCGCACGACGACGAGCAGCTCGAGCGGTACCTCGCGGGCGACGTGCCGTCCGCCGCGGACCTCGGCCGGACCCTCGCGCAGGAGGTCTGCGACGGCCGCGCCGTGCCGGTGCTGGTCGCGTCCGGGACGACGGGTGTCGGTGTCGACCGCCTCGCCGACCTGCTGTGCGCGCTGTGCCCCGGCCCCGACGCACGGGCCCGCACCGTGCTCGCGGGCGCCGTCGAGGTGCAGGTCGCGCCGGACCCGCACGGCCCGACGCTCGTGCACGTCTTCCGGACCGTGGCCGACCCGTTCGTCGGGCAGGTCACGGTGTTCCGCGTGCTGTCGGGGACGGTGCGGCCCGGCGACCGGCTGGTCAACACCACGACGCGCACCGAGGAGCGGGTGCCCGGGCTGTTCCGGCTGCGCGGCAAGGAGCACACGCCACTCGACGCGGCGGTCGCGGGGCAGGTCGCGGCGGTGGCGAAGCTCACCGGCACGCCGACGGGGTCGCTGCTCGCCGCCCGCGGCACGCCGGGCGTGGGCATGACCGCAGCACCCGCACCCGTGCGGCCCGGCGTGTACGCGCTCGCGCTGGACCCCGTCACGCAGTCCGACGACGACCGGCTGTCCGCCGCCCTCGCCCGCCTCTGCGCCGAGGACCCCACCCTGACCGTCGACCGGACGGGCGACCGCACCGTGCTGCGCGGCCTGGGCGACACGCACCTGGCGGTCGCGCTCGAGCGCCTCGCGCGCGTCTTCGGTGTGCACGTCACCACGGCGCCCGTCCCCGTCGGGTACCGCGAGACCGTCGCGCGGCCCGTCGCCGCCGAGGGCCGCGTCAAGAAGCAGTCCGGCGGCCACGGGCAGTACGCGGTCGTGCACCTGCGGGTCTCCCCGTTGCCCCCCGGGTCCGGCTTCGAGTTCGTCGACTCGGTCGTCGGCGGCGCGATCCCCCGGTCCTACCTGCCGGCCGTCGAGCGCGGCGTCCGCGAGGCGATGGCCGCGGGCGGCCCCCACGGCTACCCGGTCGTGGACCTGCGCGTCGAGGTTCACGACGGCCGCGCGCACGCCGTCGACTCCTCCGACATGGCGTTCCGCACGGCCGCGGCCGCGGGGCTCAAGGAGGCGCTGGCCACGGCCGGGACGGTCGTCCTCGAGCCCGTGTGCCGCGTGCAGATCACCGTGCCGACGGCCGCGCAGGGCGACGTCATGAGCGACCTGTCCGCACGCCGCGGCCGCATCACCGACACCATGTCGCTCGACGGCGGCGAGGTGGTCGTCGAGGCCGTCGTCCCCGAGGCCGAGCTGCGGCGCTACGTGCTCGACCTGCGCTCGCTCACCGGGGGCCGCGGCGGCCTGACCGTCGCACCCGACCACTACGCACCCTGCCCGGACCACCTCGCCCCGGTCTGAGGGCCGGCCGGATCGACCTCTCGCGGCGGGGTGGCGGCCCGACGCACCGGCGCGTGCCGGCGCGTGCCGGGCGTCAGCTCCCGGCGGGGCCGCTGCTCGCGCGGACGACGAGCTCGGGGACCAGGGTGGTGCCGACGACCGGGCCCTGCGCGACGACGAGCTGCGCGGTCAGGGCGGCGATCTCGGCGGTCGGCTGGCGCACCGTCGTCAGCGGCACCGCGGCCGTCCGGGCGAGGTCGACGTCGTCGTGCCCGACGATCGCGACGTCCTGCGGGACGCGCACCCCCGCCGCGAGCAGCTCCTGCAGGATGCCGACCGCGAGCACGTCGTTGCCCGCGAGCACACCGTCGGGCCGGCGCGAGGCGGGCTGCGCCGCGAGGTCCGCACCGATGCGCCGTCCCTCGTCGAGGTCCAGGCGCGCGACCTCCACGACGCGCAGCTCGACCCCGTGGGCCGTCGCGACGCCGCGCGCCCCCGCGAGCCGGTCGGCGACCTGCGTGACCCGTTCCGGGCCGGGCACGGCGACGAGCCGTCGGCGCCCGCCGTCGACGAGGTGCTGGGCCGCGAGCCGGCCGCCCGCGACGTGGTCGAGCGTCACCGAGGGCAGCACACCGGTGGGGTCCGCGGCGTCGACGAGGACGACGGCCGTGCCGCGGCGCTGCAGGTCGTGCAGGGTCGACAGGTCCGCGTCGCAGGGCGTGACGACGACGCCGTCGAGCCGCAGCTGCTCGAACAGGCCGAGGAGCGAGCGCTGGCGGTCCGCCGAGCCGTGGCTCGACGCGACCAGCGCGGTCATGCCCTGCGGGTCGAGGCGCTGCTCGACCGCCCGGACGACCGACGCGAGGAACGGGTCGGCGGCGTCGACGACGCACACGCCGACCAGCTGGGACCGGCCGCGGCGCAGCTGCTGCGCCGGCAGGTGCGGGACGTACCCGAGCTCGTCGACCGCGCGCTCGATGCGGGTGTGCAGCTCGCGGGACATGCGCTCGGGGCGGTTGAGGAAGTTGGAGACGCTCGCGGCGGAGGCGCGCGCGTGCCGGGCCACGTCCTGGATCGTCGCGCGCCCCACCCTGCCCACCCCCTCGAGCCACGTCGGCACAGCGGCACCGGACCCCTGCGGGCCGGCGCACCGCGGTTGACGTGCAGGAACGGCGGCGCGCCAGTCTGCCACCGGGTGCCGTCGGCCCGCGCGTCCAGTCCACGGCCCCCCGCGCATCCGGGGGAAGGAAATGGGCAGATACGCGCCCACTTCCCCGGGCGGTGTCGGATTTCTTCGCCCACTGTGCGGTTCACGCGCCGGGCGAGGGCGGGTACCGCGGGGCGGATGATGGGGGCGTGGCGGAGATCGCGGAGCTGGCGGCGGCGGTGCGGGAGTTCTCGCAGGAGCGCGACTGGGAGCAGTTCCACGACCCCAAGTCGCTCGTGCTCGCGCTCGTCGGGGAGGTCGGGGAGCTGGCCGAGCTCTTCCAGTGGGTGCCTGCCGACCAGGCCGTCGAGCGGTTCGCCGCCCCCGACCGGCGGGCCCGCGCGGCGCAGGAGATGGCCGACGTGCTCGTCTACCTGGTCCGCCTCGCGGACGTCCTCGGCGTCGACCTGGGCGCCGCGGCCCGCGCCAAGCTGGCGGACTCCCACACCCGCTTCCCCCCGGAGCACCACCGCGGCGTCGCCCCCCACAAACCCTGACCCCCGTCGTCGAGTGGCGGGTCAGTCGGGGGTGGCGATGGCGTCGAGGACGCGGAGGCGGGCCGCGCGGGCTGCCGGCCACGCCGCGGCCAGCACGCCCACCACGAGTGCCAGGGTCATCATCACGGCCAGGCCGTCCCACGGGACGACCAGCGTGTCCAGGCCCTCCTCGGCGTAGACGCGCGGCAGCACGGACGCCAGCCCCACCCCGACGACGAGCCCGACGACCGTGCCGAACACGGCCGTCAGCACCGACTCGACCGTCACCACCCCGGCGAGCTGCAGCCGCCCCAGCCCGACGGCCCGCAGCAGCCCGATCTCCCGGGTCCGCTCGATCACGGACAGCGCGAGCGTGTTGACGATCCCGAGCACGGCGATGACGAGCGAGAGCCCCAGCAGCGCGTAGAGGATGACGAGGAGCTGGTCGACCTGCGCGGCCATCTGGTCGACGAACTCGTCGCGGTCCTGCACGGACACCACGACGTACGGCGCGACGGCGGCCGCGACGGCCGTGCGCAGCTCCGCGGGCGTGACCCCGGACGCGGCGTCCACGAACACGGTGTCCGTGGTCTGCGCGAGCCCGGGCGCCATCGCGTCGAGGACGTCCTGCGTGACGACGACCGACCCGCTCATGACCCGCGTGTCGATGACGGCAGCCACCTCCAGGGTCCGCTCGGCGGTCGCGGTGGTCACGGTCAGCTCGTCGCCGACCGCCCAGCCGTCCCCGGCGACGCTCGCGTTGACGACGGCATGGGTGTCGTCGAGGTCGTCGACGTCGCCGTCCAGCACCTCGACGACGAGAGCCGAGCCCAGCACGTCGGGCCGCAGCCCCACGACGACCGCGCCGTCGCCGTCGCCCGGGGCGACGCCCGGCGCCGGCGACGCGCCGCCGAACGTGAACGCGATCGCGTCCGCGCGGCCGACCTCGGGCAGCGCGTCGACGTCGGTGACGGCACCCGCCGGGATCGCGGAGGTCGCGGACCGCAGCACGAGGTCCGCGTTCGTCGCGCTCTGGACGACCTGCACGAGCGAGGCCTGCGCGGTCGCGGCGATCACGGACACGGCGCCCACGAGCGCCATGCCGATGACCAGCGCACCCGCGGTCGCCGCGGTGCGCCGGGGGTTGCGCACGACGTTGCCCTGCGCGAGCCGGCCCACCGGCGGCAGCGTCCTCGCGAGCGGCACGGCGAGCACCCGCAGCACGGCGTGCGCCAGCGTCGGCGACGCGATCAGCACCCCGACCAGGACGACGGCCGCGCCGCCGCCCAGCAGCGTCTCGGCGGCCGCGGCGCCGGGACGCAGCGCCGCGTACGCGACCCCGGCGACGCCGAGCGCCACGACGACGCCACCGGCCAGCCCGCGGCGGTGCAGCGACCGCTCCGGCACGCTGGTCTCGCCGCGCATCGCCTCGACGGGGGCGACCAGCGCGGCCCGGCGCGCGGGGACGGCGGCGGCCACGGCCGACACCAGGGTGCCGAGCACGAGGCACGTGACCACGGTCGTCGCGTCGAGCGGGACGTCGCCGACGAGGTCCATGCCCACGCGCTCGAACACGACGCGCAGCACGCCGACCAGCGCGACGCCACCCGCGACGCCCAGCGCCGACCCGACGAGCCCGACGACGGCCGCCTGCCCCACGACGACGCCGAACACCTGCGCGGGTGACGCCCCGACGGCGCGCAGCAGCGCGAACTCGCGGACCCGCTGGCGCACCGACATCGCGAACGTGTTGGCGATGAGGAACCCGCCGACGAACAGCGAGACGACCGCGAAGATCAGCAGGAACGACGTGATGAACCCGAGGCTCTGGTCGATGTCGGCGCTCAGCTCGTCGCGCAGGGACTGCCCGGTGACGACCTGGGTGCCGGCCGCGTCCGCCACCGTGCCGTCGTCGAGCGCGGCGGCCACGCGGTCGGCCAGCGTCTGCTCGTCCACCCCGTCCTGCGCGTGGACGGCGATGCTCGCGACCGTGCCCTCGGGCGCGAAGGCGGCCGTGACCACGTCGACCGGCAGGTACACCAGCGTCGCGCCCGCCAGGGGGCCGCCCGCGTCGACCTCGCCGACGACGGTCACGTCGCGCACCTCGCCCGAGATCACCACCCGGGTCGCGTCCCCCAGCGCCAGCCCCGAGGACTCGAGCGTCGCCGACTCCACGGCGATCTCGTCGGCGGCGACGGGCCCGCGCCCGGCGCGCAGGTCGAGCCCCGGGTCGCGCTCGTCGAACGCGACGCCGAACGACGGCGCCTGCGTGGACTGCACGGCCGTGCCGTCGGCGCCGACGAGGACGATCGGCCCGGCCAGGTCCGGCAGCGCGACCCGCACACCGTCGAGGCCCGACAGCTCCGGGGCGAGCGCCGCCGGCACGGGCGTGCGCTGCTCCCCCAGGGTCGTGCCGCCGCCCGTGTCCCCGCCGCCGGGCAGGACCCCGTCGCCGCGGACGTACACGGCGGCGGGCGCCTGGGCGTCGACGATGCCGTGGAACGTGTCGGACAGCATGGTCCGCAGCGCGAACGTCCCGGCGACGAACGCGACACCGAGCGCCACGGCCAGCACGGACAGCGCGAACCGCACCGCGTGCGCGCGGACCCCGCGCAGCGTGACCCGCAGCATCAGCGCACCTCGGTGGGGGCGGAGCCGGCGGAGGCGCCGGCGGGGGCGGCGGACGGGCGCCGGGTCAGCGCCCCGAGCCGCTCGAGGACCGCCGCGGGCGTCGGGTCGGCGAGCTCGTCGACGATGCGGCCGTCGGCGAGGAACAGGACGCGGTCGGCGTACGACGCGGCCGTCGGGTCGTGCGTCACCATGACGACGGACTGCCCGAGCTCGTCGACGCTGCGCCGCAGGAACGACAGCACCTCGTGCGCGGACACCGAGTCCAGGTTGCCCGTCGGCTCGTCGGCGAAGACCACGGCGGGCCGGGTGACCAGCGCCCGCGCGCAGGCGACGCGCTGCTGCTGCCCGCCGGACAGCTCGCCCGGCTTGTGGTGCAGCCGGTCCGCGAGTCCGACGGCCTGCACGACGGCGTCGAGGTGGTCGCGGTCGACGGGCCGGCGCGCGATGTCCAGGGGCAGGGTGATGTTCTCGAGGGCCGTGAGCGTCGGCACCAGGTTGTACGCCTGGAACACGAAGCCGATGCGATCGCGTCGCAGCCGCGTGAGGCGCCGCTCCGACATCGACGACACCTCCTCGCCGTCGACGACGACCGTGCCCGCGGTGGGCCGGTCGAGACCCGCGAGACAGTGCATGAGGGTCGACTTGCCGGACCCGGAGGGGCCCATGGTCGCGGTCAGACGGCCGCGCTGGACGTCGAGGTCGACGCCCGCGAGCGCGTGCACCGCGGTCGGGCCGGAGCCGTACGTGCGGACGAGGCCCCGGGCCGTGGCGATGGGGGCGTCGAGCCGGGCGCTGTCGGTGGTGGTCACGTGGATCATCGTGCCGCCGCGGCGCCGGGCACGACACCCTGGACGCGCCCGGAACCGACCCTGAGCGTGCGGGCGTCCGCACTCAGGGTGCCCGGCCGGACGAAAGGCCTGGTCAGGGGGCTGTGACGCCGTGCTACCGCGACGCCGACACACCGAGGCGACCCCGGGTCCGGTAGGGCTACCTCCCGGGACGGACCGGGGGTCTCCCCGGTTCCGCCGGGTGCGGTGCACGCAGCAGGCTGGTCCCGACGGGCCGCACCGCGCGGCCCGCCGACCCGGAGGTCCCCATGTTCGTGCTCCGCCGCACCGCACGCGTCGCCGGCGCCGTCGTCCTCGGCGGGGGCCTGGCGTTCGCCGCGCAGCCGACGCTCCTCAGCGAGCTGGCCCGTCCGCTGGTCGCGACGCTGCTCGGGCTCGGCGGCTGAGCCGCTCGTCCGCGCCTGTTCCGCCCGACGTGAGCGCGAACGTCCCGCCCGGCGCGGACGCGAACGTCCCGACCGTCACCCCCACGACGGTGGCGCGCTGCTGCAGCAGCGGCACGGCGGGCGCCGCGCACGCGCGGGGGACGGTGGGTGGGGCGGGCCGGCCGAGGCCGAGCAGGTCGAGCGCGCCCCGCACCAGCGCCTCGAGGTCCGCGACGTCGGGACCGGGGCCCAGGGCGTTCATCGGGGCCGGCTCGACGGTCAGCGTGGGCGGTCCGCTCAGCAGGACGCCGACGACCTGCCCCAGGTCGCCCCCGTCGACCACCGAGCCGGGGGTGTACGCGGGGGGCGCGACGAACGCGTACCCCGACGACGTGCCGGCGCCGCGCGCGTACGCCTGGCCCACGGGGTCCGGCGCGTACCAGCCGCGCCCCGTCGTGGGCTGCCACGCGGACGGCGCGACGGGGACCATCGTGCAGCACGGGTAGGTGAGCGTGACGACGCTGCCGTACGGGCCGGCGACGCGGACGACGACCGTGCTGCCGCCGCCCTGCAGGGAGTCCGCGAGCGCCGCGAGCGCGGTGTTCACGGCGTAGGCCGGCACGGTGCCGGCGGGGATCGCGCCCGTCACGGGGTCGACGGTCCGCATGCCGCCCGCGCCGTCGGGCGGGTCCGCGAGGACGGCCCGCAGCCGCGCGAGCCCGGCCAGCGCCGCGGCGGCCTGCCGGGCGGCCGCGGGCGACCCGGCGTCGGCGGCCGCGACGGTCCACGTGAGGTCGGCCAGGAGCGCCGCGTACGCGTCGGGGAACCCGCCCGACGGCGTCAGCGCCACGAGCCCCGGGGCGTCGCCCGGCACGACCCGGGCGCTGACCCAGTCGTAGGTGGCGGCGTTGAACACCTGGTTCGGGTTCTGGTACCACCAGGCGAAGTCCCCCTGCGCCGGGTACTGCACGAGCTCGACCGCCGCGTGGTAGAGCAACCAGGTCTGGGCGTTGATCGCGTCCCGCACGTCGGTGTACGCGGGCAGACCGGACGCCCCGGCGCAGATCGTTGCCGACCTGCCCCGGGGCGCCGACCCGCGACCCGCGCCCGGGAGGGCACCCGGGCCGGTCGCGGCGTCCGTCACGACGACGGGGCCCCGGCGACGAGCCAGATGAACGGCGCGCCCACCTCCCAGGCGTCGAGGCTGCGGAACAGCGCGCTCTTGACGTTGCGGAGGATCTCCGTCTGCTGCGCGGTGCGCCGCGGACCGGGCGTGACGATCGCCTGCGCCGTCGGGTTGACCAGCACGGTGGACATCGTGCTCGGCGCCGGCACCCCGTTGCGCTGGATCTGCAGGTTCGCGTGGCCGGTGGCCGTGTACCCCTGCAGGTCGAGCCGGGTGGTCCCGATCGAGACGATCAGACCGACCGCACCCCAGACGTCCGCGTAGTCGAGCGCGTGGATGCACGCGCTGGCGTCGGCGTAGAGGGCGTTGCCGTGGGCCGGCGACGGACCTGCCATGACCGCGCCCTGTGCGATGTTGATGGGCATCGTCCTACCTCCTTCTAGCGGGTGACGCCGGGGTTGGCGACCGCAGCACCGATGACGTACGCGGTCTTCTGGGCCTGCGGGACGCTCGTGACCTCGGGCGAGGCGGAGAACGTGACCGTGAACGAGCTGTCGTCGGAGCCCTTCTCGAAGGAGCTGCCGTACGCGCCCTGGCTGAAGCTGCCGAGCTTGATGAACCCGAACAGCGTCAGGTTGCCGCTGACGTGCTCGTCCCACGACTGCTCGAAGCTCGAGAAGTCGGCCTTCTCGTAGTGGATGGTGATGGTCGGGTAGTTGGCGATCAGGACGTTCGTCAGCAGCCCGAACCCGCCGCCGTCGGCGACGGGACCCAGCGCGTACGGCGGCGGGTTGAGGAACGTGAAGCCCGTGACGTCCTTGCCCTCGTTGGCGACGGCCTGGGCGACGGGGTCCGGGGAGTAGAACCCGACGTTCGTCGCCTGCTGCCACGGCGTGGGCGCCACGCCGACCATCGAGTAGCCCGCGTAGCTGATCGTCACGGAGCACTCCGTGCTCGTCCCCGACGACTTCGCCATGTCGTAGCTCGCACCCGCCTCGGTGCTGAACTCCAGCCACGAGCCCACCGAGAACCCGACCTGCCCCTCGACGTCGACGTTGACGCTGCTGCCCGACGACTGGGTCGTCGTCATCGAGATGTCGATCGTGCGACCGGTGTTGCTGAGGTCGTTGTTGATCTGCGCGATCGACGAGGACACCGACCAGCCGACGTTCACGCCCGGCACCAGGGCACCGGTGTTCGGGTCGAACGTCGAGATGCCGCCCGTCGCGGCGCTCGGCGACTGCGTGTTGGCCTTGAGCTGCCGCAGCACCCACGCGCCGTTCTGGATCTGGTCGGTCAGCCCGAGGACCGGCTGCATGATGCTGAGGTACAGCGACACGTCCGTGAGCACCTGGTCGGCGCCTGCCGGAGCGGCCGGCAGCAGGGTGCGCAGGTTGCGGGCCTGCGACATCTGCGTGTACGTCACGGGGGTCGCCGTCCCGCTCCACAGGGTCCCCAGGACGTGACCGATGACGTAGTCGATGTTGGTGGTGACGTTGGCGGCGGTCCGCTGCGCGTCGGTGATGGTGCCGAACTGCGTCTGGTAGTCCGCGACGACGGTGCCGCCCTGGACGGACGCGTCGGACTGCGCCTTGGTCAGCCGTGCCTGATCCGCGGTGCTCAGCGTGAACACGAGGGCGTTCAGCACCGTGGAGTAGGCGTTCGCGAAGCTGCCGCCGGTCGACAGCGCGACCGTGCCGTCGATCTGCCCCGGCGTGACGAGCGCGTTGACGTACTGGTAGGTGGCGTCGTTGAGCACCTGGTTGCCGTTCTGCCAGTTCCACGAGAAGTCGCCCTGTGCCGGGAACTGCACCGGGTACAGCGTCGACTTGAACGTGTCCTGGACGGCGGCCATCGCCTTGGACTGGAGTGCGGAGTAGAACTGCGTTCCACCCGTGGTGTCGACCATGTCGGTCCCCCCTGCATCTGCCGGGACCCCCCCTGACGGCGACCCCGTGCACCTCCCACCGTCGTGACCGACGACGCGCGCGACATCGTCAAGACTGATGTGGCGTCGCCTCACAGGTCGTGCAGGTGCCGCCGGGCGGCGTCGATCGCCGGCACCGCGCCGAACGCGTGGGCGCGCGCGACCGCCGCGAGCTGCGAGGTGGTCCCCGTCTTGTCCAGGACCGCGCGGATGTGCGAGCGCACGGTCGGCAGCGCCACGTGGTCCGCACGGGCGATGTCCGCGGCCGACATCCCCCGCATGAGGGCGCCCAGCACGTCGAGCTCGCGCGGCGTGAGGGACGCGAGCGCCGCCGCGTGCGCGACACGGCGCCGCAGCCGCGCCAGCAGCCCACGCCGGTCCGGCCACGTCGCCGGGTCGCCGAGCAGACCGTCGAGCGCGCGCACGAGGTCCGGGAGCGGCTGGTCGCCGTCGAGGGCCGCGACCGCGCCCCGCTCGACCGCCGCGGTCAGCACCCGCAGGTCGGCGCGCCGCCCCACGACGACGACGGGTGCCTCCGCGCTGCGCAGCGACGCCGGCGGCGGACCCGGCGGCAGACGTCCGCGCGCGTCGACGACCAGCACCACCCCCGCCTCGTGGTCCTGCCGGACCTCGTCGTCGAGCAGCTCCCAGTGCTCCGTGCGCACCGCTCTCCAGCCCGTCGCCGCGAGCGCCGGTGCGAGCGCCGCACCCAGCACGACGTGCTCGGACACCACCACGACCGTTCTCGACCGGGCACGCGGTCCCCCCCTGCGTGTCACCCTGCGAACGTCTCGCGCTCCCCGGTCGATCCGTCCGAGGCGCGGCGCGGGAGCCGGCAGGGCCGTCCCCTCCTAGGCTGGTGCCATGGCCCGGTACCTCGACGTGCACCCCACGGACCCGCAGCCCCGGTCGATCGCGCAGGTCGTGGCGATGCTGCGCGACGACGCCGTCATCGCCTACCCGACCGACTCGATGTACGCGCTGGGGACGCGCCTGGAGAACCACGACGGGGCGGACCGCATCCGCCGCATCCGGCACCTCGACGACACCCACCACTTCACGCTGGTGTGCGCGGACTTCGCGCAGCTCGGGCAGCTCGTGCACCTCGACAACAGCGCGTTCCGTGCGATCAAGTCCGCGACGCCCGGGCCGTACACGTTCATCCTGCTGGCGACGCCCGAGGTGCCGCGGCGCCTCGCGCACGCGAAGAAGCGGTCCGTGGGCGTGCGCATCCCCGACGACCCGGTGGCCCTCGCGATCCTGCGGGAGCTGGGCGAGCCGCTGCTGTCGTCGTCGCTGCTGATGCCGGGCCACGACTGGCCGATGACGGAGGGCTGGCAGATCAAGGAGGAGCTCGACGACGTGCTCGACGCGGTCGTGGACGCGGGCGACCGCGGCACCGAGCCGACGACGGTCGTCGACTGGACGTCCGGTGCGCCGGAGGTCGTCCGCGTGGGCGCGGGCGACCCGTCACGGTTCTGACGCGGGAGGCGTGGTGACCCGGTCCGCGTCAGGACGCGCGTGGTGACCCCGGGCGGCGGCGCGGCACCCGGGCCCACGTCCCCCGCGGGCGTCGCGGCCGCGGCCACCGCCGCCCCCGACCTGGCGACCCTCGACCACGCGGTGACGACGTGCCGCGCGTGCCCGCGGCTCGTCGCGTGGCGCGAGGCGGTGGCGGCCGACCCACCGGCGCGGTACCGCGGGCAGACGTACTGGGCGCGCCCCGTCCCCGGGTTCGGTGACCCGCGGGCGCGCGTCGTCGTCGTCGGGCTGGCGCCCGCCGCGCACGGCGCCAACCGGACGGGCCGGATGTTCACGGGCGACCGGTCCGGGGACTTCCTGTTCGCAGGCCTGCACCGCGCGGGCCTGGCGTCGCAGCCCACGTCGACGGCCGCGGACGACGGCCTGACGCTGCACGACGTGCGCGTCACGGCACCCGTGCGCTGCGCTCCCCCCGCCAACGTCCCGACGCCCGACGAGCGCCGCACCTGCGGGCCGTGGCTGGCCCGCGAGCTCGCGCTCGTCGCGCCGCGGGTCGCGGTCGTGCTCGGCGGGTTCGGGTGGCAGGCGCTGCTGACGACGCTCGCCGAGCAGGGCTGGACGGTGCCGCGACCCCGCCCGGCCTTCGCGCACGGCGCCGAGGTGACGCTGCACCACGCGGCCCAGGCGCGGGATCTCACCCTCCTCGGGTGCTACCACGTGAGCCAGCAGAACACCTTCACGGGGCGGCTCACCCCCGCGATGCTCGATGCGGTGCTGCACCGCGCCCGGGAGGTCATCCCATGAGCGGACCCGGGTCCTCCTGAGGGGGGACCCGCCGCACGGCCCTCACGCTCTACGCTCGCGGCCGTGAACGTGCTGGTGACCGGAGGAGCCGGATACATCGGGGCGCACGTCGTCGACGCGCTGCTGCGCAGCGGCCGCGGCGTCGTGGTGGTCGACGACCTGTCGACGGGGCGCGCGGACCGGGTGCCCGGCCTGCCGCTCGTCCAGGTCGACCTCGCGACCCCCGGGTCGCCCGACGTGCTCGTCGAGACGATGGACACCTGGGACGTCACCGCCGTCGTGCACCTCGCCGGCCGCAAGAAGGTCGGCGAGTCGGTCGCGCGGCCCGCGTGGTACCACGAGCAGAACGTCGGCGGCACGGCGCACGTCCTGCGCGCGATGGCGTCCGCCGGCGTCCCGCACCTGGTGTTCTCGTCGTCCGCCGCCGTGTACGGCAGCCCCGCCGTGGCGCTCGTCGACGAGGACACGCCGACGCACCCCATCAGCCCCTACGGCGCGACCAAGCTCGCGTGCGAGGACCTCGCCGCGCGCGCCGTGACCGACGGCGTCGGGTCGTTCTCGCTGCGCTACTTCAACGTCGCCGGCGCCGGCTCGTGGTTGCTGCGCGACGACGAGGAGGCGAACCTCGTGACGACCGTGCTCGGCCGCCTGGCGCGGGGCGAGGCCCCGCAGGTCAACGGCGACGACTACCCGACGCCCGACGGCACGTGCGTGCGCGACCTGGTCGACGTGCGGGACGTCGCCGACGCGCACGTCGCTGCCCTGCGCGCGCTGGAGGGCGCGGCCACGCCCGCCGCGGAGGTCCTCAACGTGGGGACCGGGTCCGGGGTGTCGGTGCGCGAGGTCGTCGACCGGCTGTGCGCGCTCGACGGGCACGGCCTGCCGGTCGAGGTGCTGCCGCGGCGTGCCGGTGACCCCGCGACGGTCGTCGCCGCGGTGGGCCGCGCGCGCGACCGGCTGGGCTGGCAGGCGTCGTACGGCCTGGACGACGTGCTGCGCAGCGCCTGGTCGGCGGCCCGCGGCGAGCAGGCGGGCGCCGAGCAGGCGGGCGCCGAGCAGGCGGGCGCCGAGCAGGTCAGTCGTGCGCGCTGACCTGATCGGGCTCGGCGAGGGTGTCGGCGGCACCGAAGCGGGCGACCGTCAGCGCACCCCCCAGGACCAGCGCGAACGCGACGGCGGCCAGCACGCCGCGACCGGGCAGCGCGCGGTCGCCGACGAGCAGCAGCCCGAGCGCCGCGCCCAGGCACGTCTCGGTCGCGACGGTCGCCGCGGTCACGGGCACGACGGGGGCGCGCCGCAGCGCGAGCGCGGTCAGCGCGAGCGCCAGCACGCCGCCGAGGCCCCCGGCCCACAGCGCGGGGTCGAGCAGGAGCCGCGCGGGCCGGGACAGGTCGACGACGTGCGCGGCGAGCGCGAGCAGCGCGTACCCGCAGCCGGCGGCGACCGCGAGGACGAGGCCCGTGCGCGGCGACGGGGGGCGCGCGGCGACGCGCCACGCGACGACGCCCAGCATGAGCGCCGCGGCCAGCAGCCCGAGCGGCACCCCCGCCGCGGGCGCCGCCACGGGTGCGGGGGCGACGCTCAGGGCCAGGCCCACGAGCCCGACGCCCAGCGCGACCAGACCCCACGCGTCCCGTCGGCCGAACCGCGCACCGAGCACCAGGACCGCCAGGACCGCGGCCACGGCGAGCCCGGAGGCACGCCCGGCCTGCACGAGGAACAGCGGCAGGGTGCGCAGCGCCACGAACGACAGCCCGAACCCGAGGACCACCAGGGCCAGTGCCGCGAGGTACGCGGGCGACCCCAGCAGCCGACGCACCAGCGTCGCGCCGAGCCCCGCGTCGTGAGGCAGCCGCCGTGCGGCGACGGCCTGCAGCACGACCGCCGCCCCGGAGCACAGCGCGGCACCTCCCACGGCCAGCAGACCCGTCACCCGCAACCTCCGTCGTGTGGACCCGCGGCCACGATGTCACCCGGTCGGGGACCAACCTTCCGGGCCGCTGGGACGTCTCACCTTATGGGGGTCACGACCGCCGCCGGGCACACCCGGCACGAAGGGCAGGGGAACTGGTGGGAACGGTCATGACCAGGCAGGACACGCCACCGGAGGCGCCCGACCGGCGTGCGGGTCGGCGCGCGGCGTGGCGGTACGGGGGGGTGGTGGCGGCAGCCTTCACGGTCCTCGTGGTCGCGCTCTCGGTCGTCGTCGCGCTGTCGACGCGCGCCCAGCGCCGCCAGGACCCCGAGCTCCTCGGGCCGTCCTGGCTGGACGGGTGGTACCAGTACGACGCGGCCTGGTACCTCGGGATCGTGCGCGGGGGCTACTCCTACTCGCCCGGGCAGCAGTCGTCGGTCGCGTTCTTCCCCGCGTACCCGCTGAGCGTGGGCGCGCTGGGCGACGTCCTCGGCGACCACCAGGTGGCGGGGCAGCTGCTGACCGTCCTGTGCGGCCTGGTCGCCGTCGTCCTCTTCGCGCTGTGGGCGCGGCGGCGGCTGCCGCGGCGGTCGGCCGTCATGGCGGTCGCGGTCCTGCTGCTCTACCCGTACGCGTTCTTCCTGTACGGCCCGATGTACGCCGACGCGCTGTTCCTGCTCAGCGCCGTCCTGGCGTTCGTGCTGCTGGAGCGGCGCTGGTACCTGGCCGCGGGCCTCGTGGGCGCCGTCGCGACCGCGGGACGGCCCGTGGGCGTGGCGGTGGCCGTGGGGCTCGTCGTGCGGACGCTGGAGATCCTGGCGGAGGACCGCCGGGCCGCGCGGGAGGCCGCGTCGGAGGCCGGGTCCGAGGTCGCGTCGGTGCCCGCGTCCGAGGTCGTGTCCGAGGCCGGCGGCGCCGTCGAGGCGGTCGCACCGGGCGGCGTCGACGCGGCGCCGGTCCGCCCCGGGTGGCGCGACCTGGTCGCGGCCGTCCGGGACGTCCGCCTGCGGCACGTCGGCGTGCTCGTGTCCGGGCTGGGGCTCGTCGGGTGGTGCGTGTACCTGTGGCTGGCGTTCGGGCACCCGCTGGCGTTCGTCGAGGTCGAGTCCGCACCGGGCTGGAACCAGGGCGTCGGGCCGCGCACGTGGTTCAAGATCGTCTATGCGGGCACGCTCATCAAGGGCCCGTACGACGTCGCGCTGCTGCTGACCCTGCAGGCCCTGGCCTGCCTGTGCGCCGTGCTGCTGCTGCGCCGCGTGCAGCGGCTGTTCGGGTGGGGGTACGCGGCGTTCACCGCCGTGGTGCTCCTCATCCCCATCATCGGGACCAAGGACTTCATGGGCACGGGCCGGTACGTGCTGGTCGCGTTCCCCGTGCTTGCCGCGGCCGGGGACTTCCTCGCGACCCGCAGCCGGCGCTGGGTCGCACCCGTCACGCTGGTCGTCTGCGGCATCCTTCTCGTGGTGCTCACGTTCTTGTTCGGCAGAGGGGTGGCAGTGTCATGACGTCCACACGGGGGCCGGGGCCGCTGGCCCGCATCTCCGTCTTCTTCCCGATGTGGAACGAGGAGGAGTACATCGAGCGCGCCGTGACCGCGGCGTCGGTGACGTGCCGCGAGCTCGTCGAGAGCGGTCAGGTGATGGACTACGAGGTGATCGTCGTCGACGACGCCTCCACTGACCGCACGCCTCAGATCGCCGCCGCGCTGGCGGCGGACGACGAGCACGTGCGCGTCGTGACCCATCCCGTCAACCGCAAGCTGGGCGGCTCGATGCGCTCGGGGTTCGAGGCGGCCAAGGGCGACGTCGTGCTGTACACCGACGCGGACCTGCCGTTCGAGATGCGCGAGCTGGTCCGCGCGCTGCGCGTCCTGCAGACGTACGAGGTCGACATCGTCAGCGCCTACCGCCTGGACCGCACGGGCGAGGGCCCGCGCCGCGCCGTCTACTCGTTCCTGTACAACGGCCTGGTGCGCGCCATGTTCGGGACCCACGTGCGCGACGTGAACTTCGCGTTCAAGCTCGTCCGGCGTGAGGTGCTCGACCACGTCGCGCTGCGCAGCGAGGGGTCCTTCATCGACGCCGAGCTGCTGGTGCGCGCGCAGAAGGCCGGCTTCCAGGTGCTGCAGATCGGCGTGGACTACTTCCCGCGGACCCGCGGGGTGTCGACGCTGTCGTCGCTGGGCGTGATCCGCACGATGCTCTCCGAGATGTGGACGCTGCGGCGCGAGCTGCGCACCCTGCCGGCGCGGCCCACGAAGTGAGCCGGCTGCTCGTCGTCACCGCCGACGACCTCGGCCTCACGCCCGGGGTCAACGAGGCCGTGCGCCGGGGGCACGTCGACGGCGTCGTCACCGCGACGTCGCTGCTCGCGGTCGGCACGGCGTTCGACGACGCCGCCCGCCTGCTGCGCGACCACCCGACGCTCGAGCTCGGCGCGCACCTCGCGCTCGTCGGCGAGGACCCCCCGCTGCTGTCCGCACGCGAGGTCCCGACCCTCGTCGACCGCGACGGCCGGTTCCCCCTGAGCTACCGGACGGTCGTCGCGCGCGGGCTGGCGGGGCGCATCGACCCGGACGACGTCCGGCGCGAGCTCGGCGCCCAGCTCGAGCGCGTGCAGGGCGTCGGCGTGCCGGTCACGCACCTCGACACCCACCAGCACACGCACCTGTGGCCGCTCGTGGGCCGGGTCGTCACCGAGCTCGCGCTCGCGGCGGGCGTGCCGGCGGTGCGGCTGCCGCGCAGCCGGGCGGTCGGCGCGACGGGCGTCGGCGTCGGCGTCCTGAGCCACGGCCTGCGCCGCCGCCTGGCGCGCGCCGGCCTGACCACGACCGACGACTACGCGGGCCTCGACGAGGCGGGCGCGATGGACGAGACCCGGCTGGCCGCGACGCTGCGGGCCGCGGCCGCCCGCGGCGCGCGCACGCTCGAGGTCAACGCCCACCCGGGGGTCGCGGACGACCCGCAGGCCGCACGGTTCGCGTGGGGGTACCGGTGGGCGGACGAGCTCGCCGCGCTGACGTCGCCGGGCACGCGCGCCCTCCTCGACGCGTGCGGGTACCGCCTGACAGGCTTCGCCGGGCTGGGCGCGTCGGACGCCCACGACGCGGAGGGACGGGCATGACACGACGACCGGACGCTGCCGGGAGGAGCGCCCTCGCGCTGTACGCCGACGCCCCCTGGCAGGAGCGCGCGCACGTGCACGTGCGGTGGTGGAGCGCGCCGTTCCGCCGCCTCGAGCGCCTGCTGCCCGCCACCGGCCCCGTCCTGGAGATCGGTTGCGGGCACGGGCTGTTCAGCGCGTACGCCGCGCTGTCGGGGCCGGGCCGACGGGTCGTCGGTGTGGACATCGACGCCGACAAGATCGCCGCCGGGGCCGGGGCCGCCGCCCGCGTGCCGAACCTCGAGCTCGCCGTGGCGCCCGACGGCGCCGTCCCGCCCGGGCCGTGGGCCGCGGTCGTCGTCGTCGACGTGCTGTACCTGCTGCCGGCCGACGCCCAGCGCAGCCTGCTGGCCGCCGCCGCCGCGCAGGTCGCGCCCGGTGGGCGGCTCGTCGTCAAGGAGATGGGGGCCTCCCCCGCCTGGAAGGTCCGCTGGAACCGCTGGCAGGAGACGCTGTCGGTGCGGGTGCTGCGGATCACGGCGGGGTCGACGACGTTCACGTTCGTGCCCCCGGACGTCATGGCCGGGTGGCTGCGCGACGCGGGCCTGACGGTGACGGCCACCCGCCTGGACGCCGGGCGCGTGCACCCGCACCACGTGCTCGTCGGCGAGCGCGCGGCGGTCTGAGGGCGCGAGGGCGCAGGTCAATCGAGCAGCGCGGCCGCCACGACGTAGCCGTTGGCGAGCACGTGCAGCGCGACCGTCAGCCAGGCGTTGCGGTACCGGGACCACAGGTACCCCGCGACGACCCCGAGGGTCAGGCCCTGCACGACGACCGCGCCCGCGACCTCGACGAGCGGCCCCTGGCCGTGCCGCGAGCCCACGTGCATGAGCGCGAACACCAGCGCGGCCACCGCGATGCCGCCCCAGCGGCCCAGCAGCGCCTCGAGCCGGGTCTGCAGCCACACCCGGTACAGCAGCTCCTCGCCGACGCCGGCCGTCAGCGCCGTCGCGACCGCCGCCGCGACGAGCAGGTCGGTCGGGTAGGCGGAGTAGTCGGCGTGCCGCAACCAGGGCGCAGCCTGCGCGAGGGCGGTCCACACGAGCACGACGACCGCGGGCGCCCACCAGCGCCACGCGGCACGCGGCCACGCCGTGCGCAGCGACCCGCGCGTCGCCAGCACCACCAGCCCGGGCAGCGCGACCACGACCACGATCTTGACGAGGTGGTAGGCGGCGGACGCCGCGACGTCGGTCGCGGCGACGACCACGGGGAACGCCGCCGCGCAGGTCAGCAGCGCCGCGACGGCCACCACGACCCGGCGGGTGCCGGGTCCGCCCGGCGCGATCACCGGCGCGAGCGTCGGCGCCCGCGGCGGCAGCACGCGGACCAGCACGAGCGCGACCGCCGTCGGCAGCAGCAGGTGCCAGTACGGCACGGTCGGCGCCCCGGGGTCGGCCGAGCTCCGCAGCCCGTCGGGCGCGACGACGAGCAGGAGCACGAGCGCGGCACCGGCCACCGCCGCGAGGCCCGCCGCGAGCGCGGCCCCCGTGCGCGGCAGCAGAGGCCCTGCCGTGGGGACGGTGGCAGGTGTCGGGACGGTGCCGGGCGTCGGGACGGACGCGGAAGACGGTGCGGGCATGTCCCGCACGGTGACAGCGCCGGGGGCACCTGCGCGTCGTGCGAACCGACGAGGGACGTCGCGCGGCTCCTCCGGATGGACGAGCCGTCAGCCCGGCAGCGCCTTGCGCAGCAGCGCCGTGAGCTGCCGGCGTTCCGCGTCGGTGAGGTTCGCGGCGGCCGCCCTCGGGAACTCGAAGGACTCCTCGAAGACGCCGTACAGGTCGTCGCCGCTCGGGGTGCGCACGATCTGCCGGGAGCGCCGGTCCTGCGGGTGGGGTTCGCGGTGGACCAGCTCGCGGGCCTCGAGCCGGGAGACGATCTGGGTGATGTTGGACGCGTCGCAGCGCAGCTCCTCGGCGAGCTCGCCCATGCTGCGGCGGGTCTCGACGCGCCCGAGCACGCAGGCCTGGGCGGTGCTGAGGTCGTGCTCGCCCGCCGCGGCCTCCCATGCCTGGTTGTAGGCGTCGACGAACGCGAACATCGCCTGCTCGACGTCGGTCCCCGCGGTCGCGGGCACGGAGGGTACTGCCATGAGGCGATCGTAAGCCTGCACGCGAGTCACGCTCCGATCAAGTGCTTGATTCACTCAAGGAACTCTGCCACGCTCTCCATGAGTCAATCAAGTAAGTGGTGCCGGGCACGCGCGGCGCCCTGGTGAGGAGACCTCATGAGCACGCTGTTCGACCCGGTCACCGTGGGCAGGATCCCGCTGCCGTCCCGCCTGGTGATGGCCCCGATGACGCGCAACAGGGCGACCCCGCAGGGCGTCGTCACCCCGCTGACCGCCGAGTACTACGCCCAGCGCGCCGGCGCCGGCCTGATCGTCTCCGAGAGCATCCAGCCGAGCGTGCGGGGCCAGGGCTACATCCTGACCCCCGGCCTGCACAGCGCCGAGCAGGTGGCGGCCTGGCGCCTGGTCACCGACGCGGTGCACGCGAGGGGCGGCCGCATCGTCGCGCAGCTCACCCACTGCGGCCGGATCGGGCACCCGTCGCTGTACCCGGACGGCGAGCTGCCGATCGCGCCGTCCGCCGTGGCCTCCGGTGAGCAGCTGATCGGCTTCGAGGGCCCGCTGGACCACCCGACGCCGCGGGAGATGACACCCGCGGACGTCGCCACCGCCGTCCAGGAGTTCGCGCACAGCGCCCGCAACGCCGTCGAGGCCGGCTTCGACGGGGTCGAGGTGCACGGCGGCAACGGCTTCCTGGTGCACCAGTTCCTCGCCGACAACACCAACCTGCGCACCGACGCGTACGGCGGCTCCGCCACCCACCGCGCCCGCTTCGCCGTCGAGGTCGTGCGCGCGGTCGCCGACGTCGTCGGCGCCGACCGTGTCGGCATCCGCGTCTCGCCGGGCAGCCCGTACAACGGCATGGTCGAGGCCGACCCCGTCCCGGTCTACACCGCGCTGCTCGACGAGCTCGCGGGGCTCGGCATCGCGTACCTGCACGTCATCGAGATGGGCACGCGCGACCTGACCGAGCAGCTGCGGTCCGCCTGGCCCGGCACGCTGATCCTCAACCCGCACGTGACCATGGCGGTCTACCCCGCGACCGCCGAGGCGGCGCACGAGGCGATGGCCGCCGGCGTCGCCGACGCGGTGTCCCTGGCGGCCCTGTGGCTGGCCAACCCGGACCTCGACGCGCGCATCCGGGCCGGCGGTCCGTTCAACACGCCGGACCCCGCGACGTTCTACGGCGGCGACCACGTCGGGTACACCGACTACCCGGCGCTGGCGGACATCATCCCGGTGGGGCGCGCGTCGTCGGCGGGCGTACCGCTCGACCGCTGACCCGGCGCGCCGTCGCACCGGTCGCCGGAGAGGCCGTCCCTGACGTCCGGGGACGGCCTCTCGAGCGCCCGCCGCGGGAGGTCAGGCGGTCGCGCGGGTCAACGCCTCCGGGATCGGGGTGTCCCCCGCGACCAGCTCCCACTGGTGGCCGACGGCGCGGTCGTCGAGCAGCACGGCCGCGACGACCGCCGCGACGTCGGCCCGCGGGACGTCGCGGCGCGCGACCTCGTCGCCCAGCGTGACGCGCCCCGAGCCCGGCTGGTCGGTCAGGCCGCCCGGCCGCAGGATCGTCCAGCCCAGGTCGGTGGCGCGCAGCGCCTCGTCGGCGTCGCGCTTGGCGACGACGTACGCGGCCCACACGGCCGGCATGTCGTCCGTGATCGGCGCGTCGACGCCGATCGCGGACACCTGCACGAACCGCCGGACGCCCGCCAGGCGGGCACCGTCCTGCGCCTTCAGCGACCCCTCGAGGTCGACGCTGCGCTTGCGCCCCGCGTTCCCGTCCGGCCCGGCGCCGGCCGCGAACACGACCGCGTCGGCCCCGACCATCACCGACGCGAAGTCGTCCGCGTCCGACGCCTCGATGTCGAGGAGCGCGGGCTGCGTGCCCAGGGCCGCGAGCGCGTCGGCGTGCTCGGGGCGGCGGACCAGGGGCACGACCTCGTCGCCGCGGGCGACCAGCAGCGGGGCGAGCAGGCGGGCGATCTTGCCGTGGCCACCCACGACGACGACGCGCATCAGGACTTGCCGCCGGTGACGAGGATGCGGTCACCGGTGATGTACGACGACTCCTGCGACGCGAGGAAGACGTACGCGGGTGCGAGCTCGGCCGGCTGGCCCGCGCGGCCCATCGGGGTCTCGGCACCGAAGTCCTCGACCTTCTCGACGTCCATGGTCGCGGGGATCAGCGGCGTCCAGACGGGGCCGGGGCACACGGCGTTGACGCGGATGCCGTCCTCGGCGAGCTCCTGCGCGAGGCCCTTCGAGAAGTTGAGGATCGCGGCCTTGGTCGAGGCGTAGTCGAGCAGCGCGGGGCTGGGATCGAACGCCTGGATCGAGGACGTGTTGATGATCGACGCGCCCGCGCCCAGGTGCGGCAGCGCGGCCTGGGTGATCCAGAACATCGCGTAGACGTTGGTCTTCAGGACGCGGTCGAGCTGCTCGGTGGTGACGTCGGCGAGCCCGCCCGGCTGCCCCATCTGGTACGCCGCGTTGTTGACGAGGACGTCGAGCCCGCCGAGCGCCTCGGCGGCGCGGCCCGGCAGCGAGCGCGCGAGCTCCTCGTCGCGGATGTCGCCCGGCAGCGCCACGCCGCGGCGGCCCGCCTTCTCGACCCAGCCGAGCGTGACGCGGGCGTCCTCCTCCTCCTCGGGGAGGTAGGAGATCGCGACGTCGGCACCCTCGCGGGCGAACGCGATGGCGACGGCGCGGCCGATGCCGGAGTCCCCGCCGGTGATCAGGGCACGACGCCCTTCGAGGCGCCCGGAGCCGCGGTACGACTCCTCGCCGTGGTCCGGCTCGGTGTCCATGTCGTCGGTCAGCCCGGGGTGCGCGATCTGCTCGGCGCCGTGGCTGCTGGGGTCGGGCTGCTGGGTGGTGGGGTCCTGGGGGGTCGTCTGGTCGGCCATCTCTCCATCGTGCGGTCGGGGAGCGCGACCGGCATCCGGAAAAGGGGTGAGGGGCTGGTCGACCCCGGTATAATCGAGTTATACTCGCGTGATGAAGACGGCCATCTCGCTTCCCGACCACGTCGCGGCCCGCATCGACGCCAGCGCGCGGCGGCACGGGATGACGCGTTCCGAGTTCTACCGCCGCGCCGCCGAGCGGTACGCCACCGAGCTCGAGCGCTCCGACGTGACGGCGCGCATCGATGCGGCCATCAGGACCGGCGGCCAGCCCGCCGCCGACTCCGCACCCTTCCGCAGCCACGCAGCCGACGTCATCACCCAGGACGAGTGGTGATCGACCGTGGCTCCGTCTGCTGGGTCGACTTCGGCGAACCCCGGGGCAGCGAACCCGGCAAGCAGCGCCCGGCGGTCGTGGTCCAGGCCGACGACTTCAACCGTTCGGCCATCGGCACCGTCGTGGTGGTCCCTCTGACCTCGAACACGTCGCTCGCAGCGGTGCCGGGCAACGTGTTCGTCCCGCGCGTCGCCTCGGGACTCGCCAAGGACTCCGTCGCGAACGTCTCCCAGGTCACCGTGGCGTCGCGCGAGTACGTCACGTACCCCGTCGCCTCCTTGCCTGCGGACCTCGTCGCGGCGATCGACGACGGCCTGCGCCTGGTGCTCGCGCTGTGACGTCGCGGCACGGCTCGGCGGTGTCGGTGGGTCGCCGTAGCCTGCCGGTGTGATCCTGCTCGACGACGGCACCGCGACCAGCTCGACCCTGACGTACTCGGCCAGCGACCTGACGGCCGCGGCGCAGTGCGAGTACGCGGTGCTGCGCGCGCTCGACGCGCTGCTCGGACGCGGGCCTGCGGCGGAGCCGGACACCGACGTCGTCCTCGCGCGCGTCGCGCACCTCGGCGACGAGCACGAGCAGCGCGTGCTGCGAGGGCTGGTGGCGCAGTACGGCGTGTGGAAACCGGGGGCGCGCGGCGGGCTCGCGCAGGTGCCGGCGACGCGGGACCCGGGGTCGCGCACCCACCTGGCGGCCGCGCACGCGGCGACGCTGGACCGGCTCGCGTCGGCGGACGTCGTGCACCAGGCCGCGTTCTTCGACGGCCGGTTCGTCGGACGCGCCGACTTCGTGGTGCGCGACGACGACGGCGCGTGGTCCGTGCGGGACGCCAAGCTCGCGCGCAACGCCCGGCCGACGGCCCTGCTGCAGGTCGCCGCGTACGCCGACCAGCTCGCGCTCGCCGGGCTGCCGGTGGCGCGGCAGGTCGAGCTGGTGCTCGGTGACGGCGTCGTCACGCGGCACGCCGTCGCTGACCTCGTCCCCGTGTACCTGGAGCGGCGGGCACGCCTGCAGGAGATGCTCGACGCCCACCGCGCGCAGGACGCGCCCGTCGTGTGGGACGACGACCGCTGGGCGTCGTGCGGCCGGTGCGGCGTGTGCACGGCCCAGCTCGAGGCGCAGCGGGACGTCGCGCTCGTCGCCGGCGTGTACGAGCGGCAGCGGCCGCTGCTCGTCGCCGCGGGCTACCCGACGATCGACGCGCTCGCAGCCGCACCCGACGGCCTCGAGGTCGACGGGCTGAGCCCCGAGGTCGTCGAGAAGGTGCTGCTGCAGGCGCGCCTGCAGGTCGAGCAGGAGGCGCGCAACCCCGACCCGACGCACCCGACCGACGTCCCGTGGGCCGTCCCGCACCCCGACCGGATCGCCGCGCTGCTGCCGCCCGCGGACCCGGGCGACATCTTCTTCGACTTCGAGGGCGACCCCCTGTGGTTCGACGCCGCGATGGCGGGCGAGCCCGACGCCTGGGGCCTGGAGTACCTGTTCGGCGTCGTCGAGAACCCTCCCGCAACCGGTGCCGAGGCGCCGTTCGTCGCGTTCTGGGCGCACGACCGCGCCGCCGAGCGCGTCGCCCTGCGCGACTTCCTCGCCTACCTCGCGCGGCGCCGCGCACAGCACCCCGGGATGCACGTCTACCACTACGCCGCGTACGAGAAGACGACGCTGCGCAAGCTCGCCGGGCGGCACGGCGAGGGCGAGGCGCAGGTCGACGCGCTGCTGCGCGAGGGCCTGCTCGTCGACCTGTACGCCGCCGTCAAGGCGGGCGTCCGCACCGGGCAGCGGTCGGCCTCGCTGAAGAAGCTCGAGCCCCTGTACATGGCGACGGGCCGCGGCGACGGCGTGACGAACGCGGCCGACTCGATCGTCGAGTACGCCGAGGCGGTCGCCGCGCGCGACGCCGGACGCCTCGACGACTGGACCGACCGCATCAAGGCCATCGAGGTCTACAACCACTACGACTGCGACTCGACGCTCGGGCTGCGCGACTGGCTGCTCGCCCGCCTGGACGAGGCCGGGCTCGCCCCGACGCGCGCCGTCGTGCTCGACCCCGAGGCGCAGGCCCGCGCCGCCGAGCTCGCCGCCCCGGACCCGCTCGAGGACGAGCTGCTGGCGCTCGCCGGGCTCGGGCCGGGCGAGGGCGTCGTGCGCACGCCCGCGCGGCAGGCCGTCGCGCTCGTCGCCGGGGCGCTGCGGTACCACCAGCGCGAGGACAAGCCCTACTGGTGGGGTCACTTCGACCGCCTCGGCGCGCACCCGTCGGACTGGGCCGAGCGCCGCAACGTGCTGCTCGCGGACCGCCCCGGAGCGGTGGAGGTCGTCACCGACTGGCACCTGCCGGCGGGCAAGCAGGTCGAGCGGCGCGTCCTGCGGCTCACGGGCAGGCTCGAGCCCGGCAGCGACCTGCGACCGGGCGCCCAGGCCGTCGGCCTGTACGACCCTCCCCTGCCGGAGTGCGTCAAGACGTCGCTCGACGCGCCGCGCGGCTGGTGCGAGCGCATGACGGTGCTCGAGGTCACCGCCGAGGTCGACGGGACCCGACCGCGCGACGTGCTGCTGGTCGAGGAGACCCGGCCGCGCGGATCGGCGGCGTTCACCGAGCTGCCGATGGCGCTGGCACCCGCCGGGCCGATCGCGACCGCGCCGCTGCGCGAGGCGATCCGCGGGCTCGCGCAGCGGGTGCACGACGCGGCGACGTCCGGCGGCTCGGCGGCGGACGACGACGTGCCGCTGCCGCGGGCCGCGGTCCTCGACCTGGCGCGCCGCACACCGCCCCGCACCCGCTCCGGCGGGCCCCTGCCGGCGGCCGGCGGCGACCTGGTCGACGTGCTCACGCGCGCCGTGCTCGACCTCGACGACTCCTACCTCGCCGTCCAGGGACCGCCCGGGACCGGCAAGACGTACACGGGCGCCCGCGTGATCGCCGCGCTCGTCGCGCGCGGGTGGCGCGTCGGGGTGGTCGCGCAGTCGCACGCCGTCGTCGAGAACATGCTGCGGGGCGTGGCCGGCGCGGGCGTCCCCGCGGGTGCGATCGCCAAGAAGGCGCCCGCGGCATCCGACGGGCGCGCCGCCGACCCGGCGGCGCCGTGGACCTGGGTGCCGGACGCGGGCTTCGGGGCCTTCTGGGCCGCGCACCCCGGCGGTGCGCCCGGGGCCGGGGCCGTGCTCGGTGGGACGGCGTGGGACCTCGTCAACGCCAAGCGCCGTCCCACCGAGCCGCTGGACCTGCTCGTCGTCGACGAGGCCGGGCAGTTCGCGCTCGCGACGACGTTCGCGGTGGCCGGGGCGGCCCGCAACCTGCTGCTGCTGGGCGACCCGCAGCAGCTCCCGCAGGTCAGCCAGGGCACGCACCCCGAGCCGGTCGACCGCAGCGCGCTGGGCTGGCTGACGGACGGTTCCGACACGCTGCCCGCAGACCTCGGGTACTTCCTGCCCGTGACCTACCGGATGCACCCCGACCTGTGCGCGGCGGTCTCGACGCTCGCCTACGAGGGCCGGCTCGTCGCCTCACCCGGCGCGGCCGCGCGCTCGCTCGACGGCGTGCCCCCCGGTGTGCACGGCGTGCTCGTCGACCACGATGGCAACGCCGTCGCGTCGCCCGAGGAGGCCGACGTGGTCGTGCGGCTCGTCGCGGACCTCGTCGGCCGCACCTGGCGCGACCCCGGGGCGACGCCGGCGGAGCGCCCGCTGACCGCGGCGGACGTGCTGGTCGTCGCCGCCTACAACGCGCAGGTGTGGACGGTCCGGCGCGCGCTCGACGCGGCCGGGTTCACCGCGACCCGCGTCGGGACCGTCGACCGGTTCCAGGGGCAGGAGGCGCCCGTCGTGCTCGTGACGACCGCTGCGTCCTCCCCCGCGCAGGTGCCGCGCGGCCTGGACTTCCTGCTCGACCGCAACCGGATCAACGTCGCGGTGTCCCGTGGGCAGTGGGCGGCGTTCGTCGTCCGCTCGGCGCACCTGACGCGGACCCTGCCGTCCCGCCCCGAGTCCCTCGAGCGGCTGGGGGCGTTCGTCGGGCTGACGACGCGATCGGTCGTGCCGGCGCCCCCGGGCACGTAGCGTCGGGTCCCACGACGGCAGATCCGGCGACGACGACGACGAGGCGGAGGAACGATGAGCGTGGACGAGGAGTTCGAGCGCGTGCGCACGGCGCTGCGCACCGAGGAGCAGGCGCTCGCGCGGGAGTTCGAGCGGATCGACGCCGAGGCGCGGGCCGCCGTCGACGCGAGCGTCGAGCACGTGCGCGAGGAGCTGGCCACGCAGGCCGACCGCATCCGCGAGGCCCTCGAGCAGCAGCGCCAGGAGGTCGAGGCGCGCAACGAGCAGGTCCGCGCAGGCATCGAGGCCGAGGCGCACGCGCACGACGAGGTGGACGCGGACGGTTCGTCGACCGAGGACGTCGAACCGACGACGCACGTCGAGGAGACGACGCACGTCGAGCAGCCGAGCGGGGACGAGGGGGCGACGCACGTGGAGGAGACGCACGTGGAGCGGACGACCGACGTCGAGCACAGCCACCACGAGCAGCACGGTCAGCACGACGACGACGCGCACCTCACGCACGTGGACGGGCCCGAGCACGTCGAGGTGGACCACGTGACGCACGGCGGGGACTCGCCGGTCGAGACGATCGGGGACGTCGAGCGCGGGGACTGACGCGGGTCAGCGCGGGTCGCGCAGGACCAGCGCGTGCGAGAGCTTGTCGGTGAACGTCTGGCGCCGCGCGTCCCACAGCGGCCACAGCCACCCGAGGTAGAGCGGCACGCTGTTGACGAACTGCGCCATGTCCCGCACGAACGCCCACCACATGCCCAGCGGCTCGTCGGTGTCCTCGTGCACCAACCGCAGCCCGACGATCCGCTTGCCCCACGACTGCCCGGTGCGGCCCTGCAGCGCGATGCGGTTGACGAACCACAGCACGAGCGTGATCAGCGCGCCCACGCCGAAGGCCGTCACCCCGGTCTCGGTCGGCACGGTGGTGGGCCGACCGGTCACGTCCACCCCGAAGGTCGTCGTGGACTGCATGTACAGGAGGCCGACGAGGTACGGCGGGATCACGAAGAGCTGGTCGAGGGTGGACGCGAGCACGCGCCACCCCCAGTGGGCGGGGTCCCCGGTCGGCGCCCACGCGGCGGCCGGCAGGCCGGTCCCGCCGAACACGGCGGCCGACCCGAGCCGCGGCAGGTCGCCACCACCCCACGGGGACGCCACGCCCCCCGCCGTCGAGGTCAGGGCGGGAGCGTCCACGGGCTCGAGACCGGGGATCGGCTCCCCCGGCAGCCACGGGCTGGTCGCCGCGGGCGCCCACGAGCCGCCCCCCGCGCTGCCCCCGGCCGTCGCGGTGGCACTGCCACCCGACCCGGCGGACGCACCGACGGCCGTCGGGCGCGGGCGCAGGGCGGACTCCGGCAGCGGACGGGTGTGCTCGGTCCAGTCGTGCCCGTCGAACCATCGCTCCACGTCGGCGGTCACGCCGTCGTCGTACCACCCGGGGGCCGGAGCCTGTGCTGTCGTCACGTCCTGGAGCATCGGCACGTTCACCCGTGAGCGTGAGCCTGCCCGCCCACGCCGTCCCGGACGTCGCCCCGTCCCGCGGGACCCGGGTCGCACCGGCAGACTGGGGGCAGGTCGCCGCCCGACGGCGCCACGGACACGGACGGAGGGGACCGATGGGTCTCGACGACCTGGTGAACAAGGCGAAGGGTGCACTGTCCGGCCGCGAGGAGCAGGCCAAGGACGCCCTCGACAAGGCGGCCGCGGCCGTGAAGGCCCGCACCGACGACGGCACCGACTCGAAGGTCGACGAGATCGTCGACAAGGCCAAGACCTACCTGGACGACCAGAAGAAGCCCTGACCCCGGCACCCCACCGAGCGGGCGCCCCGCCCCACGCCCCGCCGAGCGCGGCACTCGACGGCCGAGCGCGGTACTCGTTCGTGCCGCGGTCGGCCGTCCTCTACCGCGCTCGGCGGGGTGGGGCCGGGGGTGGGGCCGGAGGGCGGGGCGTCAGGTGAGGGACTCGCCCGTGTGGTCGGGGAGGGCCGTGGCACCCAGCGCCGCGACGACGAACACCGCGGCGAACACCGTGAACAGCAGGGTCGTGCCGCCCAGCTCGCGCAGCTGCGGGACCGCGAGCGGTGCGAGGACGGACGCGGTGCGACCGATCCCCGCGGCCCAGCCCGCGCCGGTGGTGCGCACCCGCGTCGGGTAGAGCTCGGGGGTGACCGCGTAGAGGGCGCCCCACGCCCCCAGGTTGAAGAACGACAGCAGCAGCCCTGCGCCGACGATCTGCACGTCGCCGGACGCGGCAGCGAAGAGCCCGGCGGCGACCGCCGACCCGGCGAGGAACGCGGCGAGCGTGTTCCGCCGTCCCCACGTCTCGACGAGCACCGCCGCGGCCGCGTACCCCGGAAGCTGCCCGAGCGTGATGATCAGGGTGTACCCGAACGACCGCACGAGCGTGTGCCCGTCGGCCGCGAGCAGCGACGGCAGCCAGATGAACGCCCCGTAGTACGAGAAGTTCACGGCGAACCACACGACCCACAGTGCGGTGGTGCGACGGCGCAGCGCGGGCGCCCACAGGTCGGCGACGCGCGCCCGGGCAGGCGGCGCGGCGACAGGTGCGGCGGCGGGGTCGGCAGCGGCGAGGTCGGCAGCGGCGGGGTCGGCAGCGTCGACGGCGGGCGCAGGTGTGTGGCCGTGCGACGCCGGTGCCGCGGGCCGGCCGGCCGGGACGTCCGCGTCCACGCCCGGCAGCCCCCCGGCGCCGTCCCGCACCTGCGCGCCCGTGAGCCCCCCGTGGCCGAGGGCCGGGGACGCCTCGAGGTCGGCGACGACACGGTCGGCCTCGTCGTGCCGGCCCTGCGCCTGCAGGAAGCGCACGGACTCGGGCAGCCCGCGGCGTACGACGACCGCGTACAGCGCGGGCAGGGCGCCGAGCGCGAGCGCCCACCGCCAGCCGTCGTCGCCGACCGGGACGACGAGGTACCCGATGACGGCGGCGAGGATCCAGCCGACGGCCCAGAACGACTCGAGCAGCACGACGGCCCGGCCGCGGATGCGCGGCGGCGCGAACTCGCTGACGAGGGTGGACGCGACGGGCAGCTCGGCACCCAGGCCGAGCCCGACGACGAACCGCAGCGCCATGAGCACGGCGATGCTGCCCGCGAGCGCCGACGCCCCCGTCGCGACCCCGTAGACGAGCAGCGTGAGCGCGAACACCTGGCGGCGGCCGATCCGGTCGGCGAGCAGCCCGCCGAGCGCGGCGCCGACCGCCATGCCGACGAACCCCGCGGACGCGACCCAGCCCAGGGACGTCGCGTCGGTGCCCCACACGACGGCGAGCTGCGCGATGACGAACGAGATGAGCCCGACGTCCATCGCGTCGAACATCCACCCCACGCCGGACCCGACGAGCAGCCGGACGTGCCGCCGCGTGACGGGCAGCCCGTCGAGGCGGACGGCCGGGTCGCCGGCGTGCGCGGACGGGTCGCCTGCGCGCGGGGCGACGGGGACGTCGGGTCCGGTCACGGGACCTCCAGGGGCGCGGGCATCGAGCCGGGGGGCTCGGCGCCGTCGGGCGCGACCGGTCGGTCGCGCGGCGTCGTCGTCGGCACCGCTGGGCGATCGTCCACCCGGCGGCGCCGTCACGCCAGGCCACGCCGACGCCCACCTCCGCCTCACGACCCCGATGGATCGGAGACTGGATTGCTCTCTCGCGGGCACAGGGTGGGGCTGGGTCGACTCTCGCGGGCACAGGGTGGGGCTGGGTCGACCCTCGCGCGCACGGGGTGGGGCTGGATCGCTCTCTCGCAGGCAGGGGGTGGCCTGGCGGGGACGGGGTGGGTCAGGGGCGGGACGGGAAGATGCCCTGGAGGGCGATGCAGACGTTGATCCGCAGGTAGGGCGGCATGTTCTCGTGCGGCTGGCCGCCGCCGGTGGGGACGACCGCGCTGGGGGACATCGCGACGAGCGCCGCGGCCGGGCCGTACAGCCGCTCGCTCGCGCGGCCGCGGCGCGACTGCGCCCAGGCGGCACCGGACGGGTTGGCCCTGGTGCCGGGCGCGTCGACGGCGGGGACCGGGTGGGTGTGGGCGGGCATCTGGGCGTTCGTCAGCGTGACGCTCGCCGCGCCGGCGCGTCCCCCGAGGGCGAACGCCTGCAGGCCCGGGCCTGCGCCCGTGGCGACGGGGCTGTGGTCGACCAGGTTGGGCAGCGCGAACGTGACGCGGCCGTCGCCGCCGTAGTAGGTACCCAGCAGCGAGAACAGGGCGGTGTTCTGCTGGATCGGCAGCAGCTGCCCCTGGCAGAACGCCCAGTTCCGCGGTGCGAAGTTGCCCGCGAAGATCCGCAGCTCACCGAGGTACGGCTCGTACACGTCGTCGCCTCCTAGTCCCGGCTCGGGTAGACGCCCTGCGTCGCGATGACGAACGACAGCACCGTGTACGGGGGCATGTTGGGGTGCGGCTGCGAGCCGCCGGCCGTGCCGGTGGGCGCGGCGGCGACCTGCGGGCTCGGGGCGTACTGCGCGCGGTCGGCCGCGGCCCACGTCGCGCCCACGGGCGACGGCGTGGTGGCGGCCGACGACGTCGCGAGGGCCTGGTGCGTGTGGGGGGGCAGCTGCGAGGGCAGGAGCGTGACGTTCTCGGCTCCGCCCGTCTCGCCCACCGGCCGGGAGTACCCGGCGTGCACGGGGGCGCGGCCCCGCAGGTCCGGGAGGGCGAACGTGGTCTGCCCGTTGCCGCCGTACTGCGTGCCGAGGATGGAGAACAGCGCCTGGTGGGTGGCGATGGGCAGCAGCGCACCGTCGCAGACCCGCCAGTACGGGGGCAGCTGGGTGCCGGCCCACAGCCGGACCTCGCCCATCGTGGTGTCGTCGTCCCCCCCGGTCGGGTAGATGCCCCAGACGCAGAAGCCGAACGTGAACGCCACCACGGGCGAGCGGTTCTCGTGCGCGTTCCCGTCGCCCGCGCTGCCGAGCGCCTGCGGGGCGAGGGCGGCGGACCCCTGCGGTGCGGCGTAGGGCGCGGCGTCGGCGGCCACGGCCGCGACGCCGCCGTCGGGTGCGGTCGCCGTGGCCTGCGCGCCGGACGCGAGCAGCCCGTGCTGGTGCGCGGGCAGCTGCTGGCTCGTCAGCGTGACGGTCTCCTGCCCACCGACCTGCCCGAGCACGCGCGGCTCGCGGCCCGGGCCGGCACCGGCACCCAGCGGTGTGCGGCCGCGCAGGTCGGGCACGGCGAACGTCTGGACGCCGTCGCCGCCGTACGTGGTGCCGACGATCGTGTAGGCGACGTCGTACTCGGCGATCGAGAGCAGACGCCCGTCGCACGGCACCCAGCCCTCGGGCACGTACGCCGCACCGAACATCCGGACCTCGCCGACGAACCCGGTCACGCGGCACCTCCTGCGCGGTTGACGACGGCCTCGAGCGTGCGGCCGTCGGCCGTCACGGGGCCGAGGTAGACCCGCAGGTCGCCGTCGGGGTGACGCAGCGTGCGGGTCGCGGCGGGCAGGGCCTCGCCGTCCGAGACGAGGACGAGAGCGAACTGGCTCGCGGTCGCGGCCCGGCCGGCGAAGCCGTCGACGGCGTCGAGGACGAGCCGCGTGCCGGTCTGCGTGTCGACGAAGGTCTGGCCGACCATGCGGCCGAGCAGGTCCGCGTCGAGCGGCAGCTCGGGGAACAGCACCTGCACGCCAGCCGCGGCGCCGAGCGAGACGGCACCGGCGACGCCGGCACCGGCGGCGAGCACGGTCCGCCGGGTCACCCCCGTGGCCGCAGCCGTCCGGTTCGTGGTCACCGCTCACACCTCTTCCGGGGGGGTTCGCCGCACGGGGGCGCCCCGGCCGGTCGGCGTGAGCCTAGGAGTTTCACCCTGCCCATGGGACCTCCGACCCGGGTGAAAGTCCCTACAGTTCGCAACATGTTCCCAGGTCAGAGGGCCTTTTTCCGTCCGGTTGCTGCTGGTGTGGGGGTGTTCGTGGTGGTCACCACGGGCGCTCTGGCCGTGCCCGCGCAGGCCGCGGCGACCGTCGTCGCGGTCACGACGACCCTCGACGCGCCGGTCGGACCCGGGTGCGACGACGGCGTTCCCCTGACGACGCTGCGGGAGGCCCTGTGCTCGGCGGGTGACGACGCCGAGGCGGTCGTCGAGCTGCCCGCGGGCACCTACACGCTCACGGCGGGCGCGCTGGGCCTCGATCCCGGTGACCCGCTGGACGTGACGCTGCGCGGGGCGGGGGCGGCCACGACGGTCGTCGACGCGGCCGGTGCGTCGCGCGTCCTGGACGTCGACCCGTCGTTCGCCGGCGGCGTCGACCTGACGGTCGAGGGCGTGACCCTGCGCAACGGCGTGGGCCAGGCCGGCACCGGCGGTGGCGGCGCGATCATCGCGGGCACCGGCGACCCGGGCGCGGTCGACTCCCTGACGCTGCGCGACTGCGCCGTCACGGGCAGCCGCAACGCCCCGGGCGCCACGGGGACGTCCGTCGACGTGGGCGGTGCGGTCTCGATGACGGGCGGCACCCTGCTCGTCGAGCGCTGCACGTTCACGGACAACGTGGCGGTCGGCGCCGCGGGCGGCGCGATCGGCTTCACGGGCGTGGGCGGCACCGAGTCCGTCACGGTCGTCGACTCGGTCCTGGCGGACAACGAGGTGGACGCGACGACGGCGGCCGCCACGGTCGGCGGCGGTGCGCTGGACGTCGCCTGGGGCAGCCCGACGACGACGATCAGCGGCACGCGCCTCGCGACCAACACGGTGCGCGTCGGCGGCTCCCCGGTCGCCGGCTCCGCGGTGCGCGTCGCGGCCGGGACCGCCACGCTCACCGGCGTGGCCGTCACCGGCAACCAGGCCGTCGACGCGCCGGGCGCGATCGCGGCCGTGCACCTGGCAGACGGCACGGTCAGCGACTCGCGCTTCGTCGGCAACGTCGCGACCGTCGCGGGCGTCCCGACGCGCGTCGGTCTGAGCGGCGCGTCCAGCGCCGTGCGCACGTGGTGGGGCTGCACCGACCTCGCGGCGGACTGCGACGCGGCCGGCGGCGCGGTCACCGCGCCCCACGCGACCGTCGCGACCACCGTCGACCCGTCGTCCGCGACGGCCGGCCAGTCGGTCACGGCGACCGTCGGCGTGCAGCTCTCCGACGCCTCGGCGCCGAGCGCCGCGCTGCAGGGCGCGATGGCGGGCGCGCCCGTGACCTGGGCCGGCGCGACGTTCGCGACGACCGACGACGTCCTGGGCGCGGACGGCACCGCCGCGGCGACGTTCACGGCCACCGGCGCGACCACGATCACCTCGACCGTCGACGGCGTGGGGTCCGACGCCGCGCTGGCCGTGTCGGTGCCGCCCGCGATCACGGGCGGCCCGACGGACGCCACGGTCCCCGAGGGCGGGACCGCGACCTTCTCGGCCTCCGCGAGCGGCACCCCGACCCCGACCGTGCAGTGGCAGCGGCGCGCCGACCCGTCGTCCGACTGGGCGGCGGTCACCGGCGCGACGGGGACGGTCCTCGTCCTGACGGACCGGGCCCGCGCCGACCACGGCAGCCAGGTGCGCGCGGTCTTCACCAACACGGTGAGCACGGCCACGACGTCGCCCGCGACGCTGTCCGTCACGCACGGTCCCGTCGACGTCGTCGGTCCGGACCACGTCGCCGGGGGGATCGGCGACGTGGTGACGTTCACGGCGAGCGCGTCGGGTCACCCCGCACCGACCGTGCAGTGGCAGACGTCGCCCGACGGCACGTCGTGGACCGACGTCGACGGCGCGACGTCCTGGACCCACACCCGCACCCTGGGGGCGGACGACCACGGTCTGCACGTGCGGGCCGTCGCGAGCGGCACCGACGGCGACGTCCCCACCGCTGCGGCGCGGGTGACGCTGCAGGTCGCCCCCGCGGTCACGACCCCGCCCGCCGACTCGACGGTGGACGTCGGGGCGACCGCGACGTTCACGGTGGAGGGCACGGGGACGCCCGCCCCGACGGTCCGCTGGGAGCGGCTCGCGCCCGGCGCGAGCACCTGGGCGACGTTCGGCGGCGCCACCACGACCGTCACGCTCGACGACGTCACGGCGGCCCAGGACGGCACGCAGGTGCGGGCCGTCCTGACCAACCCGCACGGCACGGCGACGAGCGACCCGGCGACCCTGCGCGTCTCGTACGGCCCGACGTACACGCTGCAGCCGCAGCCCGTGACGGGCGCGGTCGGGGACGTCGCGACGTTCACGGCAGCCGCCGCCGGGTACCCGACGCCGAGCGTGCAGTGGCAGACGTCGGCCGACGGCCTGGGGTGGTCCGACGTCGTCGGCGCGACGTCGTGGACGTACACGCGCACGCTGACCGAGGCGGACGACGGCCTGCGGGTCCGGGCGCTGGCGTCCGGGTGGTCCGGGTCGGCGGCGTCGACCGCCGTCCTCGTGACCGTCCGCTACGCACCGACGGTCACGGACCCGGCCGACACCACCGTCGACGCGGGCGGTGACGCGACGTTCACCGTCGCCGTCACGGGCTCCCCCGCGCCGACGGTCGCCTGGCAGCGCCGCGCCGCGGGTGCGACCGCGTGGACCGACGCGGGCGGGTCGGGCACGTCGCTGCAGCTCGACGACGTGACGGCCGCCGACGACGGCACGCAGGTGCGCGCGGTGGTCACCAGCACGCTCGGCACGGCGACCAGCGCGGCCGCGACCCTGACGGTCCGCTACGCCCCGACGTTCACCGCGCAGCCGCAGGCCGTCACGGGCCTGGCGGGCGACGCGGCGACGTTCACCGCGGCCGCGTCGGCCAACCCGGCCGCGACGCCGACGTGGGAGACGTCGAGCGACGGGGTGACGTGGACGCCCGTCGCCGACGCGACCGCGTGGACGTACACGCGCACGCTGACCGACGAGGACCACGGCCTGCTCGTGCGGGCCGTCGCGACGAACACGCTGGGGGTCGCCGCCTCGGCGGCGGCGCTCGTCACGGTCGAGGCCGTGCCCGCCGTCACCGCGCAGCCCGCCGACGCGACCGTCGACCTCGGTGGGTCGGCGACCTTCGAGGTGCAGGTCAGCGGGCGTCCGACGCCCGACGTGACCTGGCAGACGGAGGTCGACGGCGACTGGGTCGACGTCCCGGACGCGACCGGCACGACGCTCGTCGTGGCCGGCACGGACGCCGCGCACGGCACCCGCTACCGCGCCGTCGCGACCAGCACCCGCGGCACCGCGACGTCCGACCCCGCCACGCTGCAGGTGCTCGTCGCACCGACCGTGACGGACCCGCAGGACGTCGCGACCGCCCCGGGCGAGGAGGTCACGTTCACCGTGGACGTCACCGGCCGTCCGCTGCCGGACGTCACGTGGGAGGCGTCGTCCGACGGCGCCGCGTGGGCGCCCGTCGGCACCGGCACGACGCTGCGGTTCACGGCCACGCCCGCCGACGACGGGCTGCTGCTGCGGGCCGTCGCCACCGCCACTCTGGCGGGCGGCCCGGTCACCGTGACGAGCGCCCCGGCCGAGCTGGTCGTCGCCGCCGTGCCCGTGTTCCTCGCGGGCCCCGGCGCCCTGACGACCGTCACCGCGGGCGTCCCGACGACGCTGGAGTGGACGGTCCTCGCGGCCGACGCGACCGCGGCGTGGGACGTCTCGCGCGACGGCGGTGCGACGTGGGCGCCCGTCCCGGTCGGCTGGACCGCCGGCACGCGGGCGCCGCTCGGGGCACGCGCCGCCGGACCGGCCGTGACGACCGTGCACACGCTCGCGCTCACACCCACGGTCGCGGACGAGGGCGCGCTCGTGCGGCTCACCGTCACCTCGCCCGGTGGTGCGGCACGCGCGAGCACCGTGCTCGACATCGCGGCCGTGCCCGACCCGGGCACGGGCGGCGGGACGGGCGGCACCGGTGGGACCGGTGGGACCGGCGGCACGGGCGGGACCGGCGGCGGGGCGGGCACCGGCGCGACCGGCGGCGCGACCGGCTCGACCGGCGCGGCCGGGACCGGCGCCACCGGCGCCGACGCGGCCTCGCTGTCCGCCACCGGCACCGACGCGCTGCGCCTGCTGGCGCTCGGCGCCCTGCTCGCCGCGGCGGGCGTCGTCGTCCTCGTCGCCACGACCCGGCGCCGCGAGCAGCGCGCCTGACGGACGTCGGCCGGCGCGTCGTGCCGCTACGACGCGTCGGCCGGCAGCACCTGGAAGACGGGGTGGTCGGCGGCGACGGCCTCGAACGCCTCGACCGGCTCGTGCCGGTCGACGCCCACGTGCGGGCGGGTGCCGGGTGCGACCTGGACGATCCGGCGGATGACCGGGGCGCGCTCCTCGACCGGCACCTCGACGAGCCTGACCCGGCGCGCCCGACCGTGCCGCAGCACGGCGTGGCCGTCGGCGGCGCGGACGTTCCACACCCAGGCGCACTCGCCGAGCATCGACACCAGGTACCAGCGTCCGTCGACGTCGGCCATGCCGAGCGGGAAGCGCGTGGGCTTGCCGCTGCGTCGGCCCGGCACCTCGAGGGTCACCCAGCGGGCGGGGGTCAGCCACGTCCCGTGGAGCGCGGAGTAGAACCGCGCCGCCCGCCGCGCGAACGCGTCGCCGCGGCCGCCCGCGTAGTGCCGGCGCAGCCGTTCCGCGCGCGCCTGCTCGAACCACCCCATCGCAGCCCCCTGCTCGTGTCGTCGTCGTCGACGCCGTCGTCGATCCTCGCGTGCCGCGGTGCGCCGGTCGAGGGGCGCAGGTCCCGGCGGGCGGGACGCGTCGCAGTCAGCCCAGCAGGCGGGCGACGAGGCGCGTCGCGGTCACCCCAGCAGGCGGGCGACGAGGCGCGCGCCGGCGGCGGGCGTGTCGTGCGCGGCGCCCAGCAGGCGGGAGCCGAGGGGCGCGACGTTGAGGACGGCGACGATGCCGAGGGTCGTGTCGCGGTCGTCCTGCGTGGTGCCAGGGTCGGGCTCGCGGCCGTCGCGGGCGTCGCGGGCGCGCCGCAGGTCGGCGACGTGGTCGGTGAGCGCGTCGAAGGCGCGGGCGTGGACGGCGGCCAGCTCGCCGGACTCGTCGGGGTGGCGCAGCGCGTAGGCGAGCAGCTCCAGGGACAGCAGCAGGCGCGGGTCGTCGGCGCTGCGGGCGAGGGCGGCGGTGAGCGCGTCGACGTCGACGCCGTCGGGTCCGACGCCGGGGACCGTGTGGGTGGCCGGGTCGCCGGCGGCGGCGAGGTGGGCGCGCGCGACGGCGAGGAACAGCTCGCGCTTGGAGCCGAAGTGCGCGTAGACGGCGCCCTTGGTGTAGCCGGCCTGCGCGGCGACGTCGTCGACGGACGCACCCTCGTAGCCCTGGGCGGCGAAGACGCGCGCAGCGGAGTCGAGCAGGTCGGCGCGGGTGCGGTCGACCTTGCGGCGGCGGCGGTCGTCGGTCGCGGCCGCGGCGCCGGTGAGGGACTCGGAGACGTCGGCGAGCTCGCGGGCGACCTCGCGCAGGCCCTGCGCGACGGCGTCGCCGACGTCGGGGACGCTCTGGCGGGCCTGGGCCCCGAGCGCGCGCGTGAGCTGGGTGGCCGCGTCGGCGAGGGCGCGGCTGGCGGCGGTGAGGCGGTCGCGGTCGTCGGCCATGGCGCCAGCGTACGCGACGACATACCGCTGGGTTGATACCGATTGGAACCCGGAGTACCGTCCGTCACGTACCAGTGAGTATGACGAGGAGGCGGACATGGGCGGGACGGACGTGCTGCGGGTCCGCGGACTGCGCAAGCGGTACCGCGGACGTCGCGGCGTGCAGGCGAACGACGGCATCGACCTCGACGTGCCGGCCGGCCAGGTCGTCGGCCTGCTCGGCCACAACGGCGCCGGCAAGACGACGCTCGTGCACCAGGTCGTGGGGCTCGTCCGGCCCGACGCGGGCACGATCACCGTCACCGGCGTCGACGCGGTGGCCCACCCCGACCAGGCGCGCCGCCTCGTGTCGATCCAGGCGCAGGCCAACGTCCCGATCAGCGGCCTGACGCCACGGCGCGCCGTCGAGCTCGTCGGCCGCATCCGCGGCGCCACGCCCGCCGACGTGCGCACCCGCACCGCCGAACTGCTCGACGCCCTCGACCTGCGCCCCTGGGCCGACACCCCGGCCGAGAAGATCTCCGGCGGGATCGCCCGCCTCACCGCGTTCGCCATGACGGCCGTCGTCCCGGGCCGGCTCGTCGTGCTCGACGAGCCCACCAACGACGTCGACCCCGTGCGCCGCCGCATGCTCTGGGAGCAGATCCGCGGGCTCGCCGACGCCGGCCACGGCGTCCTGCTCGTCACGCACAACGTGCGCGAGGCCGAGCGCGTCGTCGACCACCTCGCGATCCTCGACCACGGCGTCGTCCTGGCCACCGACACCCCCGCCGGCCTCACCGCGCGCCTGCGCGGCACCCTCACCCTCGAGGTCGACGCCCCGGCCGGACCGGTGCGCTGGCACCCCGCCGCCACCGACGCCACGTCCGGCCACCTGCGCTCGACCGCGACCGTCCCGGCCGACGCCGCCGCGGACGTCGTGCGCTGGGCGCAGGACGAGGTCGATGCCGGACGCCTCGAGCGCTACGCCCTGACCCCGGCGTCCCTCGAGGACGTCTACGTGAAGCTCGTGGGAGCGGGCGCCGACGAGCAGGAGGTGAAGGTCGCATGACCACGCTCACCGACGGAGGGCGCACCGCGCTCCGCGAGGGAGGTCGCACCGCGCTCCGCGAGGGCACGCGCCAGACGCTGCTGCTCGCGCAGTGGCAGCTGCGCCGGCAGCAGCAGTTCCTGCCGCTGATGGTCGTCGTGCAGGTGTTCATGGCCGTCGCCACCGTCGTGGGCTACGGGCTGCTCGTCGGCGACCCCGACCCCCTGACCGCCCTGTACCTGGCCACCGGCGCGCCGACGGTCACGCTCATCACCGTCGGCCTGGTCATGACGCCGCAGATGGTCGCGCAGGCCCGCACCGAGGGGTCGCTCGACTGGATGCGCACGCTGCCCGTGCCGCGCGTCGCGTTCCTGCTGTCCGACCTGCTGGTCTGGACGCTGATCGCGCTGCCCGGCATGGCGATCGGCATCGTCGCCGGGGCGCTGCGGTACGACATCGCGCTGTCCCTCGCGCCGTGGTTCCTGCCCGCGACCGTGCTCGTGTCGCTGACCGCCGCCGCCGTCGGGTATGCCATGGCCACGGTGCTGCCGCCGCAGATCGCGATGCTGGTGACGCAGATGCTCGTGTTCGTCGTCCTGCTGTTCTCGCCCGTCTCCTACCCCGCCGAGCGCATGCCCGCGTGGCTGGCGAGCGCGCACGAGTGGCTGCCCATCGAGCCCATGGCGCAGCTCGTCCGTGCCGGCCTCGCGCAGGACGTGTTCGCGATGCCCACGCGATCCCTCGTCGTGCTGATCGCGTGGGCCGTCGCGTCGCTCGTCGCGGCGTCGGTGGCGCTGCAGCGGCGCGCCTGAGTCGCCAGGCTGCCGCTGACAGGCTGCCGCTGACAGGCTGCCGCTTACAGGCTCCCGCTGCTGCTGCCCATCGGGCGGACCGGCGGCACGACCAGCACGGGGCGGTCCTCCGCCGAGACGTCGGCGCCCGTGTCACCGGGCACGTCGTCGGGCGCGGGGTCGGCGGTCGGCTCGGTCGCGCTGACGGGGTCCGGGACCTCGTCGGGCATCGGGGTGACGGTGTCGTCGGGGACGGACATCGGTGGCCTCCCTGGGCGTCGGTGACCTCGATCGTGGCACGCGTCGCGTCCGGTGTCGCCCGGGAGCACGGAGCACCTGTCACGTGCTGAGCCGACAGCCCTTCCTGCCGTGCTCCGCGTCGGCGGGGCGACCACCCCGCCGACGCGGATCTCCGACCTCACATGCTCGGATACACCTCGTACGTCGTGTCGGCCGGGAGCGGCGCGAGGAACGTCACCTCAAAGCGAGCCTGACCGCCGACGGGCAACCGATCGACGAACGTGAGCTCGGAGCCGACGATCTGACCCTGCGCATTGCGGGCGATCACGTCGACCTGCACGGAGGCCTGCTCCTCCACGAAGGACCCGGAGAGGTTGCCACCGACCTTCGTCGACCACTCGTCGCTGGCAGCCGCCACATCGGCGACCGCGAAGGCTCCGAGCTCCGACTCGTGCAGCGCGTCCGCGACCTCGGGCCCCCGGACGTCCAGGTGGTCCAGCACGTTGGAACCGACGTCGAAGAAGCTGCCGGTCAACGCGACCCGACCCGGCAGCAGGTTCACGTAGCTCGACCCGGTGTCGAGGATCGTCCCGTCGGCACCCACCGCCTCCACATCGAAGCCCGCCAAGGGGTAGACGTGTTCCGGGTTCGGGTTGTCGATGATGACCACGTACCACCAGATGGTGGGGTCGTAGGTGTTCTGGCCGAAGGCCACCTCGACCACCGAGACGTCGCCGACCGCCGGTGCAGCAGGTGCGTCCGCGACCTCGTCCTCCTCGTCGACCGTCGCCTCCTGCGTCGTGGTGCCTCCGAGCTGCTCCGTCGCCGTGCCGTCGAGGTCATCGACGAACTCGTCGATCGCGCGGCCGTAGGCGTTCTGCGTGACGATCACGAGCACGAGCGACACGAGCGAGATGATGACTGACGCAATGGCCATGCCCTTGCCCGGACGGCCCTTGCGCGCGGCGCCGACCAGGCCGACGATGCCGAGGACGAGGCCTCCGACAGCGAGCAAGGCGGCGAAGTTGTTGATGATCGGCACCCAGCTCAGCAGGAGCGCCACGAGCGAGACGACCAGTGCGGTGATCACCAGACCCTTGCCCCCAGGCGGCGGACCTGCCGGGTTCACCGCGTAGGCCAGGCCCGGCGGCGGCGCGGCGACCGGAGGCGTGCCGTACGGCGGCGGCGGGGGAGGGCCCTGCGGGACCTGCGGCGATGCCATCCCGGAGTCGTTCGTGCTCATGCTCTTCGTCACCTCTGCACATCGTGGGAAACAGAACGTCACCTGGTGCATCGGCCGCCCCGGCAGCTCAGGTGAGGCGCTGCGACCTGGGCTCTCGTCACACCTCCCTGGGGGGACGGCGTCATCCTCACGGCGTACTCGCGCCGACGCCACGGATGGTCCTCGCGGGCGTCCCGGGGGGCAGGGGTGCGTCCGTACGTTCGAGTCACACCCGAACGAGGAGGACGCATGATCCAGGCCGATGGTCTGACCAAGCGGTACGACACCAAGACCGTGGTCGACGGCATGACCTTCACGGTCCAGCCCGGCAAGGTCACGGGCTTCCTGGGCCCCAACGGCGCCGGCAAGTCGACGACGATGCGCATGGTGGTGGGGCTCGACCGCCCCAGCGCCGGCCGCGTCACCGTCAACGGCAAGCCGTACGCGCAGCACCGCGCGCCGCTCGGCGAGGTCGGCGCGCTGCTCGACGCGAAGGCCGTGCACGGCGGGCGGTCCGCCCGCGCGCACCTGCTCGCCCTGGCCACGACGCACGGCATCGCGCCGCGGCGCGTCGACGAGGTCATCGAGCTCACCGGCCTGACGTCCGTCGCCCGGCAGCGCGCCGGCCGGTTCTCGCTCGGCATGGGGCAGCGCCTCGGCATCGCCGCCGCGCTGCTCGGCGACCCGCAGACGCTCATCCTCGACGAGCCCGTCAACGGCCTCGACCCCGAGGGCGTCCTGTGGGTCCGCACCCTGCTGCGCGGGCTCGCCGCCGAGGGCCGGACCGTGTTCCTGTCCTCGCACCTCATGTCCGAGATGGCGCTCACGGCGGACCACCTGATCGTCATCGGACGCGGGCGGATCGTCGCCGACGCGCCCGTCTCCGAGGTCGTCGCCCGCGCCGGCACGTCGACCGTGCGCGTGCGCACCCCCGACGCCGCGCGCCTCGCCGCGCTCCTCAGCCGCGACCCGGGCCTCGAGGTCCGGTCCACCGGCGCCGACCTGCTCGACGTCACCGGCAGCACACCCCCCGCCATCGCGGCCCTCGCCGCCGGGGCGGGGATCGTCCTGCACGAGCTCGCGCCCGTGCAGGCGTCCCTCGAGGACGCCTACCTGCAGCTCACCGGCGGTGAGGTCGAGTACCGCTCCGCCCCGACCGACGCGACCACGCACCCCCGACACACCGCAGGAGCCCCCCGATGACCACCGCCTCCTCCCCCGCCACCGTGCCCGCCGTCCGCGCCCGGACCCGGACCGTCGTGCAGCCCGTCACGTTCCCCCGGCTTCTCGCCGCCGAGTGGGTCAAGCTCCGCTCGTTGCGCTCCACGTGGTGGGCGCTCGCGCTGGCCCTCGCGTTCTTCCCGCTCCTCGGCGCCATGCGCAGCGCGAGCATCGCCACGATCGCCGACGACGCCCCCGCCGGCTCCTTCGTCGGTCCCGTGTACGTGACGTCCGGGGTCAGCCTCGCGCTCCTCGTCCTGTGCGGGCTCGCGGTCGTCGTCATCACCGCGGAGTACCGCACCGGACAGATCCGCTCGACGCTCACCGCCGCCCCCGCGCGCCTCCCGGTGCTGTGGGCCAAGCTCCTCGTGGTCGTCGGGGTGGCCTTCGCGACGGCCGTCGTCGGCACCGTCATCGGCTGGGCCGCGTCCGCGCCCTGGTTCGAGGACGCCGGCATGACCGTCGACCTCCTCGACCCCGAGCACGCGCGCATCATGCTCGGCGTGCCGCTGTACCTCGCCGCGATGACGGCCCTCGCGTACGCCATCGGTGCGATCGTCCGCAGCTCCGCCGCCGGCATCGCGTCGGTGCTGGGCCTCGTGTTCGTCGTCGAGCCCGCGTTCGCCTACATCCCGTTCGAGCCGCTGCAGCAGTTCGCCGCCTACCTGCCCACGGCCGCCGGTGCACGGCTCATCACCTCGGACTCCCTCGGTTCCATCGTCACCGGGTCGCAGGTCACCACCCTGAGCCCGTGGGCCGGGTTCGGTGTCCTGCTGGTCTGGGTGACCGTGCTCCTGGTCGTGGCCTCCGTGCTGCTGCGCCGCCGGGACGCCTGACGTGACCTGCGAGGATGCGACGGTGACGACGAACCAGGGCGGGACGTCCGCCGATCCCGCGGCGCCGGGTGGCGCCGCGGGGGACGTGCCGGGCGTCGGGGCCGTCGACGGGCGCGTCGAGCCGGGCGTCGAGCCGGGCCTCGAGCCGGGCGACGGGCCGGGCGTCGAGCCGGGCGTCGAGCCGGCCCGCGGGCTGGCCGGCGGGCCGGTCGACCCGACGGTCGACGGGCCGGCCGTCGGGCCGGCCGCGCGCATCCTCGTCGTGGCGCGGGGGGTGCTGCAGCGGCTCGTGCCGCCGCCGGCCGTCGTGACCGCGCTCCTCGTCGTCGCGTTCCTCGGGTACGGGTTGCTGACGGGGCTCGGTGCCGAGTCGATGTACTACCTCACCGACTACCTCAGCGACACCCAGGTCAGCCGCATGGCCACGGCGTCGGTCGTCCTGACGCTCGCCGGGGCGACCGCCCTGGTGTGGCGGCACCGGCGGCCGGTGACGGTCGCGGGGGTCGTCGGTGCGCTGGCCGTCGTGTCGCTGCTCGCAGCCGGCGGCACCAACGGGTTCGAGCTGGCCATCGCGTGCGCCCTGTTCGCGGTGGCCGCCGCCCGGCCGCCGCGGGTCGCCTGGCTCGTGGCCGTCGCCGTCGTCCTGCCCGTCGTGGTCACGGCGCGGCTCGCGCCGCTCGTCGCCGTCGTCGGGACCCGCGTCCTGGGCGGTGATCCCACCGACCCGGCCGCGCGCCGCACCGCGGTCCTCCCGGACTTCCTCGCCGAGCTGCTGCCGCCGTCGTGGCTGGTCACGGCCCTGCCGGTGATCGTGCTCGCGCTGCTCGGCATGGCGTTCGGGTCGCTCGCACGCACGCGACGGCTGCGGCTCGCGGCCGACGCCGAGGCCGCCGCGGCCCGCGCCGCCGAGGAGGCGCAGCGGGCCCGCCTCACGCAGGCCGACGAGCGCGCCCGCGTCGCGCGCGAGATGCACGACGTCGTGGCGCACTCCATCACCGTCATGGTCGCGCTCGGCGCGGGCGCCGCCGCGGCACTCGACCGCGCACCCGATCAGGCGCGCATCGCACTCGACGAGCTCGTCGAGACCGGGCGCACCGCGCTGGACGACGTCCGTCGGATCCTGGGGGTGCTGCACGCGGCGGAGGACGAGGCGCTCGGTGCTGGCGCGGGCGTCGGGGGTACGAGCCTCGCGGGCGCGTCGGGGTCGTCCCGGGGGACCTCGGGCGGGGGTCCGGGCGCGACGTCGCACGGGGCCGTGCCGATGGAGCCGCAGCCGGGCGTCGCGGACCTCGCGCGGCTCGTCGAGCGGTTCCGCACCGCGGGCCTGCCCGTGCGGACCGGCGGACTGGCCGTGACCGGCCTCGACGGCCTGGGCAGCACCGTCCAGCTCGCCGTCTACCGGATCGTGCAGGAGTCGCTCACCAACGCGCTGCGTCATGCGCCGGGCACGCCCCAGGTCGACGTGGACGTGCGCCGTCGGCCGGACGCCGTCGAGGTCGTCGTCACCGACCAGGGGCCGGGCGAGGCCGTCGCGCCGTCGCCCGGGACCCGCCGCGGGATCGTCGGGATGGGCGAGCGGGTCGCCGCGTTCGGCGGGACGATCGAGGCCGGCCCGTACGGTCAGGGGTGGCGCGTGCGCGCGCTGCTGCCGCAGCCGAGCGGCGGACCGTTGCCGAGCGAGGCACCGTTGCCGAGCGAGGACGCGTCGTCGAGCGAGGCGCCGCAGTCGACCGAGGGAGAGGCATGATCCGCGTCCTGCTGGTCGACGACCAGGCGCTCATCCGCATGGGGTTCCGGCTGCTGCTGGAGAGTGCGGGCGACCTCGACGTCGTGGGCGAGGCGCAGGACGGTCAGTCGGCGATCGAGCAGGCCGCGGCGCTGCGTCCGGACGTCGTCCTCATGGACGTGCGCATGCCCGGCGTCAACGGCATCGACGCGACCCGCCGCATCGTCGAGGCCCACCCCGACGCGCGCGTCCTGGTGCTGACGACGTTCGACCTCGACGAGTACGCGTTCGCCGCGCTGCGTGCGGGCGCGAGCGGGTTCCTGCTCAAGGACGCCGCACCGGCCGAGCTCGTGACCGCCGTGCGCACCGTCGCGTCGGGCGAGGCGGTCGTGTCCGCGCGCATCACCCGCCGCATGCTCGAGCTGTTCGCCGGGCACCTGCCCGCCCCGGGTGAGAACGTCGACCCCGACGCCCCGCACCCCCGCCTCGCCGACCTCACCCCCCGCGAGGTCGAGGTGCTGCGGTCCGTCGCCGACGGTCTGTCGAACGCCGAGATCGCTAGGCGCCTGTTCCTGTCCGAGGCGACCGTCAAGACGCACGTCGGTCGCATCCTCGCGAAGCTCGGGGTGCGCGACCGCGTGCAGGCGGTGGTGGTCGCGTACGAGACGGGGCTGGTGCGGGCGGGCGAGTGAGGGGTGACCTTCACCGTCAGGTCGATCGCCGCGAGCCCGTCGCGCAGGGCGTCGTCGGGGTGGTCGGCCGCAGCCGGTCGCGGCCAGACGGGCCGGACTGTCCCTCGTCGCAGACCTCGTGCTGGGTGCGTCGCAGCGTTCGGGACACCTGAGGTCCCGAACGCTGCACCTCAGTACCCGTACGGCGACCGCGGCGGCGGCACCTTGTCGTACCTCGCGCCCTCGGGTGTGCTCGGGATCATCGCGAGGCCCATCATCACCAGGCTCCCGATGCTCGGGATCAGGCAGACGAGCTGCAACCAGCCCGAGAGGTTCGCGTCGTGCAGGCGACGGGCGTTGAGCGCGAGCGAGGGCACGATGCTCGCGATCAGGACGCCGGCGATGATGACGCCGACCATCACCGCGAACGGTCCCGGGTCGTCCGACGCGGCCCCCCGCTCCGTCGTCGCAGTCCCGAGGACCGCCGCGAGCAGCCCGCCACCGAAGAGCACGATCGTGAAGAAGAGGGCGACCCACCAGTACTCGCTGCGGCTCGCGCGGCCGCTGAACGTCGCGTAGCGGCCGTAGAAACGGCCGACGGCCTGGCCGAACGTGGCGCCGGGCAGCGGGGCGTCGTCGGCTGTGGCGGGGGCCGTGGCGAAGGGCATCTGCGTCATGGGAGCGACGGTAGAGCAGCAGACAGCCGCCGCCCGGGCCGTCGGCACATCTGTGGACAACCCTCCGCGAGGGGCGTCACCCTGCCGATCGGACCGGACGTCGCTCGCCCGTCACCCGGCCACCGGCTCCCGCGTGGCCGCCCGACGGGCGAGGTCCCCCAGCCCGTCCGCGTCGAGCCCCGGCCAGCCGTGCAGGATCCGCCGCCACGCGTCCGGGACCGCGCCGGCCCCGTGCACCGCACCGGCGACGGCACCCGCGATCGCCGCCACCGTGTCGGTGTCGCGCCCGCCGCGCACGGAACGCTCGAGGACGTCGACGAGCCCGTCCCCGTGGTGGATCGCCGACCACGCACCCTGCAGCGCGTGCACGACCCACCCGTTCTTGTCGAAGTCGGACGGCTGCGACGCCTCCGCCTCGGCGATCCGCGCCGCCCAGACGTCACGGCGCTGGGCGGGCAGCGCATCGAGCTGCCCACCCAGGTCGAGCGCGCCCCCGCGAACCGCGTGCCGGACCGTCAGCGACCAGAGCACGCACGCGTCCCCGGTGTCCGGGTCGGCGTGCGTGAGGTCGGAGACGGCGCGCGCCGCGCGGGCGAGCGCGTCCTCGCGACCGTCGTCGAGATACCCGAGCGCGACCGGACCCGTCCGCATGAGGCTGCCGTTGCCCGCCGCGCCGCGCGGGTCGGCGGCGAAGTGCGCGGCGGCGGCATCGCGCGCGGCGGACGCCGTCAGGGTCGGCAACGACGACAGCAGCGCACGGGTCTGCACGCCCACGTCCTTCGCCGTCCGCGCCCAGCCGGCCCACGCCGCGACGACGGCGTCGAGCGACGCCTCGTCCTCCAGCGCCCCGCCGTCGGCGAGCACGCGCGCGATCGGGACGGCCATCGACGTGTCGTCGGTCCACTCCCCGGGCGCCCAGTCGAAGCTGCCGCCGCCCGCCATGTGCACGGGCTGGTCGTCGGGCAGCGGCGGGCCGAACTCGTAGCCCGCGCCGAGCGCGTCGCCGGCCGCTGAGCCCAGGACGGCGCCGACGGCCCGGTCGAGCTGGGCGGGGGTGAGGGTCACGGGGGGCCTCCGGTGGGCGGGTAGGAAGAGCAGAGTCCATGGTCGACCCTCTCTCGTCTCGGGACGCGAACTAGGCACCAACGATGGGCGGGCGGCAGACGCGCTCGCCGTTATCCACAGGAACGGGACGACCCCGCCGCCGAACCGCTTCGAACCGGTACGTTCCGGGCATGCGCATGCGTGGACGAACTGTCGTGGTCGTTGTCGCGGCCGGACTGATGACCGGGTGCACGGCCGACGCCGCGCCCGTGGCCACGGCATCGGCGGAGCCGAGCGTGACGGCGTCGGAGTCGCCCACGGCTACTCCGACGCCCACGCCGACAGTGGACGTGACCGTGCCGCCCGAGCGGCCGGAGGCGATGGGGACGGCGAGTGCGGACGGGGCGGCGGCCGCGGCGAGCTACTTCATCTCGCTCTTCCCCTACATCAACGCGACCGGAGACCTCACGGAGTGGGACGCTCTGGCATCGCCGGAGTGTGACTTCTGCGCCGGCGTGCGTGCGAACGTCACGGACCTTCACAGCCGCGGGCACCGCAACATCGGCGACGCGGAGATCCTGGCCTCCACCGGCACAGAAGTCGACGCAGGTCGGTGGTACTCCGCTCGCTTGCACGTCGTTATCGCCGCGTCCGTCGATCTCGACCGCGATGGAGCGATCGTCGATGAGCACCCTGAGGAGAACCGCGAGATCGACGTCGTGATGACGTGGTCGGACGGCTGGACGATCGACGAAGTCGGCCCGGCCGCGACGCCGACAACGTGAACGCCGCGCGAGAGCGGCCCGCTCTGCGAACGATCCTGTTCACGTCAATTCTGGTGCTGGTCGGCATCATCGTCGCCTCACCCTCGTCGGCTGGCGACAAGCCAATATTCGGGGGCGAGCTTTCCGATGACGCGGCCCACATCTCAGCTGGTCGCTCAGAGGAGCTCGCCCGGCGGAATCTCGTCGTCCCGCCAGAAGAGCGCCTGGTCGACTACGAGCGGGCGCCCTACTGCCGCGAAGCCGCCGGGATGTGGGTCAAGGGCTTCGCTGACGGGAGCTGCCCTGATGGCGCCGACCTGGCGCGCACGTCGGTGCAGTGCGAGGAGGGCGACACCCTCGTCATGCCCATGTGGAGACACGAGCGAGCCACGCCTACCTCGCCGTGGGGTCCGTGGGACGACATCGATCCCGGAGGGTGCGGTGTCGATCTGCTCCCCGTCCTGACCGAGGCGGACTTCCGCCGCCTCCCTCTGCCCGCCCCGGTTCTGACCATGCAGCCTGACCGCGGCTGGGTTCTGATCAACATCGAGACCATCGTCTACACCGACCCCACCCCCGTCACCCTGCGCACCGACCTGCTCGGCATCGGCGTCACCGTCGAAGCCACCCCCACCCGCTGGACCTACGACTTCGGCGACGGCCACGACCTGGTCACCCGCAACCCCGGCCAACCCCACCCCGACCACGACGTCTTCCACGAGTACGAATCCCCCGGCACCACCACCATCACCCTGACCGCCGAATGGACCGGCCGCTACCAGATCGACGGCTCCCCCATCTGGCGCGACATCAACGGCACCGCCACCACCACCGCCACCACCGCCCCCTTCACCATCGAAGAACGCACCAGCCGCCTGGTCTCCGGCCTGTGCACCGACAAGCCCAAGCCCCCCGACTGCTGACGGCGCCATGTCCGGGATCTGGATCGGTGGCGATTGCCCGACAAGCGCGCCCGTCTATCGAATTGTTCACTGGTACAGTGAACAACTATGGGAACGACCACCTCGCGCGCAGCACACGCACTCGTGCGTTCACTCCGCGCCGCCGGTGGCAGGCACCTCGGCATCTCGGTCGTGGACCGGACGGCAGGACCCGTCGTGAGCGTGACCCACCCCGGCGGAGTCCAGGACCTCACGCCGCTGTGGGCAGGCGAAGGGTTCCCTGCCGACGTCCGGACCGCTCTGCAGACCACGACGGACGTCGCCACCCACTCCACCCCCGTGGTCGTAGCCCGGCGGGTCTCCCCGGGTGCCCGTGCCCTGCTGTCGGAGAGCGGAGTGAGCTGGGCCGACGAGGCCGGCGCGCTCGAGCTCACCGCGGGCACGATCTTCATCCGGACGCCGGGCAACCCCTCCGATGCACGGATGACCCCGCCGCAACGCTTCACCGCGGCAGCCGGGGCGATGGCGGAGATCCTCCTGCAGCGAGCAGCCGAGGGCGACCAGCGCGTCCCCACCGTCGCCGAGCTCGCCGACGCTGTCGGTGCGTCCCGCGGGGCCGCGTCCCGCGCACTCACGTTCTTCGACATGCAGGGGTGGACGTCGAACCTCGGGCCGCAGCGCGGTCCGACGGCTCGGCGCGAGCTGACCGAGCGCGGAGCGATGCTCGACGCGTGGGGCGCCTGGCACGCCGCGGGCGACGACACGGTGGTGCACGCCCATGCGGTGATCCGTGACGCGGACGTCTGGCTCAGCGATGTCGTCGCGCGCCACTGGCCGGCCGGGGCCTGGGCCGCGACGGGACTCGTCGGGCTCGAGCGACGCGCCCCGTTCGCCACCACGACCAACCCCATCGACGTCTACCTCGACGCCACCGCCTACGACGACGACCTCGACGCGCTGTTGCAGGTCGCCGGCCTCACACGTACCGACAGCGGGATCCGCGTCCGGATCCTGCGCGGCGACCGCTACGTCCTGCGACAGGCCTCCACGACGTCCACCGACTCCCCCTACCCCCTGGTGAGCGACGTCCGCCTCTACGGCGACCTGCTCAGACGAGGCGGCGTCCGGGCCGACGAGTTCGCGATGCACCTGCGCGAGATCCGGATCGGCTTCTAGTGCGCTCGCGGCAGACGCGGGAGCGCGCCGAGCGGGCCCTGGTCCGGTTCGCGCTCCGTCTCGGCGCCAGGCGGGACTCGCTGGTCGTCGTCGGCGGACTGAACCCCGAGCTGCTCGCTCCGGTTCCCGACGCCCCGCACCAGGGAACCGCGGACATCGACCTCGTGATCCAGATCGGCATGGTGTACGACCGCGACGAGCTCGACTTCGGGTGGCTGGAAGCAGCGCTCCTCGCCGCTGAGTTCCTGCCCCTGAGTGACGGGCAGGCCTGGCAGTGGGTGACGACGGTGGACACGGCCCCCGTGCGCGTCGACCTGCTGACCGATGCTCTCGATCACCGGGGGCAGCAGCTCGCCCTGCCCGGCTGTGATCGGACGACCGTCATGAACGTCGCCGGACCCGGCCCGGCCCTCCGGGACCCGGTGCTGCGTCGGCTCCCCGTGGCGCCGTCGGACGCCGACGTGCGCGACACCCCGTTCGTCGACGTGCCGTTCGCGAACCTGGGCGGGTACCTGCTCGCCAAGTCTGCCGCCGTGCTGGGACGCACAGCGGACCGCGACCCGTACGACCTCGCGTTCGTCGTCGCCCACAACAGTGCAGGCGGCCCGCAGGCGGCAGCCCGCGCGGCACACGCCGCGCTGCCACCCAGACGGGATCGCGAGTTCAGTGCGGGGTTCCGTGCCGCGCTCGCTCGGTTGACCGACCCGCTCGGCGCGGCCGCGCGGACCTATGCCGAGCAACGCGTGCTCGACGGGGACGGGCTGCCGGTCGACGTGCTCGCCGCCGACGCTGCAGCTGCCGCGTCGCAGTGCCTCCGGGAGTTCGATCGTCTCAGTGGGACGACATGACGACGTCGACGTCGCCGGCCTGGAGCACGAGCTGCTGGCCGTGACGTTCGAGCCGCACCGGGCTCGGGTGTAGGTGCACGCCGGACCGCAGCTCGTCGCACGACTCCCTTGCTTATCCACAGGAGCGAAAGGCCGCGCGCCGCCGAACCGCTTCGAACCGGTACGTTCCGGGCATGCGGATACGTGGACGGATTGTCGTGGTGGTGGTCGCGGTCGGGCTTGTGACCGGGTGCACGGCCGACGCCGAGCCCGTGGCCACGGCTTCGGCGGAGCCGACCGTGACGGCGACGGAGTCGCCCACGCCTACTCCGACGCCCACGCCGACGATGGATGTGACTGTGCCGCCCGAGCGGCCGGAGGCGATGGGGACGGCGAGTGCGGACGGGGCGGCGGCCGCGGCGCGCTACTTCATTTCGTTGTATCCCTACGCGTACGCAACCGGTGATCTCGCAGCATGGAACGAGTTGGCCGCCACGGGTTGCGCCTTCTGCGACAGCACTCGCGACGGCGTGACGAGGGTTCACCAGGGAGGTGGTCGCGTCGAGGGCGGAACCATCACCGTCGAATCTGCCGACGGAACGGAGGTCGACGCCGGACGGTGGTACTCCGCCACCGTCGTCGCGACAGAAGCCCCCTCCGCCGAGCATGACGTCAACGGGACCATCCTCAGCGAGTCCCCAGGTGGTGTGTACGAGTTCGCGGTCGCCCTCACTTTCGCCTCCGGCTCCTGGATTGTCGACGCCGTTGATGTCACGCCAGTCCAGTGATCCGCTCTCTCACCGCGGCGTTTCTCACAATCGTCATGCTGGCGGCCCCTATGGGAGTCGTCGCACCCGGACGCGGCGTCGGCGGCGAGGCGCAGGGTGGTGCCGTCCGCATCACGGCCGGCCGATCCGAGCAGCTCGCTCGGGAGAACATCTCCGTCCCTCCCGAGCTGCGGTTGTTCAACTACGAGCGCGCCCCGCGCTGCCGCGAGGTCGCCGGCCGGTGGACGAGGGGCTCAGCCGACGGCACCTGCCCTGATCTTGCAGACACCGCAGGCGTAATGCGCGAGTGCGAGGACGGCGACAGCATCGTCTGGCCCATGTGGCGCCAGTACCGCCCGACGCCCGCCGCTGCGTGGGGTGACTGGGAGCAGATCGACGAAGGCGGCTGCGGTGTGGACCTGCTTCCTGAACTCACCGAGGCGGACTTCCGTCTCCTCCCCCTGCCCGCTCCCGCTCTGACCATGCAGCCCGACCGCGGGTGGGTCCTGATCAACATCGAGACCATCGTCTACACCGACCCCACGCCGGTCACCCTGCGCACCGAGCTGCTCGGGATCGGCGTCACCGTCGAAGCCACCCCGACCCGCTGGACCTACGACTTCGGCGACGGCCACGACCTGGTCACCCGCGACCCCGGCCAGCCCCACCCGAACCACGACGTCTTCCACGAGTACGAGGCCCCGGGCACCACCACCATCACCCTGACCGCCGAGTGGACCGGCCGCTACCAGATCGACGGCACCCCCGTGTGGCGCGACATCAACGGCACCGCCACCACCACCGCGAGCACGGCCCCCTTCACCATCGAAGAACGCACCAGCCGCCTCGTCTCCGGCCTGTGCACCGACAAACCCAAGCCCCCCGACTGCTGACAGCGTGAAGACGCCGGCTGAGCTCGCCGCACGGACGTCGGCGGTCTCAGGTGCCGTCCGTCACCGCAGCAGCGCGCGCAGTGCCGGTTCCGCGAGGGCGAAGTCCGGGCGGCGGCCGGCGAGCATCGGCCCGTAGAGCACCGACTCCAGGACGCGGATGTAGAGGAAGGCGCGGTCAGCGAGCGGGTCGCCCTGTGCGACAGGGACCCGCGGCACCGGCGCTTCGAGGGATCTCGGCAACCGCCGGTCGGTCAGGCCGGATGCCGAGCCGTGCGGCGACGACGGCGTCGGCTCGCGCCCACAGATCTCCGGACCACCGATCCGGACGAACAGCTCACGCTGCACGTCGACCGCCCGCGCGTGGACACAGCCGTGGGGCGCCAGGAGGATGCGATGGGCCGCCTCCGGCTCCTGCTGGGCGAACCAGCGCAACGCCTCGGCGTCCTGGAGCCGCCGCGCGAAGCGTCGGGACACCTCGATGACGCCGTCGACACCCGCTGGGTAGCGCTCGGCCAGAGCGAGATCGACGCTGCGCCGACCGAGCGAGATCAGCACGTCGCCGAGGAGAGCGTCGCGGCTGCGCACGGTGCGGTAGAGCGTCGCGCGGCTGACGGCGAGCTCGCGGGCGAGCATGTTCATGTCGAGCATGCCCCGACTCAGGAAGTGCCGGATGCCGCCGTGCACGGCAGTCGCGTGGCTGAGGACGCGGACGGTGCTCACGGGGGCGGATGGTTCTCGGTCATCTGCGACGGCGGTCTCACGATCCTCACCGGACCTTCCGCGGGCGATGCGGCTGTGGCGATGATGCCGGTACGCCAGGTGTATCAGATGTGCATGACTCGGTTCCAGCACGTTCTGACGCACGCGGCGGCGACGCCTGTCGCACCCACCGGAGGTGATGACGATGTCCCGCAGAAACCACGTCGACCCCGTTCCGCCGACCCGTCCCACGTCGTCCCGTCGCCGACGCGCGCTCCTGCTCGCGACGGTGCTGCTGACCTGGGCCGCCACCCTGAGCCCGGCCTCACCCGCGCTGGCGGCGGGCTACGAGCGCGGCCCTGCGCCGACGACGGCCACGCTCGATGCCGCGCGCGGCCCGTTCGCCGTCTCCCAGGAGCGTGTGTACTCCTGGCGGGCGTCCGGCTTCGGCGGTGGCGACATCTACTACCCGACGGCGACCGACCAGGGGACGTTCGGCGTCGTCGCGATCGCGCCCGGCTACACCGCCGGTCGGTCCACCATGGCGTGGCTCGCGTCGCGCATCGCGTCGCACGGGTTCGTCGTCATCAACATCGACACGACCACCCGCTCCGACCAGCCCACGAGCCGCGGGCGCCAGCTCCTCGCCGCGCTCGACCACGTCACGGGCGCGAGTGCCGTCCGCGACCGCGCCGACGCCAGTCGCCAGGCCGTCGTCGGCCACTCCATGGGCGGCGGCGGGGCCCTCGTGGCCGCGACCAGCCGTCCGACGCTGCAGGCCGCGGTCCCGCTGACGCCGTGGAACCTCACCAAGAGCTGGTCGAGCCTGCAGGTGCCCACGCTCGTCGTCGGGGCCGAGCGCGACTCCGTGGCGTCGGTGCGTACGCATGCCGAACCGTTCTACGAGAGCATGCCGGCGGCGCTCCCCAAGGGGTACCTCGAGCTCAACAACGCCAGCCACTTCGCCCCCGTCACGACCAACTCGACCATCGGTCGGTACACGGTCGCGTGGCTCAAGCGGTACGTGGACGACGACCTGCGCTACCACCCGTTCCTCTGCCCGGCGCCCGCACCGAGCTCGGCGATCGAGGAGTTCCGCGCGACCTGCTGAGGAGGGCCAAGCCGAGGGCGAGCAGGGTGCGGCCCTACTACGCTCGCTCCCACATGTCCTCCACCGACCCCAACCGCCTCATCGCCTGGGACCGCGAGCTCCGCGCGGTCCACCACCGCCTCCGCGACAGCCTGCAGATCGCCCGGGACGCCGTCGATGACGCCGGCCCCCTGTCGGCCGACCTGCGCCTGTTCTGCACCGGCTTCTGTGCCGCGCTCGACGGCCATCACCGCCGCGAGGACGACACGATGTTCCCCGAGCTCCTCGCCGCCCACCCCGAGCTCCGGGACGTCCTGTCCCAGCTGACGCGCGACCACCACATGCTGTCCCACCTGCTCGGCGAGCTGCAGCGGGCCGTCGACGCCGGGCACGACGCGGCCACGCTGCACCAGCACCTCGACGGCATCGAGGCCGTCATGGAGACGCACTTCCGGTACGAGGAGAAGCGCCTGCTCGCACCGCTCGCGGACCTCGTCGTCGAGCACGAGCCGCGGGCGATGCTGGGGCCCCTGGCCTGAGGCCGAGGCAGGCGGCCCGCGTCGGGCCATCCAACAACGCCGCCCCTACCGCCCCGGCGTTCTCGTGTACGTGAGGAACTCGCCGTCCTGCCCGGCGTCGGCGGCGAGGCCGAAGCCGAGCCGCTCGTACAGGGCACGTGCACGCGTGTTCGTGCGCTGCGTCTCGAGCCGCACCTCGTCCGCGCCCGCGTCGGACGCCTCCGCGAGGACCTGTCGCACGAGCGTGGCGCCCGCCCCGCCGCCCCGGACGTCCGGGGCGACGAACAGGTCGTTGAGCTGCCACGTCGTCGACAGCCGCAGGGACGAGTGACCCGGGTACACCTGCGTGAACGCGACCGCGCGGCCGTCCTCCACGACGGCCCACACGAGTGAGTCGGCGCGCTCCACGCGGGCCCTCAGGAAGGCGCGGGCGGCATCCGCGTCGCCCTGACGTCCGTAGAAGGCGCGGTACGCGACGAACAGCTCGGCAACCTGCGCCACCGTGGCGGCGTCCGTCTGCGCCGTCACCCGGACGACGCCCTCCGGCATCGCCTCGCTCGCGACCCGCGGGCTGGGCTCCCACGTCGGCAGCCCCGGCACCACGATGTACCCCTCGGTCGACGACCCCAGCACGACCATCCGCTCGGGCTCGGTCTCCCACAGCCACGCCAGGTACGCGCACACGATCGCGTCGACCTCGTCCTCGAGCCGCTCGAGGACGGCCGCACGCTCGGCGGCGACGACCTCCGCACGCACCTCGGCCCAGCGCACGTTCCCACCCAGGCCCAGCACGTCGCCCGCGACGCGTTCGACGTGGTCCAGCAGCGCGACCCACGCCGCGCGCCGGACGTCGAGCCCGCGCCGGTGCTTGCCCTTGTACGGCAGCACGCGCCCCAGGCCGAAGAGCACGACCATCGCCGGGTGCGGGTACACCTCGATCGCGACGGACACCCCCGGCGCGGGCCGCACGGCCGGGTCGACGTCCCACCCGTGCCGGTCCGCGAGGGTCTGCGCGCGCGGCGGGTCGAAGTGCGGGTGGCTGCGGTTCGAGGAGTGCGCACCGGCGTCGAACCGGCCGAAGTGCCGGGTCACCAGCACCTCCCCCACGCGCCGGCCGGTGAGGTTCGGGACGACGAGCGGCGCGTCGATCGCCGCGACCACGCGCTGCCCCGCGGTGTGCTGCTCCAGGACGTCGGCGATCTCGTCGTCGGTGCGCACGGACGACGAGTGGACCAGGCGCCCGGCGTCGTCGAGGACGGCGATGCCCGTGCGAGCCGTCCGGCCCCAGGCGAGGTCGAGCCCGACGTAACGCACCATGGGACCAGTGTCGTCGGGGACCTGTGGATGACGCGCACGCGCGTCCGGTCTGCCCCGATATGTTGCCCGCCATGGGGCACCTGCGGCTGGACACCGACGCGCTGATCTCGGCGGGCGCGGACCTGCGCCTCGTCGCGCGGGAGCTCGACCACGCGACGACGCGGAGCGACGTCGTCGCCGACGCCGTCGGGCACGACGGCCTCGCGGCCAAGGTCCGGGACTTCGCGCAGGGGTGGGACGGGCGACGTGCCGAGATGCTGGAGGAGATCGCCCGCCTCGCGGACGCGTGCACCGGCATCGGCGAGAACTTCGAGCGGCTCGACACCGAGTTCGCCGCCGCGCTGCGGGGCGACGCGTGAGCCGCCCGTACTCCTGGTACCCGCTCGCGACGAGCGACCCTGTCCCTGGCGAGCCGATCGTCGTCCGCGCGGGCGGTCGGCACTACAAGGAGGTCGCGACCGCCATCGCCGACGCCGAACGGGTGCTGCGCGCGCTGGTCGACGCACAGGACGCGGTGTCCCAGGCTGTCGAGTCGATCCGCGACCGGACGCACGCCGTCGCCGACCACATCAAGAAGGCCTATGCCCGGTACGACGCCGTCGGGTCGGCGTTGGTCGCGTACGCCGACGAGCTCGACGGCGCCCAGTCCGACTCGCTGGACGCACTGCGCACCGCTCAGTCGGCGCAGCAGTCCCTCGACATCGCCGACGACGCCGTCCGCCGCTGGACGATCCTCCTCGACGACGCGGCCGACCTGGGCGAGGACAGCACGACGCAGCGACGCGCGCTCATCGCTGCACGTGCCGACCGCTCCGACGCCGACAGCACCCTCACCCGCGCCCGCGCTGCCCTCGAGGAGGCGATCGCGCGGCGGGACGCGGCCGCTGACGTGGCGATGACCGACATCGACACCGGGACCGAGGACTCGCTGCACGACACCTGGTGGGAGGACTGGGGAGCCGACGTCGCGGGGGTGGTCTCGACGTGGGCGGGGCGGATCGCGACGGCCGCCGGGCTGCTGTCGCTGGTCCTCGGCTGGGTGCCGTTCCTTGGGCAGATCTTCATGGTGGTGGCTGTCGTCGCGGGGGCAGCAGCGCTGGTCGCGGACTTCGCGCTCGCTCTGCGACGGGGCGACGGGGAGGACTGGTTCAACGTCGTCGTCGGACTCATCGGGATCGTGTCGTTCAGTGCGAGCCGCGTCCTTGCCAAGATGGTCAGGGGGTTCGACGTGAGGGCGCGCGCGGCCTTGGTGCAGGCAGGTCGGCAGACCTACCGCTCTCTCCTCAGCCGACTGGGACGGATCTTCTCGCGTCCGCAGAACGCCTCCACCGGTGAGAGATCGGCGGAGCTGCTCTGGGCCAGTGCAGGACCTCGGATGACGGGCGGCGCCTGGAACGACGTCATGGCGCTGCGAGGGACAGATCGGGCGCTCGCCCTCGCAGGACACGGTCGTCTGGTGGGGCTGAACCAGGTCCTACGGGCACAGCTCTGGGACGCGTTCCCCTTCCACCCTCGCGCATTCTTCACGCTTCTCGGCCCCACGATCCGGGGCACCGCCCTCGAGACCGGAGCAGCGGTGTTGTACGCCGGGGACGGGGTCATGGCCATGACCTCCGTGACCAAGGAGGTCGTGAGCCACGTCACCGGCCCACCGCGGCCGGCTGCAGAGCGGCTCGAGCTGTGAGGCGGGCCCACTCGAGAGGAGACGTCAGGTGAATGACCGACGCGTGGCCGCGTTGCGCTGGGGTCTGCCCACCGAGTGGGTCGGCTGGGTTCACGGAGACGCCGCGAGCGCCGGCGTCGATGTGGACGGACTCCGCGAGGAACCTCGCATCGCGGCGGCGGTCCTGGCTGCAGTGGGCGAGTTCGAGTCGATCGCCTCCGAGGATCTTCCCGGTACGACGTTCGCTGCACTGTGGGTACCGGGAGAAGGCATCCGCAGACCGCTTGCCACGGCCGCTCTCGGAGTTGCCGCGCCACCCCTGACCGGGCGCCCCGACATCGAGGCTCTGCTCGAGTCCGCTCGCAGCGAGGTCACCGTGCCCACCTGGACCAAACTGCTCGATGTGGCGGCCTTGCCGTCCCGCGTGACGGCAGGTGAAGCAATCCTCCGGATCGTCGACAAGGCACCCCGCCTCACCCGCCGCCTGTACCGCGAGTGGACCTGGGTCATCCTCCCGCCGGACACCGGCCGCATGGTGCTGTGCCAGGTCGGGTCATCGTCCATCGCCCACTTCGACCAGATCGCCGACATGACGACCGACATCGCCAACTCCGTCGAGGTCACCCTGGAGCCGGCATGAGCGTGCCCGTCGACGGGACCGTCGCCGTCCTCCTGCCCGACGACTGGGCGGTGCTCGACCTCGAGGACGACGAGGCGCGGGTGGGTGCTGTCGAGGAGCTGGTCCGACGCCAGCTCGGCGCCGCACCCGACCTCGTCCCGCTGCGTGTCGCCATGCGGCAGGAGCTGCTCCGCAGCACCGAGCGGGCCGCGCGCGCCGGCGGCGTGCTGATGGCGCTGGCGGTCGGGTCCGGTGGTGCCCCGCCCGTGCCCGCGTCGCTGACCGTGTACCGGGTGCCCGGCAGCCTCGATGCGCGCGGGCGCGTCGCGATGACGAGCGTCCTGGCGAGCGACGAACCAGGTCACACCCTCGACCTCGGCGAAGGTCCGGCGGGCACGGTCCTGCGCCGCGTCCGCCCGACGGGCGCGGCCCTGGGCCTGACGGGCGACCGCGAGCTCCCCGCGCTCGTCGCGGACTACTGGGTCGAGCCGACCCCCGGCGCGCAGCTCGTGTACCTCGTCTTCTCCAGCCCGCTCGTCGACGTGCGCGACGAGCTGCTCGGCCTGTTCGACACCGTCGTGTCGTCGGTCCGCGTGCTCGTACCCGCCGGGCGCGACCCTCGCGCCGGCATCCCCGAGGAGGACCTGTGAACCAGCAGTCGACCAGCCGAGCCCTGCGCGTCGTGGGTGTGCTGATCCTGGCGGGGCTCGCGTGGCGCAAGAGCCTCACGTCCGACGAGCCGTGGTGGCCGGCGGTGCTTGCCACGCTCGTACTCGTCGCGGTCATCACCGCCGGGGTGTGGTGGTGGTCCCGGCGCGACGACGGCGTGCGCAAGGTGGCGGTGGGCGCGCGACCCGGTTGGCGGACCCAGGCGGTGTGGTCCGACACGACCCTCGGCACGGCGCTCACGCAGCTCGGGGCATCGGCCGGGAAGGTCCGCAGCGGGACTCGACTGACGTTCGCGTGGTCCGCGTCGGACGTCGAGCTGTGGCGCGGCCAGGCCGTCGTCGCGACGCTGCCGTGGGACCAGGTGTGGACGATCACCCGCACCACCGGGTACGCGGCGTCGACGGGCAACCCGGCCGTCGAGATCGTCACCCGCGAGACGGTGCGGATCGTCCTCGTGCCCACGCGTCGACCCGACGGGGGCATGCTGCCCGCGAGCGCCGCGCAGGTCGAGGCGCTGGTCGCGGAGCTGCAGAGCGCCCGGGAGGCCGCCGAGCACGCGACGCCGACGCAGCCGGGGAGCGCATGACGCGGCACCCGGCGGGCGTCGCATCGCCCCCGGGCGACCGACGTCGCGGGGGCCCGGAACAGCTGTGCGCCGCACCGACGTCCCACCGTCGACCTCAACACACGCGCCGGACCTGCCGATCTGTAACCCTGTGACCATGTCCAGCGACGAGCTCCCTCGCGCGCCCTCCGGGCGCGTCCCGCGGTGGGTCGTCGACGAGGCCGCCGGGCAGGTGCCGTCGTCGAACGGGTGGGCCTCGCCTGTCGTCGTCGAACCCGTTCCCGCACCGCGCCGCCGCAGCCTGTGGGTGCGGCTCGGCGTCGTCGCGGTGGTCGCCGGTCTGGGGTGGTGGTTGGCCACCGCCGTGCTGCCGGGCATGCTGCAGGAGGCCGACGCGCCGTGGCTCGACGGGATCGTCGTCGGCCGCGTCCCGGAGCCGACGCCCGAGGTCGCCGCGCTGGCCGACGAGATGTTCCTCACCGACGAGGGTCGCGACCTGCTCTACTCGTCGCGGCCGGAGCTGCTGGGCGCCGAGGAGTTCGCCGGGCGGTGCGCCCGGGAGGGCGACGACGCCGCCGCTCCGACGGGCGGCGCGGTGGGCTGCTACCACAGCACCGCCGGCGGCCTGCAGGTCGGCGGACGCATCGTCATCTACCAGCCCGCCGACGCGCGCCTGCGGGGGTTCGTCGTCGAGACCGCCGCGCACGAGCTGCTGCACGCCGCGTGGAACGAGCTCAGCCCCACCGAGCGCACCACGGTGACGGCGGCGCTCGAGGGCGTCGTGGCCGGCATCGACCCCGCCGACGACCTGCACGCGCAGCTCGACGGGTCCGTCGGCATCCACGCGGGCAACCGCGCGACCGAGCTGTTCTCGTACGTCGGCACCCAGGTGTGGGCGCCCGGCGGTCTGGACCCGGCGCTGGAGGCGCAGTACGCGCGGTTCGTCACCGACCGGGAGGCGCTGGTCGGCGTGCACACCGCCTTCCAGCAGCAGATCGACACGCTGACGTCCGACGTCAACACCGCGCAGGAGGCCCTGAGCCAGCGGCTCTTCGACCAGCAGGTCGCCACCGCCCAGCTCGACGCTGACACCACACGGCTCGCGCAGTACCGCAGCACCATCGAGCAGGAGGAGGCCCGGCTCGCCGCACTGCCCGCGTCCGAGCGCGCGCGCTCGCTGCTCGCGTGGACGTGGCTCGACGGCACCCCGCTGCCCGAGGCTCCCGCGTCCGAGCTCATCGCCTCCGCCCGCGCGCTGCTCGCCCGCGACGAGGCGGCGCTCGCCGCACGCGCCGAGGCGCTGCGCGTCAGCGGCGAGGAGATCACGGCGGAGGAGACGCGGGTGGCAGGGCTGCGGGCCGACGCGGAGGCGTTGTTCGCGCAGCTGGCCCCTGCGTGAGCTGCGCGGGGGCTCGTGAGCGGTCCGCCGACCTGTACTTCGACGCGACGTACTCCTCCACCCACGCGCGACTGCTGCGCCACTGCCCGCTCTCGGTCCGTTGCGCCTTGAGGCGCCCTCGCTGCGCAGCGTTACGCAGGGCCACGTGGCTGAGCTGGGGCGTCGCGAGCGACGCGAGGGGCACCAGGCGCTCCGGGCCGGCAAGGGCGGGGACGACGAAGCGCAGGATGTTGTCGAGCACGGCGCGGGCGATCTGCTCGGCGAGAGGCCCGTGGTTGCCGGCGTCCGCCTGGCGCAACGCCCGCAGGTACCGGTCGCGCTCGCGCTTCTGGATGATCGCCGGCGCGTATCCCAAGCGGCACAGGACGAGGTTCATCAGCAGTCGTCCCGTCCGGCCGTTCCCGTCGATGAACGGGTGGACCTGCTCGAAGCCGACGTGAGCCGCGGCGATCGCCTCCATCGGGTGCGACGCGGACTCTCGCACCGCCTCGACGCTGTCGAGCCAGTCGCGCAGACGCGGTTCGACCAGGGCGTGGGACGGCGGTGTCATCCCGCCGGGGAACGCGTGGGTGTCGTGGCGCCGGAAGCTGCCCGGTCCCTCGTCCGGTCCGGCGTCGGGGTGCGGTGCGACGTCCCAGACGGGCGTCAACGCCATGCGGTGGACGTGGCGCACCTCGGTCAACGTCACCAGCTCGCCGTCACCGAGCCGATCCGGCGCGACCGCCTGTCCGTAGACCCACCGCGCGGCATCGGCGTAGCCCTTGACCTCCATGTACTCGGCGAGCCGGCGGTCCCCCACGGCGCGGCCTTCGTGGAGGAGCAGCTCCACCTCCCGCAGCACCAGCGTGTTGCCCTCGATGGCGGTGGAGTTGTGGGCGTCGTGGACCCACAGCTCGTCCCAGATCGCGCGGGCGTCCGCAGGAGAGGGCAGACCACCGAGGCGATCGCGGACCTCGGAGATCGCCTCGTCGAGCGAGCGGTACACGGCCTCGCGGCTCATCCGGCCGGGCCCACCGCGGCGAGCAACCATCGGCCTCCTTGGTTACTACGTTCGGGTCTCTTGAACGAAAGCACTGCAACCGAGAGTTTGCAACGTTCAGCTCGATTGAATCGAAGCAGAGCAAACGGTCGTCGGGTGACCCACACGGCTGACGGCTGACGTCGGACCCCCTCGCTACAGTGCGGATGGCCTCGGTGGTCCCGCTCCAGGACGGACCGATGCGTGCCGACACCCCAGGTGTCGGGATGCGGATGCGCCCCGACACACCGAGAGGACGCCTGTGACCGACCGGGATCACCACAGCGACGTGGGCGAGGCGCTGACGCTGCTCGTGGAGGGCCTCGCCCCGTACGTCACGGCGGGTCTGACCGTCCTGCTCCCCGAGGGCGCGAGCTGGACCGAGCTCCTGCGTCGCAAGGACGCCATCGCGGGCCGTCGTGACCGGGAGTACCACGAGCGGGACCTCGCCCTGCTGCTGCGGGCGATGACGGAGCGGCTCGGTGAGCTGGGCTACCCGTTCAGCCGCACGCTCTCGCGGCAGGGCCAGGCGTACGCGAGCGAGCTGCGTGACGTCCGCAACCGGTGGGCGCACCACGAGCCGTTCACCGCCGCCACCGCCTTCCGCGCGCTGGACTCCGCGGAGCTCCTGCTCCGGGAGATCGGCGCGGACCAGGCCGACGCCGTCGGTGCGCTCAAGTCCGGCCTGCTCCCGCCCCCGGACGCCGCGGCGACGACGACTCCCCTCGACACCGCCGACGACGACGGACCCGCGGCTCCCTCCGGCGGCACGACGATCCAGATCACGGCCCTGCCCGTCCTCAGCTACGCGATGGCGCACAGCCGCATCGGCGTCATCGACGAGATCACGGTGACCGGCGTCGCGGCCGAGGCGCGCGGGGCGTCGCTCGAGGTCGACGTCGTGTGCGCGACGGGGTCGCTCGGCGGGCCCAAGGTGCACCTCCTCGACCTCGCCGCGGGGCAGCCCACGATGCTGCGCTCCGTCGACCTCGTCCTCGACCCCGCGCGCATGCTCGCGGTCGACGAGCAGCAGCCGGGGCAGATCCGCACGGTGCTGCGCGACGCGGCCGGCACCGTCCTCGCGACCGGGTCCGTCGACGTGCAGATCCTCGCGTCGAACCAGTGGATGGCGCGCCCCCCGCACCTCGCGCTGGAGATGCTCGCCGCGCACGTGCAGCCGAACGCCGCGGCGATCGCGCCCCTGATGGTCGAGGCGTCGGACCTGCTGCGCGCTGCCACGGGGCGTTCCGCGCTCGACGGCTACCAGTCGGAGGACCCGGAGCGCGTCGACGCGACGGCCGCGGCGATCTACGACGCGATCCGGGCGCGCGACGTCCGGTACGCGGAGCCGCCCGCGTCGTGGGGCGACGTCGGGCAGAAGGTCCGGACGCCCGCCGAGGTGCTCGAGGGGCGCCTGGGCACCTGCCTGGACACGACCGTGACGTACGCGGCGGCGCTCGAGCAGGCCGGGATCAACCCGACGCTGTGGCTCTTCGCAGGGCACGTCCTCGTCGGCTACTGGCGGCAGGAGTCGACCCTCGGCATGGTCGCGACGCCCGACGTGGCGGACATCGTCAACCTCGTCGACCTGGGCCTCATCGGCCTCGTCGAGACGACGGCCCTCGCCGGAGGCGTCGAGTCGAAGACGTTCGACGTGGCACGTCGTGCGGGCAAGAACCGGCTCGCGGGCGACCTGTCGCAGGCCGTCGGCGTGACCGACGTCCGGCAGGCACGCCTCGCCCGGATCTTCCCGCTGCCCAGCCGCTCGGTCGGGGCGGACGGGCAGGTGGTGGTGCACGAGTACGCCGCCGGCGCCGGTCCGACGATCGAGGCGTACCGCGGTGCGCCGTCGCAGGGCACGGCCGACGACCGCCGGGACGTGCCCGCGCGCGTCAGCCGGTGGAAGAACTCCCTGCTCGACCTGAGCCTGCGCAACAGGCTCATCCACTACACGGACCGGGCCGGCTTCCGCCTCGAGGTGCCCGGGCAGGCGCTCGCGCGCCTGGAGGACCAGATCAGCGCGGGCGTGACGATCACGCTCGTCTCGTCGGACGCCGTCGCGGAGATCGACGCGGCGCGCGGCATCCGGTTCGGCCGGGACCTCCCCGAGGACACCCGCGAGGTCCTGCTGGCCGACAAGCGCGCCGCGTACATCGACATCACGTCGGCGTCGTACACGAGCAAGCTGCGGTACCTGACGTACAAGGCGAAGACGATCGTGGAGGAGACGGGCTCGAACAACCTGTACCTCGCGTTCGGGATGCTCAGCTGGCGGTTCAACGACCGCGACCTGCGCTCGCCTCTCGTGCTGGTGCCGGTGCAGCTCTCGACGACGAGCCGCGGCCAGACGTACCGCATCAAGCTCGACGAGGCGGGCGCGTCGACGCCCAACTACTGCCTGCTGGAGAAGCTGCGCGTCTCGTTCGGGCTCGAGATCCCGGGGCTGGCCGAGCCGGGTGAGGACTCGTCGGGCATCGACCTGCCGGCGGCGTTCGACGCGGTCCGGCGGGCCATCGCCGTGGCGGGCCTGCCGTTCCGCGTCGAGGAGACGGTCGACCTGGCGATCCTGCAGTTCGCCAAGTTCCCGCTGTGGAAGGACCTGGACCAGCACTGGGAGACGCTGACCGAGAACGCCCTGGTGCACCACCTCGTGCACACCCCGCTCGACGCCTTCATCGACCCCACGCCCCCGCCGCAGGACGTCGACCTCGACCTGCTCGGCGCCGCCGTCCCCGTCCCGGCCGACAGCTCGCAGCTCGAGGCTGTCGCCGACGCCGTCGCGGGGCGGACGTTCGTGCTCGAGGGTCCGCCCGGGACGGGCAAGTCGCAGACGATCACGAACCTGCTGGCGCGCGCGCTGGCCGAGGGGCGTCGCGTGCTGTTCGTCGCCGAGAAGCGCGCGGCGCTCGACGTCGTCAAGAAGCGGCTCGAGGCCGTGGGGCTGAGCCACCTGTCGCTCGACCTGCACGACAAGGGCGCGCGGCCCGCGGCGGTCCGGGCGCAGCTCCGCGCCGCGCTCGAGCTGCGCGCCACGCCCGACGTCGACGCGCTGCGGGCCGGTTCCGAGACCGCAGCCGCCGCCCGCCGACGCCTCGCCACGTACGCGGCGCGGCTGCACGAGCAGAACGCCGCCGGGCACTCCCTGTACTCGGCGCGCAGCTTCGAGCTCGCGTCCGAGCAGGCGATCACGCCGCTGGACGTCCCCGCCGCGCTCGTCGCCGCGGGCACTCCGGAGCAGCTCGACGAGGTCCGCAGCCTGCTGCGTGACCTGCCCGAGGTGGCCGATCTCGCGCGGCCCCGGCCGCGGCACCCGTGGCGGTTCGTCGACGTGCGGCCGGACGCACCGTTCGACGTCGCCGCCGTGCACGCCGCGGCGCTGCGCCTGGACGCCGCGATCGGTGGTGCGCTGGACGGCGGCCTGGAGCTGCCTCGGCTCGGTCGGCTGCGGTCAGCGGACGACGCGACGGCGTGGCTCCGGCTCGCCGACACGCCCCGGTACCCGCTCACGAGCATCGCCACGGTGCTCGACTCGACCTGGCGCCCGTACCTGCAGCGCGTGCGCGCGGGGGCCGACGCGTTGGCGGGCGGGACGGGCGCGTGGCGGCAGGTCGTCGCGCCGGCCGTCATGCAGCGTGACGTGGCCGCCATCCACGCGGCGGCGCTCGCGGCTGACGCGTCCGGGTTCTTCGGGCGCAAGAAGCGGCGCCGGGCGGTGCTCGCGCAGTTCGCAGACACGCTCGTCGTGCCGCCGTCGGAGGTGCCGCTCAAGCAGCTGTCGGACCTGACCGCGGACCTGGCGACGACGTACGCCCAGGTCACGGAGCTGCGCGCGCTCGTCACGCAGACCCCGCTCCCCTTCGCCGCCGACGGCTGGAACCCCGGCGACCCAGCGGCTGCGGCCTGGATGCGCGACAACGTCGACACGCTGACGTGGCTCGGTGAGGTGCTGGCCGTCGACGGCTCGGCGCTGCGCGACGACCTGCGCGCGTACTACTCGGGGACGCCGCAGGGGACGTCCGCCGCGGTGATCGCTGAGCTGGCTGACGCCTGGTCGGCGTTCGACGCCGCGGTGGCGGTGGACCGCTCGACGCTCGAGCGGTGGGCCGGGGACGACGGGTTCCTCACGGTCTGGTGGGTCACGCGCACCGACCGCCGTCTGGAGTCCGCCGCGACCCTCGAGCGGTGGGCGGACCTGGTCCGGCACGTCGAGCCGCTGCGCCGGCACGGCATGGACGCCGCCCGCACCGAGATCCTCGACGGCCGCGTCGCCCCTGACGACGCCGTCCTCGCCTTCGACCGCGGCGCCGCCCGCACGTCGCTGGCCGAGCGCGCCGAGGCGACCGCGCTCGGCGACTTCGACGTCGCCGCCCACAACCGGACGATCGAGCGCTTCACGCAGGCGACGCGCGCCGTGCGGGCCGAGCTGCCGCAGGCGATCCCCGACCAGGTCCTGGCGCTGCGCCGGTTCGATGTCACCTCCGGCGCCGGGCAGATCGGGGGGCTCGTCCGGCAGCTCAAGCGCGAGCGCGGCGGCATGACGGTGCGCGCGCTCATGGAGCACTACGGCGAGCTGATCACCGAGATCATGCCGTGCACGCTCATGAGCCCGGAGTCGGTCGCGCGGTTCTTCCCCGCGCGGCCCGGTCTGTTCGACGTCGTCGTGTTCGACGAGGCCTCGCAGATCCGCGTCGCCGACGCGATCGGGGCGATGGGGCGGGCGTCGTCCGTGGTCGTCGTCGGCGACAGCAAGCAGATGCCGCCCACGCAGGTCGCCGAGACGAGCGCGAGCGTCGAGGACGAGGAGGACGTCACGGTCGAGACCGTGGTCGACGAGGAGTCGATCCTCTCCGAGTGCGTCCAGTCGCGGGTGCCGAGCAAGTGGCTGTCGTGGCACTACCGCAGCCAGGACGAGTCGCTCATCGCGTTCAGCAACCGGCTGTACTACGAGGACCGCCTCTCGTCGTTCCCCGCACCTCTGCCCGGCGACACCCGGCAGCACCCCGCCGGGTACGGGATCTCGCTGGTCCGCGTCGACGGGAAGTTCGAGCGCTCCGGCAAGGGCAAGGCGCTGCGGACCAACCCCGTCGAGGCCGACGCGATCGTCGCGGACGTGCGGGCACGCTTCGCGGCGTCACCGGGCCGCGCGCCGTCGCTGGGTGTGATCACGTTCAACGCCCAGCAGCGCGACCTCATCGACAACCTGCTGCGCGACAGCGGCGACGACCGGATCGTCGCCGCGCTCGACGAGGCCGACGGCCTGTTCGTCAAGAACCTCGAGAACGTCCAGGGCGACGAGCGCGACTGCATCCTGTTCTCCGTCGCGTTCAGCGCGAACGACCGCGGTGTGGTGCCGCTGAACTTCGGGCCGCTGTCGAAGCCCGGTGGGGAGCGGCGGCTCAACGTCGCCGTCACGCGCGCCCGGCGGCAGGTGGTGCTGTACGCGAGCTTCGCGCCCGAGGCGCTGCGCGCGGAGGAGTCGACGCAGGTCGGCACCAAGCACCTGCGCGCGTACCTGGAGATGGCGGCACACGGCGTCGAGGTCGCGGCGGCGGACGGCCGACGACGCGGGATCGTGGACCACCACCGAGACGACCTGGCCGCCAAGCTGCGGCTCGCCGGGTACGCCGTGCGGACCGATGTCGGGCTGTCGGACTTCCGCGTCGACGTGTCGATCGCTGCTGCCGACGACCCCGACCAGCCGCTGGTCGCCGTCCTGCTCGACGGGCCGACGTGGCACGCGCGGCGGACCGTGGCCGACCGGGACGGGCTGCCGGTGGAGGTGCTGCAGGGGATCATGCGGTGGCCCGGGGTGGAGCGGGTGTGGCTGCCGGAGTGGGTGCAGCAGCGCGAGGAGACGCTGGCGCGGTTGGCGGGGGCGGTGGAGAGGGCGCGGGAGGTGGTGCGTGCGGCTGCGGCGGCGGTGGAGGGCGCGGACTTCGGGACGCCCGAGGTCGATGACCTGCAGGTCGGGACGGCGGACGCCGAGCCCTGGGGCGACGTCGTGGACGGGGTGATCGACGATGTGGTCGACGACGACGCGCCCATCACGGCCCTCGACGCCCCGGCGCCCGGCCCTCGCCGCCATCCCGCGGTGCGCGACCACGTGGAGTGGGCACCGGGTCGACTGGGGACGGTCGCGACGCTCGACGGGCTCGCGTCGGGCCGGACCGCGGCGGAGGTGCGCGCCGCGATCGTCGACGCCATCGCCGTCGAGGGGCCGATCCACCCCGACCGCCTGACGAAGATCGTGGCGGGCGCGTACGGGCTGGGGCGCGTCGGGGAGGAGCGGAAGGCGGCGATCACGCGGCTCGTGCCGGTGGAGAACCGGACTGCCGGGGACGACTTCTACTGGCCGGCGGGGGTCTCGCCCCAGGCATGGCTCGACGTGCGGCGTGCGGCTTCCGGGGTGAGCCGGCCCGTCGAGGAGGTGTCGCTCGTGGAGATCGCGAACGCCATGCGCGTGGCCGCCGAGGAGACCGGTGGGGCGTCGGCGGACGAGCTCAAGCGCCGGGCGCTGCTGATGTTCGGTGGGAAGCGGGTGACCGAGGCGATCGGGAAGCGGCTGGATGCGGGGCTCGAGGTCGCGGTGGAGTGGGGGCGAGTGCAGGTGCGGGGGGCGGGGATGTACGTGAGCGGGGGGTGAACGCGTGCGCGCCATGAGGTCCCTCCTGCGTGCAACCGCTGGTCCATCTGGGTGGCCTGTGGATGCCCGGTCTCGGGCCGGATCCGATTGCGGCTACGGTGCGGGCGTCCGTTTTGTCCGATCGGCAGGGGGCCGTAGTGACGTCTGCTGTCGTCGAGGAGCGCCCGGCGGGTGCTGCGCCGCCGCGTGAATGGTGGCAGGTCTGGGCGCAGCGTCGCGCGCAGTGGTGGGCGGGGCGTCCGGTGCTGGCGGCGCGGTGGGTCAAGGTCCGGGCGGTCGGGCTGTGGGTCGCTCTGGTGTGGGTGCTGGGGCTGTTCGTGTTCGTGCCGGAGGTCCGGTTCGGGCTGCGGGCGTGGCTGGGGTGCGTGTGGGTCGTGGTCGCGTGGTACTTCCTGGCGCGCACGAAGTCGTTGACGTGGACCGGGTACCTGCGTTTCTTCACGGCGTGCGTGGTGTGGTCCTTCGTGGTCGGGCTGGTCTCGAGGTGGTTGACCACGGTGGTCCTCGATCTGCACGTCTCGCAGGACGGTCCGTCCGTGATGATCGCCGCGATCACCGAGGAGACCCTCAAGCTGGTGCCGTTGGCAGTGGTGGCGCTGCTCGCCCCGCGGCGGGCCGCGCGATTCGCGGTGGTGGACTGGTTGCTGCTGGGGCTGGCCGGCGGGACGGCGTTCCTGCTGGTCGAGGAGTCCCTACGGCGTCTGGCCCTGGCGATCGGCAAGGCAGGCATCGGGTTCTCCTCCCAGCGTCTGCCCGAGGATTTCGACCAGTTCGGGCTGTGGCCAGTCCCGGTCGCGGTCAACGACCGGGTCCAGGAGTTCGCCGGGCACGGGATCGTGACCGCGGTCGTGGCCGCGTGGGTCGGGCTGGGCATCGCAGCGGTGCGCGCGGTGCGAGGACGCGACGATCGCGTGGCGCTGGGGGTGCGGGTCGGTGCGGTCCTCGTGCCGGTGATCGCGTTGCTGGTGGCGGTCGCGGACCACGCGGCCTACAACGGCGGTGACCGGGCCGGGCGGTGGCTGGACCCCCAGCTGACGCACGTGCCGTGGTTGCTGCGTGCGACCTGGTCGGCGTTCGGGCACGGGAACCACCGACCGGCGCTGCTGGTGGTGCTGCTGGTCCTCGCGCTGGTCGTCGACGCCGGCCGGCTGGCCCGGCTGCCTGCCGCGGCGCTGGTCGTCGTGCCGCGCCCTGGGTGGGTCGATGCGTGCGCCACGCGGGTCGGGCAGTGGACGCGCACGTGGCCCGATCCCCTGCGCGCCTGGGCGCACGCGGTCGGGTTCGCGGTCCCCGGCGCGCTGTGGGTGATCGCACGTGACCTGCGCACCGCCGTGGCCGGCTTCGCCAAGGGACCAGCCCAGTCCCGACGCGCGGCGGCACAGCAGGGCGCCACAGCGCTGGCAGCCCAGCGCGCGGCACGTGAGCTGGGCTACGAGACCATGGCCCACCCCGTGGACCCGTCGCGGCGCCGGACCCTGGCTGCTGGGGCGCTGCTCGCGCTGCTCGCAGCCGGCCTGGTCCTGGCACCGCTCGCCGCGTCCCGGATGGAGAGGGTCTACGAGCTCGGGTTCTGGCTGGCGGGGATCCTGGGCCGCGTCGATGACTGGTGGCACGGCCAACCCCTATGGATGCAGGTCGCCATCGGCGTGGGCATCGCCGCGCTGATCGCGCTGTCCGGGGGGTCCCTGGCCCTGGCCATGGGCATCTCCGGGGTCCTGACCTGGGGACTGGACAAGTCCGCCGGCATCGCGACGTTCGTCCGCGACCCCGACCAGGCCACCCGCGACTACCTCCTGACGGCCACGCCCACCCAGCTCGCCCTCGACACCCTCGGGTTTGTCCTGACATTCGGTCCCGGAGCCTTCGGCGGCGCGGTCCTGGGCAGGGGTGTGCGTACCGTCGCCGACGACGTCGTCGCCGACCCCGCCGCGTGGCTCGCGTGGCAGCGTGCCTTGCTGCGTGAGGCCCCCGAGGCTGGGGAAGTGAGCGTCGAGGCGGTGCTCGGAATGCGAGCCGCTGTCGGAGATACAGCGGGTCTTGCGGCTGACCCCAGCGCGGCTCGAGCGTGGGTTCGTCACAGGGCGGATGCCGTCAGCAGCCTGGAGCGAGCCACTGGCACTACTCCTGCCAAGGCGCCGACACTGCGCCAGTTCGCTGATCAGGATCTCGCGACCCCGACGCCTGGGGATGGCCCGGTCGTCTTCGCGGCACGACCGGACCTCACCGCCGACGAGCTAGCGCAGCTGACGAGTTACGTGGACGGCGCCAACGCTGCGCGTCTCGAGGGGATGCTCTCCCCATCTGGCCGCGTCAGCACTCAGGGCGCTTTGCGCGTTGAGGCGTCCGCTGCGGCTGCGGCTGAGCGCGCCAGGGCAGTTGCCTCGGGCACTCCGTACGCAGGGCAAGTCGGACATGTGCCGGACACGACGTGGACGGGCACGGCTGTCGGTCGTGAGTGGCACGATCAGCTCCAGCGCGTCAATGCGAGCCTGGGAGGATCGTCGCGGGGATACCCGCTCGGCTATCGCCCCACGATCTTCCAGGTCAAGTTCATCGACGGGCGCTTGCACCCGCAGATCATCGGAGGCTGAGACGTGGATGAGATCCGCTGGAATGTGCTGCTAGGGCAGTTGGGGATCGTGACAACCCAGCTTGCTCAGGTTGCGCCCGCGGTCTACCCGCTGTCCGCCCCGGGCATGGGCGCCAATGACGAAACTCTCGCCGGCGCGGAGCGCCGCCTCGGGCACCCCCTCGACCCGCAGTACCGCCAGCTGCTGGGCTACGGAGACGGTTGGCCGGCAGCGTTCCTCGACGGGGACATGCTGGGGACTCGAGACCTCGGGCATGGCCCGCTGTGGGATCGCGGCGTGACGGCACTCGATCTGTTCTACGAGTCCGGTCCTGTCGACGAGCTGCCTGACCGAGCTCAGCTCTACCCAATATTTGTGGCGCCGTACCAGCAGGACGTGATGGCGCTGCGACTTGATGGGCCGCTGACGAACGGTGGTCACGAGGTTCTGTGGTTCGCGAACGAGCTCGTCGACCGCTGGCCGAACGTCCACGAGTGGTGGCTCGGCTGCACCGAGATCGCCCGCCAGACGCTCGCGTACGTGGTTCGCCAGCAGCAGCAGTAGCGGGTACGCCACCACGCGGATCCGGCGGTGTGATTGCGGGTCGCCGCGGGGGTGGCATCCACGGGGCCCGCTGCTCGCTCTGGCTGAGGACGAAGACGACGACGTCCGGGCGGCTGGCACGGCGGCGCTCAGGGCGCCGCGGGAGGCTTCGAAACGAGAGCGGTCTGGGCCAGACTGCGGAGATGCTGCAGCGACGCGCAGCGGACCGCCAATGATCGACGAGGATCTCGCGGACACCGTGTCGAGCGCGCTCGCGAACGGGCTCATCGGACTCGTGAGTTCGCAACGAAGGGACCGTGATGTCCGAGGTCTTGTACACGACCCGCTGGAACGACCTGACGCGTCGACCTGTCGCGGGGCACGGCTGGCTCACCCCCGACGAGGCGCGACGCCGGTACACCGACGAGGCGCTGGGTCTGGAGATCGTCGACGCGAGCGCCCGTGACGAGGAAGGCACACCACGGCCGCTGTGGGTCATCGGGGCCTACGGACGGTTCCGCGTCCAACTGTTCACGCCCGGTGGTGCGGTGGCCCGCTCCGTCGACTGGGACCTCGTCGACGGGCGCCTGTGGCGTTGGGTCACGGTGGAGTACGTCTACCCCGACGACCACACCCCGTACCTGGAGTCCCACGCGACACTGGAGCTCACGACGACAGCACGCCCTGACGGTGCCGCCTCGTTCTCCGTTCGCGACGAGGCGTCGGGCGAGACGCATGTGACGCAGTTCGCCGACGTCGCCACGGACGGCTACTGGCTCGACGTGCCCGTGTTCGGGGAGTGGGGGCCGATCGTCAACGCCACCCTCGGGGCGACCCCGGGCGCACCGTCGTGACCAGCGCTGTCTAACGCTCGTCGGCACCAGCTCCGCGGTCACCTGTCCAGCCCGGGAGCGTCGAGCTCGAGGGGCGCTCCAGACCCTTTGCCGTCGCTGGGCGAAAGCCCGCAATGGGTTTTCGGCTACGACGCCGACGCCGGCGTCATCGTCAGGGAGAGCGTTCCGCACAACCCGCCCGGAGGGCTTTGATGCAGCAGGTGCTGTACACCACGCGGTGGAACCGTCTGACGCGCAAGCCGACGTTGGGCCATTCGTGGCTCACGGAGGAGGACGCGCGGCGCCGCTACGACAACGGGGAAGGGCTCGAGATCGTCGACGCGGCCGTACGGGACGCCGACGGAACGCCGCGGCCCGTCTGGTTCGTCGGTGCCTACGGTCGGTTCCGGGTGCAGCTGTTCCTTCCCGGCGGGTCTGTCGCTCGGAACGTGGACTGGGACCTCGTCGAAGGTCGGCTGTGGCGGTGGGTCACAACCGAGTACCTCTACCCCGACGAGGACACGCAGCACCCGATGTCGGAAGCCACCACTGTCGTCGAGACGACGACCCGACACGACGGCACCGCCTCCGTGACAGTCAGCGACGAGTCGGGGCAGACGCACGCCACGCAGTTCGCCGACGTCGCCACAGACGGCTACTGGCTCGACGTGCCCGTCTTTGGAGAGTGGGGGCCGATCGTGAACGCCACCCTCGGGGCGACCCCGGGAGCACCGGCGTGACAGCGTGACGAGCGCTGTTGAACGCTCGTCGGCACCACCCCCGCGGCCACCTGTTCAGCCCCGGGAGCGTTGATGATGTACTGGCTTCACCCGGTCGTAGAAGGCGACCTCGGCCCTGTCGACTACGACATCACCCGCGAGCGGCAGTTGCTTGCCGAGCTCGTCTACGAGTTCGATGACTGGTGCGGCGATGACATCGTCCAGACGTCGGGGCCTCAGATCCCACAAGGTCGGTGCTGTCCTGGGCCCTGACGCGGTCATGGAGCACGTGACGAGCAATGCGAGGGCTGCACGATTCCTGGAGTCACGGACGATCGAGCTGGGTATCCGCGGTGACGTTCGACTGGTCCCGTGAACGGAGGGGATCCGACATGCTCGACCTGACCGTCGCCATCCCGGCCGGGGCGTACCGGATCCCCGAGAGCCGTCTCTCGGCGGCGCTGCGGGCGCAGTGGCCGCACACCGTCGTCGTCCGCGCGACAGGGCGCGTGGCCACCTACAACACCGGACAGTGGCAGGTCTTCCCGGAGGTCGGCGCGCCTGTGCTCGCGCTCCTGCGGCTGCACACCGCAGGTGACGCCGTGGACATCGAGGTCGCGGACCGACACGTGGCGGCGCAGCTCGTGTCGATGCTGACGTGCTTACCCGGCTTCCCCTCCAGTGGTGAGGCACTCCTCTTCGAGTGGGCACCGTCCGGTCCGGCGGCGCTGACGGCCGCGATGAGCCCCGAGGAGGTGCTTGCCCTTCGATGAGGGCCGAACCGCTCCTGCTGCGGTTGCTCGAGTTCGTCGTCGGGCGCGCTCACCGCAGGTGACCGGAGGCTGACGCCCCGAAGGCTGCAGCTCGCTGGTGATCAGGTCATCGGAGGAAGGGCGTCGTCGAGCTCACGACCAACAGCCGGGCCGCTGCCGAGTTCGTCGAGGCTCGCACGACGGCGATCGGCGTTCGTGGATATGTCCGCTCACCGGATAGGCGACGAGGAGTACGTGATGGCTGATGTTCTCGTAGCGATTCTCGAAGGGCCGGTGTTCGATGTCGCCGATCTGGAGAGCGGAGCACGCCAAGAATGGCGCACCGTCGATTTCACGGCCTCGACAGGCGAGAGGCGGAGTTCTTCGACAGGTCAGCTGGAGGTCGAGAAGGAAGGCCGGAGCGCGCGCATCGTCATGCTCGTCGGTGGCGAAGGCCTGGGCATCGAGGGTGATGACGACCTTGTTGCCGACGTCCTCGCGTGGCTCGCGCAACGCGTCCCGGTCCTGGACGGTGCTCTCGTCGTCGTCACGGACTGGGCTGCCGAGCCGCTAGAGCTCACCCCTGGCACAGAGGTCGACGAACTACGATCCTGGCGCCTCTGAGTGATCTCGCGCGAGCGCGCACAGCCGGCCAGGAGGGCGACGAGCGCGACTCGTCACGTCCCGACCCTTGTGACGACCGCGTCACGCGTTCAATCTCTCGTGATCGATTGACGAGTGTTAACATGCGTCATATGCGAACTGAGGCTCCGGCACTGGTACCGATCTTCCGGTCGGCTCTGCAGGCACGTCTCCTCCTGCACATCTTGACCAGCGACAAGCCCGCCACCGCCGCGGACCTGGCGCGCGTCCTCGACGCACCCGAGCCCACGGTCTCCCGCGAGGTGCGTCGCCTGCTCGACTCCGGTCTGATCGCCGGTGTGCGGATCGGCCGCGCGACCGTGGTAAGCCCCGCCGTGGACAACCCCGCCACCGCGCCCCTGCGTCAGCTGCTGATCGTGACCTATGGCCCCGCCCGGTTGATCGAGCAGGCTCTGGCGGGCGTCGACGGCATCGAGGCCGCCTACGTGCACGGGTCCTGGGCCGCGCGGTACCAGGGCGAGGCGGGCAAGGCGCCCGGCGACGTCGATGTCCTCATCGTCGGCCAGCCCTCCCGCGCTCAGGTCGATGTCGCTCTCGACGGCCTCGAGCACCGGCTGGCACGCGAGGTCAATGTCACCTACGTGAGCCCGCAGCGCTGGCGCGACGCGGACGAGCCATTCATCGCGGCCGTCCGTGAACGTCCCCTTGTCGAGCTGCACGTGGGCCGCCACGAACAGGCGGCCGCCTCGTGAACCCGTGGGCTCAGGGCCGCGCGACGGTCGACCAGCTGATTGCCGCCGGCACCGTCGAGCGAGTCCCAGCCGATCTCGAGGCGGCGCGAGCGCTCGTGAACAAGTCGCGGGTGCACCTGCAGTCGGCCGCGCTGCTCGCCGACGCCGATGTCGATCTCGCGTACGACGCCCTGCACGCAGCGAACCGCAAAGCACTGACCGCTGTCCTGCTCGCCCAGGGCCTGCGCCCCACCCGGGCAGGAGGACACATCGCGGTGTACGACGCTGTCCGGGCCCAGCTCGATCCGCCGATGGGCAACACTCTGGCGCCGTACTCGAGGATCCGTCGCGCACGCAACGCCGGCGACTACCTCGACCAGCTTCCGGCCACGGGTGACGACGTGCGAGGCGATCTGCCGCTGTGCGAGGCGATCGTCGACGCCGCCGACAGGGTCCTGGGGAAGATGCCGCCCTACTGAACGGCTCGCGGCGGCGGCTCCCGCGGGCGCCTGACTACCGGTCAGGGGTGCGAGGACGCTGCGAGCAGCGTGCGGGCTCGCTCGTACTTCGCCACCAGACGCCGGCGCGTGTCCTCGTCGAGCACGGCAAGGCGCGCCGGGTCGGTGTTGTCGGCCAGGTCCGCGTGCTTGACGGCGATCGCGATCGGGTCGCGGTTCACGCCGGCGAAGTAGTCCTCGACGCTCTGCCCGGGCACCTTGCTGAGGGCGACGACCGCCGCGACGACGTCGTCGGGAATGCCCGCGGCACGTAGGTGGTCGGGCGTGATGCCGGCGTCCTCGACGACGTCGTGCAACCACGCCGCGGCGATGACGCGCTCGTCGCCGCCTGCGGCCGCTGCGTGCGCGGCGACGCGGGTCGGGTGACCGATGTACGGGGCGCCGACCTTGTCGACCTGGCCGCGGTGGGCGTCGGTGGCGATCTCGCGGGCGGTGGTGACGAGGTCCGTCATGGCGTCGTCCTCTCTGCGGTATGCCGCGTGCGTGCGGGGCCCCGGCGGCCGGCGGTGACGCCGACCGGAGGTCAGGCCGGCAGCACGTACCAATACATGAGCAAGTAGTGCAGGGCTGCGGCGACCACGACCATCAGGTGCCAGATCTCGTGGAAGCCGAACACCCCGGGCACCGGGTTGGGCCGCTCGACGACGAAGATCACGAAACCGACGCTGTAGATCACCCCACCGGCGGCCATCAGCGCGTAGGCGCCCCACGGCAGGGAGACCCCCGCGCCCACGAGCAGCACCGGCATCCAGCCCAGCACGATGTACAGGGTGTTGGTCAGGTGCTTGGGCAGGTCGCGGCGCAGCGAGCGCAGGACGATCCCCGCGGCCGCGACGAGCCACACCGCCCCCAGCACCGTCCACCCGTAGGTGTTGCGGAACAGCACCAGCACCAGCGGCGTGACGGACCCGGCGATCAGCAGGAACACCGAGTCGTAGTCGAGCGTGCGCAGCACCTCGTCGACCCGCGGGCTGCGGTCCAGGCCGTGGTGCAGGGTGCTCGACGCGAAGAGCATGAGCACCGAGAAGCCGTAGACGCCGAAGCCCACGATCTTCCACGGGTCCCCCTGGGCGCCTGCCTGCGTGATCAGCAGCGCCGACCCGACCAGCGCGAAGCACGTCGCGGCCAGGTGGGAGACGGTGTTGATCCGCTCGTCGGTGACGTGGACGCTGCCGTCCTTGCTCAGTGCCCTCGTCTCCACCCGGCCAGCGTAGGTGTCGGCCTGACGGCGCACCTGGGACCGGTCCCGTCACGACCACACGCGATAGCAGTCGCGCTATCGTCACACCATGAGCGACTTCCACGGCGCCGAGCTGCGAGCCCGTCGGACGCGCCTCGGGCTCACCCAACGTGAGCTCGCGGCTCGGTCCGGGGTCGCTCAGCCCGCCATCGCGGCCGCCGAGACCGGACGTCGCGGCATCGGCCCCGAGGGGTGGGCCAGGCTCGAGGCGGCACTGCGCGTCCGCCCGTCCACCGTGCTCGACCGCCACCGCGCGGCGGTCCGCGCGGCCGTCGCCCGGCACCACGGTCACGACGCGCTGGTCATCGGCTCGGTCGCCCGAGGTGAGGACACCCCGGACTCCGACGTCGACCTCATGATCACCTTCGACGACGGAACCGACCTCGTCGACGTCCTCGACCTCACCGACGAGCTCGAGCAGCTGCTGGGGACGAAGGTGGACGTCGTCTCCGGCCGCGTGGTCGGGGCAGTCAGCGCACATGCCCGTCGCGACGCGGTTCCTCTGTGATGACGTCGGACAAGGTCGCTCGTCTTCTGGGCGACCTCGTGACCATGGGTGAGGACGCAGCACACGTCGTGAGCCTCGGCCAGGACGCCTACCTCGCGGACGACGCCCAGGGTCGGCTGCTGCGCAACGCGGGAGAACGCATCGTCATCAAGGTCTCGACGGTCGTCGAGAGACTGCCCGACGACTTCAAGGTGGACCACCCGCACGTCGAATGGGTCAAGATCCAACGGATGCGCAATCTCATCGCGCACCACTACGACAGGGTGCAGGCAGACTTCGTGTGGGCGACGCTCGCGCACCGCATCCCCGGGCTCATCGAGAACGTGGTGGGACGCCGGAGCTGACGGCCGCTTGCGGACCGCTGTGCCGCCGTCACCTTGATCGGACTGGGCCTCACAGGCCAGATCGACGCTGAGCGTCCGGTGTTCGGTGTTTCTCCGAACAACGAACGGGCACCCTCGGAGCGATGCGGCGACAGCTGCCTATCAGCCGGAAGCACGAGAAGAGGACCGTGCTTCCGGTCAGGTCACACCGGCCCGCGCGGCCGATGTGCGCGCCCTGAGGCGGCCGCGATCGTGGTGAATCACCATTCCACCGCCACCACGGAGCACATCATGACGATCCCCGCGGTCAACGCGATGCCGCACGGCCGGCACCCCACCACCCGACGCGAGGTGCGCGCCCTGCCGGAACCCCGGGCCGTGCGCCGGACTGTGCGGACCGTCCAGTGAGCGCGCCGCCGATCACCTCGTCCCCCGGCGCGTCGGCCGGACCGGTCGCGGCGGGCGTCTCGACGGGCCTCGCCGCCCCCATCGCCCGCATCGAGCGCTCGCTCGCCCCCGACATCGCCCGGGGCGCGATGCTCCTGTTCATCGCGCTCGCCAACGTGCCGCTCTACCTCTGGAACCGGCCGCTGGACGCGTACGGCCACATCGCCGACGGCACCGTCGTCGACCGCGCCCTGCACGTGGCCGAGCAGCTGCTCGTCGCCGACCGCGCCCGGCCGATGTTCGCGATCCTGTACGGCTTCGGGATCGCGGTCATGGCCGACAACCTGGCACGCCGGGGCGTGGCTCCCGCGGGCGCTCGCCGCGTCCTCGCCCGCCGCAGCCTCGCCCTCATCTGCCTCGGCGTCTTGCACGCGCTGCTGCTGTTCTTCGGCGACATCCTCAGTGCCTACGGCGCGACCGGACTCGTCGCGCTCGCCGTGGTCCACCGTTCTGACCGGGTGCTGCGCCGGTGGCTCTGGGTCACCGGCACCTACGTGCTCCTGGTGCAGGCCCCGGTGCTCGCCCTGCTCACCTCCGGGGTCATCCCGTTCCCCGCCCCACCGCCTGGTGAGCCGCTCTACGGCAACACCTACCTGGAGCACCTGGTCATGGGCGTCACGAGCGCCGCGGTCCAGATCGGCATGGCAGCCCTGCTCCTGACGTTCGTGCCGCTCGTCGTCGCCGGCATGCTCGTGCACCGCCTGGGCTGGTTGTCCCGACCCGCCGAGCACCTCCCCCGCCTGCGCCGGACGCTGGCGATCGCGATGACGGTCAACGTCCTCAGCGCGACGCCCGTCGCGCTGATCGCGCTGGGCGCGTGGCACCCTGACGCCCTCGGCCGGGCGGGGGCCGTCTACCTCACGATCGCCGGCGGCATGGTCGGCGGGCTCGGCTACGTGTGCGGCTTCGCCCTGCTGGCGCACCGGTGGGCTGCGCGGGGTCGACGAGGCTTCCCCGGAGCCCTCGCGGCGCTCGGAGAGCGGTCGCTGAGCGGGTACCTCGCGCAGTCGTTCCTCATGGCGCCGCTGCTCGCTGCCTGGGGCCTCGGCCTCGGTGAGGGGCTGGGCTACGCCGGGGCGTACGCGGTGGCGACGGCGGCTTGGGGTGTGACCCTGCTCGGGGCGGTGGCTCTGGACCGGGCAGGGCGGCGGGGGCCGTTCGACGCGCTCCTGCGACGCGTCACGTACGGGCGGGGGCGCCAGTAGGCAGTCGACGCGTCGGCATGCGCACGTGGTTGCTGTTGTTGCAGATAGACCTACCATGGGACGCATGGCGACACACGCGCTCTCCACGACTCTCGACCCTGCGGATCCCGCCGTCCGTTCCGATGCCAGGAACCTGGCGGATCGGCTCGTGAGCGACACCCCGGTCGAGGCCGCCGTGCGCGCGATGCTCGACGACGTGGCACACGGCGCCCGGGTCGTGGTGCTGCGCGCCGAGGACGAGGTCACTCCAGCCAAGGCGGCAGAGATCCTCGGCGTGACGCGGCAGTTCGTCGACCGTCTGTGCGAGGGCGGCGTGCTCCCCTTCCGCCGCCTGCCGGGCAGTCGCCACCGCCGCATCCGGGTGCAGGACGTCGTGGACGTCGCCGCCGAGCGCGAACAGCGCCGGGCCGGCGCTGACGCGATCCGCGCAGCTCTCGAGGCGTAGGTAGGTGGCCCGGCTGCCACGGGTCTTCATCGACACGAGCGAGCTGTTCCCGTTCACGATCATGGACGTCCTTCTCACGCCGGCCGAAGACATCCTGTTCACCTGGGTGTGGACCGACGAGGTCCTCACCCAATGGGAGGACGTCATCGTCCGCGAGGCCCGGCACACCGGGCTCATCGAGGAGGTCGTAGGCCGGCGGTGCTGACGGGTCTTCCGCGTGCGGCGGCAGCGAGGCATGCGGCCTAGCGTCACCGCACGCTGCTGGGTTTCGCCCGGGTGCTCCCTTGCCCGAGGCGATCTTTGCTGGTGAGCTCCGAGCGTGGAGAAAACGGCGCGTCTCGCATGATGCCCACCGCGGACGACGTCCAGTTCCGCCTGGACGAGTACGACGAGTTAGGCGAGGGCGAGCACCTGCGACGACATCCTCCGAGAGCACCCGGGCACGTCATCATCGCCCGCGGCCGCAGGTACGACGCAGGCAGCATCGAAGCCGCACTGAGCGGCGCCCAACAGAGTCTTCTGTCGGCGCGACCGAGCACGAGGCTCCCGCTCCTCGAGGCCGCGGGCTTCACGGTGCTGACCCTCGCCGGGTGGACTCTCGAGGATGAGCGCCGCTGGCGCGCCAGCGTCTGGCAGGAGCTGCAGAAGACCAGCGGCGTGGTGTCCACGCGCTGGCTCAAGGAGAGGAACGTCCGCACAGGTGGTCGCGGCATCTCGATGGACAAGAGCAGGACGTCCGCGCTCACGCCGACCGGTCTAGCCGTCAGCGTCCGATCGACGGGCAAGCATTACTCGGATATCAGCGACGAGCACGCCATGGTCTACAGCTACCCGCGGACCCAGCGACCTGGTCGTGACCGGTCGGAGATCGAGGCGGTCGCCGCTCTCATCGGTGCGGAACTGCCGCTGTTTGTGATTGAGAGTGCCGGGGCGAATCGACGCGTTCGGCTGGGATGGGTGACGGCTGCGGACGACGCGGCGCAGAGCTTTCTCTTCGAGTTCACGGAATTGGCGCCGCCTCGCCTGCAGGTCGAACTAGACCCTGACCGACCATTCCAGACCGACCGTTCGCGTAGCCGCCGTGACACAGTGGCGTCCCGCTGGGAACGTGACCCGCACTTCGCGTTTCGCGTACTGCATCGCTACAGCGGGCGATGCGCCATCACTGGCGTCCCGGTGAAGCAGGTCCTCGATGCGGCCCATGTCATGCCGGTCGCGAAGGGCGGACCAGACGATGATCGCAACGGCCTGCTACTGACCGCGACGCTGCACCGTGCCTTCGACGCGGGGCTGTGGGCCCTGCACCCCTCGAAGCTCAGGATGGAGTTCGGAACCGGCACCAGCGCCGCGGATCTCCGCCTGACGTCAGTTCACCTGCGCGCGGATGTCCCGCCTCCGCACGAGGAAGCCCTCGAGTGGCGCTACGAGTGGTTCTGTCGGCAGAACAAGATGCAGTCAAGCGACACGCAGCCGTAGCCCGGAGACATGGGCACCGCTCACAGCCAAGGCGCTTGGCCAGATCGGAGCTCAGGTCACGGACCGTGGCACGACTCGGGGAGGCGTCCGTCTTCACCTGCCACCCGTCGGATCGACGGCTACGGCGCGACTAGCATCCCTGAGAGCGCCCGCGTCGTCAGTCGGCCAGCGGGGGCCACTGATGCATGGCGAAGGGGCACGATGTCGCAGCCGCAGGGCTTTCAGGACAAGGTCGCGTTCATCTGGAAGGTCGCCGACAAGCTGCGCGGCAGCTTCAAGCAGCACGAGTACGGATCGATCATGCTGCCGCTCCTCGTCCTGCGACGCCTCGACGCCGTCCTCGAGCCCACCAAGCAGCAGGTCTTGCGCCACGCCGCGAGCTTCGGCGACAAGAAGCTCGGCCCGGGTGAGGACCTCATCCTCCAGGGCATCGCGGGCGCGGCGTTCTACAACACCTCGCCGCTGACGTTCCGCACGATCCTGGCCGACGACAAGAACGTTGCCGACAACCTCCACGCCTACGTGTCCGGCTTGTCGCCCGCCGCGTACGAGGTCATCGAGCGGTACGACTTCGCAGGCAAGGTCGCCCGCATGGAGGCCGCCGGGATCCTCTACGGCGTGCTGTCGGACTTCGCCGACCTGCGCATCGGCCCGGACGCCGTGTCGAACGAGGCGATGGGACACATCTTCGAGGAGCTGCTGCGCAAATTCTCCGAAATGAGCAACGAGACCGCCGGCGAGCACTACACGCCGCGCGAGGTCATCCGGCTCGTCGTGGACCTGCTCCTGTCGGGGCAGTCGGCCGAGGCGATCGAAGGCGTGACGATGCCCGTGCGGACGGTGTACGACCCCGCCGCCGGGACCGGCGGCATGCTCACGGCCGCCATGGATCGAATCCGTGCGCTCAACGACACCGCGCGGGTGCAGGTCTACGGGCAAGAGCTCAACCCCGAGACGTGGGCGATCGCCCGTTCCGACCTGCTGATCCAGGACGTCGGCGCGGACAACATGGCGTTCGGCAACTCGCTGACGCAGGACGCCTACCCGAACGTAAAGTTCGACTACATGCTCGCCAACCCGCCGTACGGCGTGGACTGGAAGAGCTATGCCAAGCCGATCCAGGACGAGGCCGCCGCTCTGGGCTTCGCCGGGAGGTTCGGCGCGGGCCTGCCCCGCGTCTCGGACGGGTCGTTCCTCTTCCTGCAGCACATGCTGTCGAAGATGAAGTCCGGCTCCCGGGTCGGCATCGTGCTGTCCGGCTCGCCGCTGTTCTCCGGCGCGGCGGGCTCCGGGGAGTCGGAGATCCGACGGTGGATCATCGAGAACGACTGGCTCGAGGGCATCGTCGCCCTGCCGGACCAGATGTTCTACAACACCGGCATCTCGACGTACGTGTGGATCCTCACCAACGCCAAGCCCGCGCACCGTGCTGGCAAGGTCGCGCTCGTCGACGGCCGCGCGATGTTCACGAAGATGCGCAAGTCGCTCGGCGACAAGCGCAAGTTCCTCTCCGAGGAGTCGATCGACGAGCTCGTCCGCCTCTACGACGAGCTGCCCGAGGACTCCCGGGTCAAGGTGCTGCCGAACGAGACATTCGGGTTCCAACGCATCACCGTCGAGCGGCCGATGCGTCGCCGCTGGGAGGTCACCGACGAGGTCCTCTCCCTCCTGCCCGACGACGCGCGCGACGCCATGGGGGCGCACGCCGGGACGTCGGCCGCGACCGAGAAGGAGTTCGCAGGGTGGCTCACGGGACTTGAACCCGCGACCCCTGCACTCGACGGCAAGATGCTCCGCGCGGTGCTCAAGGCCGCGGCGGTATACGACGAGGACGCGCCGCCCATCCTCAAGAAGGGAGAGCCGGAACCCGACCCCGACCTGCGCGACTTCGAGAACATCCCGCTGCCGGCCGGGTACATCACCATGAGGGACGAGCAGCGGGCGAAGGCGCTCTACGAGGCGGCCGAGACGCACCTGCAGGAGGCGATCCACCCCTACGTTCCGGACGCGTGGATCGACCACAGCAAGACGAAGATCGGTTACGAGATCCCCTTCACACGGCAATTCTACGTGTACACGCCGCCGCGACCCGTCGAGGAGATCGGCGGCGAGATTCGTGCGCTCGAGACCCAAATCCAGGACTGGATGAGGGGCCTGGGTCTGTGAGACTAATGGCGTCCCAGGCCGCCGAGATCCGCCTCGGCAGACAGCGGGCACCCCAGTACGAAGCGGGAGATCATCTCGTCCCGTACCTGAGATCCGCCAACATCGCGGACGGAACCGTCTACGCGGACGACGTGAAGTCGATGAACTTCTCACCGGCGGAGCAGGCGATCTTCAGCCTGTGCGACGGCGACGTCCTCGTGACGGAGGGTAGTGGGAGTCGCGACGCCGTTGGAGCCTCGGCGGTCTGGCAGTCCCAGGTGCGGGGTGTTGTGTGCTTCCAGAACACGCTGCTTCGGATGCGCCCGCGGCCCAGCATCGCCGACGGACGATTCATCGCATGGTGGGCACGCCACGCTCACGCGTCCGGTCAGATGGCTGCTGTGGCCAACGGTGCCAACATCCTGCATCTCGGCTCCGACGGACTGCGTCGTCTGCAGATTGATGTGCCGCCCATCGATGAGCAGCGGCGGATCGCGGACTTCCTCGACGACCAGGTCTCCCGAATCGACCGTGTGATTGAAGCGAGGCGCAGGCAACTGCATCTCGTTCGGGAGTCTCGGCGCTCAGAACTCGAGGCATTGCTTGGAGCGGCAGGCGAGGGCAGGACTCTTGCGACGCTCACCGATCCAGCGCGGCCGATCCAATACGGGATCGTGCTGCCTGGCCCCGACTTTCCAGGTGGAGTTCCCATCATCAAGGGTGGAGACATCGGTGCGCAGAGGCTACATCCGGAACTCTTGCGACGTACGGCCCCGGAGATCGACCGTGCCTACTCGCGCAGTCGAGTTCGTGAAGGCGACGTCGTCATAGCGATCCGCGGGAGCGTCGGCGAGGTTGCCACTGTCCCGGACACTCTCGCGGGAGCAAACCTGACACAGGACTCAGCACGGATCGCCCCTCAGGGGGTATGTGGCACCTGGCTTCTTCACGTACTCCAGACGCCAACCGTGCAGGCCCGCATCGCTCGGATGATCGTTGGTGCGACGGTCAAGGGCATCAATATCGCCGACCTACGAAGGGTCATAGTTCCTACGCCAAATCTCGATGAACAAGCCCAACTCGCGAAGGCGGCTCAGTCAATCGACGCGAGAGGGTTGTCAGCGGCGACTTCTCTTGAGAGTTCGGCGGGTCTTCTCAATGAGTACAAGCAGGCGCTCATCACTGCCGCGGTCACCGGTCATTTCGACGTCCCGACAGCCTCGGGCAGGAGCCTCCCCGCATGAGCGTCCACACCGAGCAGGCGTTCGAGTCGAGCATCGAGAACCACCTGCTGGATAACGGCTGGGCGAAGGTCCCCCCTCTCGGCTACGACCGCGACCTCGGCCTGTTCCCCGACGAGCTCCTCACCTTCATCGAGCAGTCCCAGCCCAAGGCGTGGAAGCAGCTCGTCACCCGACTCGGCGGCGACGGCATCGCCCGCTCGAAGGTCGTTCAGCACGTCGCCGCACAGATCGACCACCGCGGCACCATCAGCGTCCTGCGCGACGCGATCAAGCTCAACGGCGTCACCTTCCACACCTGCTTCTTCAAGCCGGCCAACACCCTCACCGAGGCACTTACTACCCGGTACGAGGCGAACCGCACCGCGATCGTCCGGCAGCTCCACCACAGCGAGTCGACGACGGCGGACTCCCTCGACGTCGTCCTCGTTGTCAACGGCATCCCCACGGCGACCGCCGAGCTGAAGAACACGCTCACCCAGCAGGGCGTGCAGCACGCGATGCAGCAGTACCGCACCGACCGCAATCCGGCCGATCTGATCTTCCGTGCGCGGGCGTTCGTGCACTTCGCCGTCGACCCGCACCGCGCCTACATGACGACGAGGCTGGAGCGGGACAAGACGCGCTTCCTACCGTTCAACCAGGGCACGGGTGGCCCCGGCGAGCAGGGCGGCGACGGCAACCCCACCAACCCGGAGGGCTACGACAGCGCGTACCTGTGGGAGCAGGTCTGGCAGCGGGACGCGTGGCTCGACATTATCGGGTCGTTCGTCCACGCCGAGGACGGCAAGATCCTCTTCCCGCGCTACCACCAGTGGCACGCGGTCCGCTCGATCATCGACGCGACCCTGCGCGACGGCGCCGGCACCAACCGGCTCATCCAGCACTCGGCCGGCTCGGGTAAGTCGAACACCATCGCCTGGACCGCTCACGCGCTCTCGCGTCTGCACGCCGAGTCCAACCAGCCGATCTTCGACAAGGTCGTAGTCATCACCGACCGTGTGGTCCTCGACCGTCAGCTGCAGGACACGGTGGCAGGGCTCGAGCACACGCCGGGCACGATCGTGCGGATCGACAAGCACTCTGATCAGCTCAAGGAGGCGCTGCAGGGTCACGCTGCCCGCGTCATCATCACGACGCTGCAGAAGTTCCCTGTCGTGGCCGCGATGGCCGCAGACGTCGTCGGCAAGTCGTTCGCGTTGCTTGTCGACGAGGCGCACTCGTCGACGTCGGGCGAGTCGATCAAGCAGCTGCAGGCTGTGCTATCCGCCGGCGAGATCGCGGAGCTGGAAGCGGAGGAGGCCGACGAGGACGAGGGCGTCGACCTGGGCACCGACGTGATTGCGCACTCCGCGGCTGCGCGCCGTGCGAGCAAGAACCTCACGTACGTCGCGTTCACGGCGACGCCGAAGCCGAAGACGCTCAACCTCTTCGGCCAGCGTGTTCCGGGCCAGGACGGCAAGGACATGTTCGTGCCGTTCCACCTGTACTCGATGCGGCAGGCGATCGAGGAGCGGTTCATCCTCGACGTGCTCGCCAACTACTCGACGTACTCCACCTACTTCAAGCTCGCCACAACTGCCCCGGACGACCCCGAGGTGCCGGTCGACAAGGCACGTGCCGAGCTCGCACGGTTCGTGTCGCTGCACCCGACGAACCTGCGCGCCAAGGCGGAGATCGTCGTCGAGCACTTCCGCGCCAAGACCCGAGGCAAGGTGAACGGCCAGGCCAAAGCCATGGTCGTCACCCGCTCGCGGCTGCACGCGGTGCGCTACAAGCAGGAGATCGACCGGTACATCAAGGAGAAGGGCTACGACACGGGTCCGCGCCCTCTTCGGGCTCTCGTCGCCTTCTCCGGGACGCTCGCCGACCCGGACGTCCCTGAGGTCGCCTACACCGAGCCGATGATGAACGGCTTTGGAGAGGCCGAGCTGCCGACTAGGTTCGGCGGCAAGGACTACCACCTGCTGGTCGTCGCCGAGAAGTACCAGACCGGCTTCGACCAGCCGCTGCTGCACACGATGTACGTCGACAAGAAGCTCGCCGGGGTCAGGGCCGTGCAGACGCTCTCCCGGCTCAACCGTACGCACGCCGGCAAGGACGACACGTTCGTCCTCGACTTCGCCAACAGCGTCGAGGAGATCCAGGACGCGTTCGCACCGTTCTTCGAGTCCTCCACCGCCTTCGCGGCGGAGCCGAACGACATCTACAACCTGCAGCACACCCTCATGGCCGCTCACGTCCTCGACGTCGACGAGATGGAGCTCGCCGTCGAGGCCCTCCTGTCCGGTCAGCAGTCCAAGCAGCAGGTTGTCTACGCCCAGCTCGGCAAGACCGTCGGTCGCTTCCTGGAGCTCGACGGAGACGACCAGGATGCCTTCCGTGACGCCCTGACCGCGTACCTCCGCGCGTACGCATTCCTCGCGCAGATCATGACGTGGACGGACCGCGAGCTCGAGCGGCTCTACCTGTTCGGCAAGGCGCTGATGACTCAGCTCCCCCGTTCCGAGTCCGACCCCATGCCACTCGTGTCCGACCAGGTGCAGCTCACGCACCTCCGCACGGCACTGACAGCCGAGGAGGAGAACGCGGCGCTCGCCGAGGGCTCCGACGACCCTGGCGAGGTGCTGCCCGGGGGCGGGATGGGCGGCCAGGATCCGATCCTCGACAAGCTCTCCGAGCTTGTCGAGCAGCTCAACGACAAGTTCGGCGTCGGCACCACGGACGCCGACAAGGTGTGGTTCAACCAGCAGCGCCTGGAGGTCCTGGCCGACGACGAGCTGCGCGTGGTCGCGCTGAACAACGACCGCGACCACTTCGATCTTGTCCTGCGCGACAAGCTCCCGCACCACGTCGCCGCCCGCCACGGTGAGAACGCCAAGATGTTCGACCTGTTCTTCAACAAGCCGGGCTTTCAGAAGATGGTGATCGAGTACCTCGGCGGCGTGTACGAGGAGTTCCGCGAGACGTCCGCCTGATCCCTCCCGGGCTCGAACGCGAGGTATCAGGCGATGCCCTGCACTCTGACGCCTCCTGCCGGACGCACACCGCCGTGCGAGCAGTTCGGTCTCTCCGACGCATCCCACGACCGATGTCTGACCCTCGAGGTTCGATCGTGACATGACCTCCTGCCAGCCGCTCCGGGCCATGCCATGACAGGCCATTTGAACGGACCCCTGCTCGCCGCCATACGCACCCTCCTCGACCACATCGGACTGCGCGCCGCGCACCAGAGGTCACCATGACCCGGCGTCGTAGTCGCGGTCCGAACGACCCCACCCATCAGGTCCGGGACGCGCGTCGGCGCTTCCGGATCTCGATCGCATACACGGTCGCTCTCGCGGCAGGCCTCACAGCGGGAATCGCCGTCCTCATCTCGACGGTCCCCTCCCGGAACGTAGACACGTCGTGGTCTTCCGCACTCCCGCGCTTGGGGCTGAACGAGGCCGTCACGCTCATCACTGTGTTCCTCGTGGTCTACGGCCTCGGAGTCGTACGGGGTCCGGCGCACATCCGAATGAACGACATCGGTGACACCGCCACCTCGATGACCGACCAGCAGCTCCGCGAGATCGCCGTCGTCGCAGGGTGGGGCGGCACGACGGTCGCCCTCTGGGCGGCGGTGGACGCGCTCGCGGGATGGGAGGCAGAAGGTCTCACCGCGGGCGATTCCGTCGGGCGGCTCTTAGCAGCGGTGATGGCAGGCTCGTTGATGGCGTCGCTCGCTGCGCTCGTGCCCGCCCGGTACCCGCCGCGCATCCAAGCCTTAGTGGACACGGGTAAGCGCATGAACGAAGTGGAGATCCTCCACCAGCTGCGCGAATGGGATCTCGCGGACGAGGAGATCGCTGAGGTGCGTTGGAGCTCCCGGTCTAGGACCACCAAGCTTGTACTTCCCGTCGTAGGGCAGACGCTTGCGGTGTGCGCGATCGTCATCGGACTCCTCGCCGCGCGACATCCCGCCGCGGCGCCGAACATCATTGCTCTGGGGCTCCTTTCGTTCGCCTTTGCCGTGATCGGTGCGGTCACCCTGATGGCCCCGTTCGCGTTTTTCCGCGCGGTCCCACGGGCACCTATCCTCGGCACGTTCTCAGTCCTCTACCTTCTCCTCAACGTCCTGCTCTCCGTCGCGTACATCGCCGTTCAGTGGGGTCGACCGGTGTCGCTGACGCTCTGGTGCACCCCGATCGTCGTCGTCGGGCTGCGCCTCGGGCTCAGCCTCCTCGTCCGTCGATCGGCGCCCTATGTCGCCCATGGCGGCTGGTCGGTTCTCGACCGCCGCTGGTGGGTGGCCGCGTTCCTCGAGACCTCGCAGCCTGCGCGCGTCGCGGCTGCTGGGCACGACGCCGACGATCAGCCGGTCCGCGGCTACATGTGACCCACGGTCCGCGTGAAGCGTCTTGCTCACTGCGACGGCGTGCGGCCATGCCGTCCTCGTCTCCCACCCTGACGCCCTTACGCGCCGCCGACTGCTGACTGCTGACTGCTGACTGCTGACGAACCTCGTGTCATTGACCACTGCTCGAGCGCGGAAGGGCCGAGCGCGACGGCAACCCTGCCAGCCAGAGATAGATGCTGAGCCCGGTTATCTATCCCTATACCCTGATCGATGCATAAGATCGCGTCGTGCACACCGCTGCAGACACACATCGACCAGCCCCCAGGGACGGCCGGTGGCCTCCGCTCACCTGGGAGGAGCGACCGTGGCGCTCCACCCTGCCGCCAGACCTGCTCTCCCAGTCCGCGCGCGACGTCGTCCGACAGCCGTACCGGGCAGCGGTGACACCCGTCGTCGCCGACCTCGACGTCCGTCTGCCGCGTGCGGCAGCTGCCGCCGCCGAGGACGCGTCTGCGGTGATCCGCGACTTCGACGCCGACGCGGCCGGTGACGTCGCACCGTTCGCCGCCATCCTGCTGCGGTCCGAGTCCGCGTCCAGCTCCCAGATCGAGAACCTGACGTCCGGCGCGAAGCAGATCGCCCTCGCGGAGATCGGCGAGGAGTCCCGCCGCAACGCCGCGCAGATCGTCGGGAACGTGCGGGCGATGCAGGCGGCGATCGCACTGTCGCGGACGATCGACGGTGAGGCGATCCTGGCGATGCACCGGGCGCTGCTCGAGGACGCCGAGCCGCAGACGGCCGGCCGCTGGCGCACCGACCAGGTGTGGATCGGCGGCACGGGCTACTCGCCTCACGGTGCCGCGTTCGTCGCCCCGCACCCCGACCGCGTCCCCGCAGCGGTCGACGACCTGGTGGCCTTCGCCGAGCGCGACGACATCCCCCCGCTCGTGCACGCCGCCCTCACGCACGCGCAGTTCGAGACCATCCACCCCTTCCCCGACGGCAACGGCCGCACCGGGCGCGCCCTGATCCACGCCCTCCTGCGGCGTCGCGGCCTGACGAGGTCCGTCACCGTCCCCGTCTCCGCCGGCCTGCTCGTCGACACGTCCGCCTACTTCGACGCACTCACCGCCTACCGGCAGGGCGAGCCGGCGGCGATCGTCCTCGAGCTCGCTCGCGCGACCCACGACGCCGTGGCGAACGGCCGCGTCCTCCTGGCGGACCTGCGAGCGGCGCGTGACGAGTGGCGGACGAGGATCAGAGCGAGATCGGACTCGTCCGCGTGGCCCCTGGTCGAGCTCGTGCTCCGTCAGCCGGTCCTCAACACCGCGACCGTCCAGCACGAGCTCGGCATCTCCCACACCAACGCGATGCGGGCGATCGAGCGGCTCGTGACGGCAGGCGCACTGGCGGAGGTCGGCGGGCGCCGCCGGTCGGTGCTGTGGCAGTCGACGCAGGTGCTCACCGCCCTGGACGGGTTCGCGGCCCGGGCGGGGCGGCGGGGGCTGGGGCAGCCATGAGCTCGCTGCCCTCACGACGGCGGCGCGCACCTCGCACCTCGTCACCCGGCAAGTTTCTCCGGAGTATTGCGCGTCACCCTTGTAGTGCAGGGCAGTCCAAAACTAGCGAGGAACCTCCCACGCCCACGCGTCCCGCATCCGGACCAGCGCCGCCTCCCCACCGACCTCCTCGACGTACCCGAGCGGCCCGACCACCACCAGCAGCCCCCGCGCCCGCGACAGCCCCGTCTAGGGCATCGTCCGCGCTCGCGCGACGTTTTCGCGGACTGCACCTGACCACCGGGTCGATCTCGTGCCGTCCCGCGCCTGACCCCTGCCACCACGTCCCGTAGGCGCGCGTGACGTGCCCGCCCTTGACCTCGACGGCCGCAACCCCCAGCCCCGGCCGGACGACGAGCAGGTCGACCTCCCGCTCCGTCGCTCCGTCCTGCAACGCGGTGCCCGCCAGCAGGACCGCGTCGTCGGGGAGGTGGTCGCGCAGGCCTCCCACACGCGCTGCTCGGCGCCGTCGTCGTCGGGGAAGGCGGCGTGCTCGGGGTACGTGCGCGGCACGGGGGTGGCCTCGTCGGTGAGCGGTCCCCCTCGCATCGACAGGTCGGGCGGGGGAATGAACCTCGGGGTGAGGTGCGGGGCATTCGCCGACGACGGTGCGGGCGGTTGTCCACAGATCGGGCCGCCCATCACCGCGCGATGCTGTGAACCGGTACTTTCCCGACATGCCCACACGTGGATCGCGACGACGCTCACTCGCTGTGCCGGCAGTGATGCTGGCGCTGGGGATGGCGTTGGCGGGGTGCACGGACGGCGGGAACGCCAGTCCGACGACGACGCCGACGGCCACTGCTTCGCCAACACCGAGCCCGACGCCGTCGCCGACACCGGAGGCACCGGCGCTTCCGGAGCGGCCGACGGCGATGGCGACGCCGAGCGCCGATGGTGCCACCGCGGCAGCCGAGTACTTCCTGGGCGACCTCTACCCGTACACGTACGAGAGCACGAACCTCACCGCATGGGACGAGCTATCCGCGGACACATGCGAGTTCTGCATATCGGTTCGGGATGACGTCGCGGAAATCGCCCGCACGGGCGCGAAGTCTCAGCAGGGCGAAGTCACGATCGATCAGTCGTTCGGAACCGAGGTGTCACCCCGAGAGTTCTACCGCGTCGAACTCCGCTTCACCCAGGGAGCATCCGTCCGCACAGACCGCAATGGCGCGATCCTCGCCGAGAGCGAAAGGTCAGTGGTTGACGCGCTTGTCGTCATGACATGGGCGGAAGGCTGGCAGATCGATGCAGTGGATGTCTCGGCGGTCGCAGGATGATGCCTCGAGCGCTCGTAGCGGTCGCGCTCGGCGTGCTGATCGCCGGCGCGGCGCCCCCGTCGGAGGGATTCATCCGACAGTCCGGTCTGTCCGGCCAGGCGGCCCATCTTGACGCCGCTCGCGGAGAAGACGAGCGACGTGATCATGAGAACCTCCGAGGGACACCGGCCTATGAGCTCAAGCAGTACCGCCGTGCACCACGCTGCAACGTCGCCGGGCCGGTTGCCACGACACCGCTGAACGGCCCGTGCCCCCCGGCCGACGGCGCTGTCGGAGTGAACAACTGTGGCGAGGACGCCCCCCTCGACCCGCTGTGGATGCGCGAACGCGCCCAACACACCGACGCCTGGCCCGAGGGCAACTGGCGACTCGTCGACAACGGCGGCTGCGCCGCCGACATCCTCCCGGTCATGACCGAGGAAGACTTCCGCCGCCTGCCCCTGCCGGCACCGGTTCTGACGATGCAGCCCGACCGCGGCTGGGTCCTGATCAACATCGAGACCATCGTCTACACCGACCCCACCCCCGTCACCCTGCGCACCGACCTGCTCGGAATCGGGGTCACCGTCGAGGCCACCCCCACCCGCTGGACCTACGACTTCGGCGACGGCCACGACCTGGTCACCCGCAACCCCGGCCAACCCCACCCCGACCACGACGTCTTCCACGAGTACGAGGCCCCGGGCACCACCACCATCACCCTGACCGCCGAATGGACCGGCCGCTACCAAATCGACGGCTCCCCCGCCTGGCGCGACATCAACGGCACCGCGATCACCACGGCCGCCACCGACCCCTTCACCATCGAAGAACGCACCAGCCGCCTCGTCTCCGGCCTGTGCACCGACCGGCCCAAGCCCCCCGACTGCTGACGACCGACGACATCACGGGTGCGCGGCGTCAGTTGCTCGGAATGCGGATCGCGGAGCGCACCAGCGCGACGCCGGCGACGATGCCCATCACCACGACGGCGAGCACCGAGACCGCCAGGGACACCGTCGGGTTGACGAGTGCGAGCACGAGCGCGGCCAGGCCGAGGGCAACGACGACCGCCCCCGCGCGACGCTGTCCGCGACGCGCGGCCATGAGGGCCCGGTCGAGCGCGGGACGCTCGTCCAGCCGCAAGCACGCGCCTGCGCGGCGTCCGGCACAGGCGTTTGGGCAGGCCGTTGCCGATCAGCGTGACGACCAGAGCGACGGCCACCGCCAGGACCAACAGCAAGCCCGTTACGCCCGGGCAGGACATCCGCAGGCCGATTCCGACTTCGTGCGCGCGCCTCCACATACAGAGGGCATGCGGCTTCCCCTCGCTACACCCGGCCGTCTTGCTTGCTGGCATGTCAAGCCTGACCACCGTGAGGATGCCTCGCGCTCTGCGCGACCGGCTTGCGATACGCGCCCGCGCCAACGACACCACGCTCGCCGGCACACTGGAGCAGCTACTGGACGCGACGGAGGAGCAAGAATTCTGGGCCGCGGTTCGCGTCAGCAACGCTCGGGTCGAGCACGTCCCCGGGGCCCCGGATGCGCTGCGCGACGGACTCGACAACGCGGACGACGACGCCCTCGGCGCGAACGGCTGGTGAGGCGCGCGACATTCTGCCGTGCGCGCACTACTCAAGCGCCTGTTCGGCAGAACAGGCTGCTCACATCTACTGCATCGCCATGCCGGTGTCCGTCGTGACCCACACCTCGACGCTCGATCGAGCGTCACGCGCCAGCTCGCTGGCTCCACCGGCCAGCGCCTGGTCCAGCACCGTCAGCACCAGCGACACGTTGCCCAGGGCGTCCTGAACGCGCCCTGAGCCCAGCACCTGCGCTGTCGCGACGCACTCGGCCCCCACCACAGTGGTCGATTCCGACGTCATCAACACGAAATCCTCGACAGCGGACCGGTCGACCTTTAGATCAGACATCGCCGACTCCTCCTTGCCACCATCACGGCGCGTCCGACGGGCTCTGCTCAGGCACGAGAACGTCGTCGCTGTCGAGCGCCAACAGATCCTCCAGGCGGGGCGCCGGATCGAACAGTGCCCGCGCGATCGTGACACCTCCACAGGACTCGTCGGTCACCTCATCTCCCGAGGGCAGAGTGAACGCCTCCTGCGGACTCCCGACCCCGACGATGCGCCGATGGTCGTCGTCTCCCAGTTCGAGCTCGTAGACGTACGCCTGCGGCCAACGTGCGGACTCTTCCTCAGCCGACTCTGGCGCCACGGCAAGCGGACCCACGCAGCCGACGACCTTGGCACTGCGCCCACCCGCGTTGACGTCGACAGCCAGAGGAGCGAACGGCTGCGGCCCGAGCACGACTTGCGCCGTGCCGTCTTCCAGCCATCCACGGGCGAGCTGCCCGAACCACCCCAGGTAGTACGAGCTCCACGTGCTGGTCATCGAGCTGTCCGAGTAGTTCGCACTGTTGGCAGCTGCGGCATACGCCAGCTCACCGGCGCGCACGGCTCGGACCCATGGGTCGGCTTCGATCTCCCCGCTGGGTGGCCCGGTGTCCCACACGATGTCCGGCGTCGGCACGGGCCGCGGGCCGCGGTCGGTGCACCCGCCGACCAGCAGCACGACGACGAGCGGCAAGGTCACGTTTCGCTGAGGGCGCTGGCTCCCCCGGACCCGGTGCTCCGCCGGTGACATCACCCTTGCTCCCTCACATGGTCCATAGCGTTCGCTCGCATCGCGTCAACCGTCAGGTTGTACCGGTGGACGTACTCGCGGGCAATGCGGTGGGCATCCGTCGACGAGGTATCCCCCGCGTGGACGCCCTCCTTGTCCCACGAACCGGCTTGCCTGAAGTCGTGGATCGACTGCTCGAAGAAGTCATCGAGAGACTCGACGCCCGCAGGGATGTTTGACCGCGTGGCCGACTCAGGCAGGGGCTGGTTGGTGAGCGCCGCCTCGGTCAACTGATGCAGCTGGTTCAAGGCCTGGTCCACACCGATCGAGGCCATCGGCCGCACCGGCGAGAGAGCGACCCCGGCGTCGATTGCGTTCCGGGCAGCATCCAGGCGAGCCCGCGTCTCGGCGTCGCGCTCGAAGCGCTGAACCTCGGCCGCGGACACGGTGGCTCCATCGACAGCACCCCAGACGGTCGCCAGGCGATCAAGCACGGTTCCAGGCGAAGCCCTTCCGGCGTGCGCGGCTTCGAGTGCCTGTTCCTGGAAGGAGAGAACCGAGTCGCTGATGATCTCCCGGCCTGCCGACTCACTCACAGCGCTCCGAAGAACTGGGCCCACCCAATCATGCTGGAGGACCGCCGTCGCCACGTCGCCATCGAGATAGGGCACGTCGACCTCCTCCCAGAGCGTCTTGGCCACGACGCCGCTCGGGACGCTGCTGGCGATCCCGACTTCGACGATCCCCGGGAACTGCGCACTGATCGCGCGCGCAAGGTTCTCCGCACCGGCCGGCGAGACATGCCCTGGCCCGAGGGTGGGGTTCTGACTGAGTGCCTGGAAGACGAGGGTGTTGATAGCCGCAACCTGCTTGGCTTCGGCGCTCACGTCAGCGCACGGGCTTTGCACGTCGACCCAGAGCGCACCGAGCGCCGAGAACCCGTCGGAGGCGCTCACCGACCAGTCCCTTTCCCCGAACCAGTGCCCGACTCGTGTGGTGCCGAACATGACACCCAACGTCGAACGCTGCTGATCGCCGCCCGTCAGCCAGTCTCGCGCTGCCTGCGGGTACGTCCCGAGCGTCGCCAGCACGTGCACCGCCGGATCGTGGACGGGGACGCCGGTGGTGATGTTCCCGTGGCTCGCCAACCCGTCACCGAGCGAGCCTGGCCCTTCCCGCCAGGCCCCGCCGAGCTCTCGTTCGACAGCGTCGAGCTGGTCAGCCATCGCGACGGTGAAGGACTCGCCCATGCGGGCACCGGACGGGTCCGCGAACAGGTACCCGATCACGCTGAGGGCGCCCCTCGTCGACTTCGCCACGCTGACCATCTCGACGGCGAAGGCTTGCGCGGCGGCCGTCGTCCACGCCTTCGACGCGGTCGCGAGGCCCGATCGCACGGCGGCGGCCGAGTCGACGACGGCAAAGTTGCGCTGGCCTGCGCCTACCAGTCGCGCGTGCCCGAGGGCCACCAGCAAACGCGCGACGCCGGCTCCACCCACGGCTGCGAACACTGTGGACATCGCCTCGGCGTCGTCGTTCCACGCCTCGAGAAAGCCGGTCAGCAGGGCTGCCGCTGCCGCGTCGTGTGGGTCGTCCGCCACCGTCTCGACGGCATCGACGAACCATCCCGCCAACACCCGCCGCTGCTCCGCGGTCACCGTGCCCGCCCCGGCCGCCGCCAACGCCTGCACAAGCGGCACGTCGACCACCGCGTCCACACCGGTCCCCGGCGCGTAAGCGGCCATCACGTCTACCCCCACCAGCCGCGTCGCAGTGTCCCGGTCCAGGTCCTCCCGCTCATCGCAGCACACCGTGAACGCCCGCAACCCGGACGTAGCCTGCCCGACCGCGTCCCGCCACACCCGCAGCTCAGCGGCAGCCTCCGGCACGGCCGCATGCGTCGGTGCGTCCATCCAGGACCACGGCACCACCGCCACACCACCAGCCAACGCAGCCGCCGCGTACCGCTCGCGGGCGGCCACCGCCCGGATCCGCGCCGTAGCGACCTCGTGCCGGGCGACCATCACCCGCCGCTCCAACGCCCGCAACGCCGCCGCATACCCCGCCAGCACCTGCGCCACCTGCCGGCACCCACCCGCAGCGTCGTCCATCCCCGACGCCACCCGCACCGACCGCTCCCCTAGAGCCGACGCCCAGCTCCCGACCGACGCCCCGACCAGCGCGTCCCCGGCAGCCCGCACGCTCACAGCACGCGAGGTGAACCTCTCGGCGCGCGCCACGTACCCGGCCACGAGCCCGTCGACAGCCCCGACGTCACCCGCCTCCGGCAGGCGCTCCAGCACCCCGAGATCCACACGCACCCCCTGCGACAACCGGACGAACAGGGCACACCGTACCGACCAGCACCGCCCGCCCGCTGGCGTCGTCCACAGGCCCGTCCAGGCCCCGACGCCAGCTCCCGGCGTCCTCCAGCCCGCGTCCCCACGCCCGCCATGAGAACGGACCTGCGCACACGAGCACGTGCAGGTACGTGCAGACCCACACCACCTCCGCCGACCTCGCGCGGTCGACTACACCCCTCGACGATCGGCCCGCGTCACGCCGGCGCGAGCACCGCGATCCCGTACGCGGACGCGGCCACTGCGAGCCGGTCGTCGTACGTCACCAGCCCCTCGAGGTCGTCGCCCAGCTCGAGCGCCGCCGCGACGTGGATCGCGTCGAGGGACCGCAGCGTGGTGGGCTCCAGGCGCCCGGCGACCTCGAACACGCGCGACGTGACGGACAGCAGCACCAGTGCGTCGAGCACGCGGTGGGCCTGCACGGCCGCGTGCGGCGCGGCGCGGCGGACGGCACGCATCAGCTCGGTCCGGACCAGGTCGCACGCGACCGGTGTCGAACCGTGCGACCGCCACCATGTGCGCAGCGCGGCCGTCTCCGACTCCTCGACGACCAGCTTCACGAGCGCGGAGGTGTCCAGGTAGTGCGCCACCGTCAGCGCTCGTCGTCGCGCAGGTCGGCAAGCGTCTCGGAGAGCGACGGTTCACCGGGCTCCGGAGCCAGCGGGGTGGGCGCGTCTGCGAGGTCGGTGCGGGCGGGGCGAGCGGCACCGCTCTGGAGCAGGCGCGCCAGAGGCGACGTCGGCAGGGGCGACAGCTGCGCCGTCGGGCGGCCGCGATCTGTCACCGTCAACGTCTCCCCCGCGGCCACGCGGGCGACCACGGCGGAGGCGTTCTGCTTGAGCTCCCGGATCCCGATCATCGTCATGTGCTACATGGTAGCTCTTGCGTCTTCGCCCGCACCTCGCGGACACCGCTCTCGTAGGGCTGAGCGGCAGGGTGGACCGTGATCGGCGTCATGCCGCAGGACGCTAAGGGCGGCCGGGCACCCTTTCGTCCGGTTCGCCCACATCTGTGGATAACCCTGTGCTTGACGTCGAACCTTCCCCAGCTTCAACCCTGGGGAAAACACCCGACACGCGCCCGGCCCCCACCACCCGGTGCGCCAGCAGCGTCGCCCCGGCCACCGCCGCCGGCATCGTCGCGACCGCCCCACCCGGCACCAGGAAGCACAGCTGCGTCGCAGCCCCGAACCCGATGGCCTCGCGTCGGTGCGCCCGCAGCAGCCGGTTCCGCTCCGCCCGCGTCAGCCCCCGCGACACCAGCGCGCGCGAGGTGAGCTCGTGCGCCAGCACCCACCCGGTCAGCGTCAGCCCGGCCAGCCACCCGAGCACCGTCCCGACCAGCGGCACCAGCCCGAGCCCTCCGGCGACGACGGCGACGAGCAGGCCGCGCGTCAGCAGCGCGAACCCGTCGACGGCCCCGCGCCAGAATCCCGTGTCCCCGGCGGGCACCGTCCCGGTCTCGGTGACCTCGACCGCCTTCCAGATCCGGTCGTAGAACGGCTCGCCGACCGTCAGGGTCAGCGCCGTGAACGTCACGACGACGAGCACGACGGCGGCCGCCAGCACCACCGCCTGCGCGGCGAGCAGGGCGGCACGCTCCCAGACCGGCGTCCAGTCGTCGGCGAACGGCGTCAGCCACTCCGCGATCGGGCCGAGGTTGAGCACGAGCACCCCGATGACCACGACCATCCCGAGGCCCACGATCGCCGCCGGCACCAGCCCGAGCGCCATCGCCCGCGGTCGCAGCCGCCAGTACCCCCACCCGCGCAGCAGCAGCCGCGCACCATCCAGGACCTCACGCATGAGGCCGCAGCGTAGGCCCCGCAGCGCTCACCCGCGCGTCGCGTCCCCGTCCGACGCCCCGCCCGACGCACCCTCGTCCGCCCCGTCCGCCCCGGCGTCCGCCACCACACCCCGCCGCCCCGACACCCCCCGCGTCACCAGGTACAGCACCACCCCCACCGCCATCAGCACCCCGGCGAGCGCCCAGTGCTGCCCCTCCTGCCGCGTCAGCAGCACCAGGCACGACGCCACGGCGAGCACGGGCAGGAAGGTCGGCGCACGGAAGTGGTCGTGCTCGACGCGGTCGCGGCGCAGCACCAGGACGGCGATGTTCGTCGACAAGAACACGAAGAGCAGCAGCAGCACGACGGTCGACGCGAGGTCGACGAGCTCCCCGGTGACGGCCAGGACGATCGCGACGAGCGTCGTCACGACGATGGCCACGCCGGGCGTCCGGCGCTTCGGCAGCACCCGTCCCAGCGCTGAGGGCAGCAGCCCGCGCTGCGCCATGCCGTACGCGAGGCGGCTGGCCATGATCATCGTCAGCAGCGCACCGTTGGCCACGGCGATGAGCGCGATGACGGCGAACAGCCCTGGCGGCACGACCCCGGCGACGCGGACGACCTCGAGCAGCGGTCCGGAGGACTCCGCCAGCTGGTCCGGCGCGACGACGGCCGGCGCGACGAACCCGAGCAGCAGGTACACGACGCCGGCGGTGAGCAGCGCCCCGAACAGCGCCTTCGGGTAGACGCGGGTGACGTCGGTGATCTCCTCGGCGAGGTTCGCGGACGTCTCGAAGCCGACGAACGAGTAGAACGCGATGAGCGCGGACCCCAGCACGGCGACCCACACACCGGTCTCGGCGGGCGGCTCGAACGCCCCGCCCAGGTCGGCGTCGCCGCGCCCGATCACCCAGGCGCCCAGCACGATGACGGCGACGAGCCCGGTGGTCTCGATGATCGTCATGACGACGTTGGCGCGCAGCGACTCCTTGATGCCCCACGCGTTGAGCAGCGCGACGAGGACGAGGAAGACGACGGCGGCGGGCACCTGCGGGACGTCGAGGAACGCCGCCAGGTACTCACCGGTGAACGCCAGCGACAGCCCGGCGACGCTGACGACGCCCGCGGACAGCATGCAGAACCCGACGAGGAACGCGACGAGCGGGCTGCGGTACGCCTTCTCGGCGTACACCGCGGAGCCCCCGGCCTGCGGGTACTTGGTGACCAGCTCGGCGTACGAGAACGCGGTGAGCAGCGCCAGGACGAGCGCGATCCCGAACGCCAGCCACACCAGCCCTCCGGCCTGCCCCGCCATCTCCCCGATCAGCGCGTAGACGCCCGCACCGAGCACGTCCCCGAGGATGAACAGGAACAGCAGCGGCCCGGTGACGGCCCGCCGCAGCGTGGGCTTCCCGCCCGGCGCCGTCCCGGTCCCGGTCGCATCGCCAGCCCCGCCCGTGGTCTCGCTCGTCACGCGCCGATTCTGCGACAGGCCGGTCAGACGTGCGCGGCGAGCGCGTCGTCGTCCGCCGACGCCCCTCGTCGGCGCCTGCCGTCCCACCCACCGGGACGCCCCGCGATCGAGACCGGCCTGGGTCGTCGTCCGGGGCCCTGACAACGAGTCAGCCCGGTCTCGACGACCCCCCGTCCCACCCCCTGGGACGACCCGCACCCGGGGCCGCCGACCCAGCACCGAGGCACCCGAACCGGCTGTTCCGCCCGGAACGCCCCGACCCTAGGGTGACAAGTGCCACCCCGACGGGGGTGCGACGCCGGGGGGTGTGCATGGCGGTCACGGGCGCGACCCTCGGCATCGCCGCCCGCGCGCACGCGCCGGACGCGATCCCCTGCCGGCCCGGCCCGGCGCCGAGCGTCCGGTACGGCTCCACCGGTTCCCGCATCGAGACGACGTCACCCGCGCCGACGCTGGAGGACGCATGAGGACGCACGACCCGGAAGCCCCGGCCGCCGCGCCGGCGAGGATGAGCCTGCCGACCCTCACCGCGATGGTCGTCGGCGGCATGGTCGGCGCGGGGGTGTTCTCTCTGCCCGCCCGCTTCGGCGTCGCGACGGGCGTGCTGGGCGCCCTCATCGCGTGGGCCCTCGCGGGCACCGGCATGCTCATGCTCGCGTTCGTCTTCCAGAACCTCGCGGTGCGCAAGCCGGACCTCGACTCCGGTGTCTTCATCTACGCCAAGGCCGGGTTCGGGGACTACGCGGGCTTCGCGTCCGCGATCGGGTTCTGGGCGTCGGCCGTCGCGGGCAACGCCTTCTACTGGGTGTTCATCACCGCGACCCTGGGCACGTTCGTCGACGCGTTCGGCGACGGGGACACGCTGCCGGCCGTCGCCGTCTCGACCGTCGGGGTGTGGCTGTTCCACTACCTCATCGCGCGCGGCGTGCGGGACGCGGCCGTCATCAACCGCATCGTCACGGTCTTCAAGGTCCTGCCGATCCTCACGTTCGTCGTCGTCCTGCTGTTCGCGTTCGACGCGGGCGTGCTCGCCGACAACGTCTTCGCGTACGACGACCTGGGTGGCCTGACCGAGCAGGTCAAGAACACCATGATCATCACGACGTTCGTCTTCCTCGGCATCGAGGGCGCGAGCGTGTACTCCCGGTACGCCAGGCGCCGCGAGGACGTCGGCCGCGCGACCGTCCTGGGTTTCCTGTCAGTGCTGTCGGTGTTCGCGCTCGTCACGCTGTCGTCGTACGCGGTGCTGCCGCGCGACCAGATCGCCGCGACCCGGCAGCCGTCGATGATCGGGGTGTTCGAGTCCGTCGTCGGGTCGTGGGGCGCGACGTTCATCTCGGTGGCCGTCGTCGTCTCCGTGCTCGGCGCGTACCTGGCGTGGACGCTCATGGCCGCCGAGGTGATGTACCAGCCGGCGCGCAACGAGGACCTGCCCGAGGTGCTGGGCCGCGAGAACGCGGTCGGCACGCCCATCACGGCGCTCGTCGTCACGTCGATCGCCGTGCAGGGGCTGCTGGTCCTCACGCTGTTCGTGCGCGACGCGCTGAACTTCCTGCTCGACCTGTGCACGAGCCTCGCGATCATCCCGCTCTTCCTCGCCGCCGCGTACGCGCTGAAGATCGCCCTGACGGGCGAGGGCTACGAGGGCGTCGACCCGCGCACACGACGACGGCAGGCGATCGGCGCCGGCATCGCGACGGGGTACACGCTCGTGCTGTTCGTCGCAGCCGGGCTGCAGTTCCTGCTGCTGTCGACCGTGATCCTCGCGCCGCTGACCCTGCTGTACGTCAGGGCCCGCCGCGAGCGCGGCAGACGCCTGTTCACCCCGGCGGAGGCGGTGCTGTGCGCGGTCGTCGTCGTCGCGGCCGTCGTCGGGGTCCTCGGCCTGGCGACGGGCCGGATCGCACTGTGACGGCCACCTCGCGTCACTCGACGGAAGGACCAGCATGACCCCGAACGTCTCGGCAGGCTACGGCGTCCACTCGGAGGTCGGCAGGCTGCGCAAGGTGATGGTGTGCCGCCCCGGGCTGGCGCACCGCCGGCTCACCCCGACCAACAGCGACGCGCTGCTGTTCGACGACGTCCTGTGGGTCGAGAACGCGCAGCGCGACCACGCGGACTTCGTCGACAAGCTGACGTCCCGGGGCGTCGACGTCGTCGAGCTGCACGACGTCCTCGCCGCGACCCTGCAGGTCCCCGGTGCCCGCGACTGGCTGCTGGACCGCAAGATCGTCCCCGAGGAGGTCGGGCTCGGGCTGGTCGAGACCACCCGCGCGTACCTGGAGTCCCTGCCGCCCGCGCGGCTCGCCGAGCTGCTCATCGGCGGCCTGGCGACCACGGACCTGCCCGAGGACTTCCGTACCCCCGCCATCGGGCTGGCCCGCGAGTCCACCGGCGCCCGCGAGTACCTCATGCCCCCGCTGCCCAACACCCTCTACACGCGCGACACCACGTGCTGGCTGTACGGCGGCGTCACGCTCAACCCCCTGTACTGGCCGGCGCGCCACGACGAGACGCTGATCTACCAGGCGATCTACCTGCACCACCCCGACTACGTCGGCTCGACGGTGTGGTGGGGAGACCCCGGCAAGGAGTGGGGGCAGTCGACGTTCGAGGGCGGCGACATCATGCCCGTCGGCAACGGCGTCGTCCTCATGGGCATGAGCGAGCGGACGTCGAGGCAGGCGATCACGCAGGTCAGCGCCGCGCTGTTCGCCCAGGGGGCAGCAGAGAAGGTCGTCGTGGCGGGCATGCCGAAGCTCCGCGCGGCCATGCACCTCGACACGGTGCTCACGTTCGTCGACCGGGACGTCGTCACGCTCTACCCGACGATCATGGACGCGGTCCACACGTTCACGCTGCTGCCGTCCGACACGGCCCCGGGCTTCGAGGTCGTCGACGAGGGGTCGGCGCGGTTCACCGACGTCGTCGCGCGCTCGCTCGGTCTGGACTCGCTGCGCGAGATCGACACCGGCGGCGACGTGTACGAGTCCGAGCGCCAGCAGTGGGACTCCGGCAACAACGCCGTCGCCCTGGAACCGGGCGTGGTGTTCACGTACGACCGCAACACCGTGACCAACACGCTGCTGCGCAAGGCCGGCATCGAGGTCGTCACGATCGTCGGGGCCGAGCTGGGCCGCGGCCGCGGCGGCGGTCACTGCATGACGTGCCCGATCATCCGCGACCCGCTGGACTGGTAGCCGGGGGTCGCGTGCCGTCCGCAGGGTCCTGATGTTCGTGCTGGTCACCGGTTCGCCGGAAATGTACGGTGACCAGAGAGGCGACACCCGCAGGGGTGCGCAGGTCGGGGGCTCGGCCATGGCAGTCGGAGAGCACACCAGCACCGCCACGGGAGTCGCCTCGCGGCGCCCCGACCGCAACGAGATCGTCCGCGCGCGCTGCGTCCGCGCGCTCGACGTCGGGATCACGACGAGCCTCGTGACGGCCGTCGTGGCACCCGCCGGGTACGGCAAGACGACGCTCCTGCAGCACTGGTCGGCCCGGCACGACGCGCCGACCGTCGTCGTCAACGGCGCGTCGGACCTGCGGGCCGCCGTCGTCACCGCCCTGACGGGCGAGGCGTCCGACCGCCCCTGCGACCTCACGGACGCGCTCCGGGCAGCGGATCCCCGCACCGTCCTGGTGGTGGACGACCTCCACGAGCAGCCGACCGACGCCGCGCGCGAGCTGGTCCGCGAGATCGCGACCGACGGCCCGCTCCCGCTCGTGCTCGCCTCCCGCTACGACCTGCCGATCGCGGCGCACCGCCTGCGCCTGTCCGGCGACCTGACGGACGTGCGCGCGTCGCAGCTCGCCTTCACGCCGCAGGAGGTGCAGGACCTGGCGCGGGCGACCGGCCTGCCGGAGCTCGACACGGACGCGGCGGAGCGCCTGGTCACGGTCACGGACGGCTGGGCGGTCGCCGTCCGGCTCGCGCTGATGTCGGTGGACACGGACCGGGACGTGTCCGCGCAGCTGCGCACGCTGCACCCGTCCGACCTGGACATCGGCGGTTACGTCGTCGAGGAGGTCGTCGCGCGGCTCGAGCCCGACGTCCGCGACTTCGTGCTGCGGGCGACCACGGACGACGTGATCGAGCCGGCCCTCGCCGACGAGCTGGCGGCCGGCGGCGCGGCCCTGCTTGACGACTGCGTGGCACGCGGGCTCTTCCTCACCCCCGAGCACCGGCGCGGGCGGACGGCGTACCGCTGGAACCCCCTGTTCGCTGCGCACTGCCGCGCGCTGGCCGCCCGGCGGCAGCCGTCGGTCGCCCTGCTGCTGCACCGCCGCGTCGCGCTGCACCGCGCGCAGGACGACCCCGCGGTGTCGGTCGAGCACGCGCTGCAGGCGCGGGACCGCGAGCTGGCGCGTGCCGTCCTGACCAACCGCTGGCCCGAGCTCGTGCTCAGCGACCGCGGGCAGGACGTCCTCGCGCTCACCGAGCAGACGGGCGCGCTGCACGACCTCGGGCTGGAGTTCGCGCACGACGTCGTCCAGGCGCTGCTGCGGGGCGCGCCCCCCGCGCCGCCGGGGTCCGCGGGGCCGGTGCCGCTCGCGGTCGCCGCCCTCCTGACGGAGACGGACGCCGCCCGGGCGGCGAGCGCCGCCGACGCCGTGCGCACCCATCTGCCGACCGTGCCGGCCTCGCAGGCCGCGACGCGCGCCCTCCTGCTGTTCGCGCTCGCCGCGTCCGGGTTGGAGCGCACCGACGACCCGGTAGCCGTCGGCGCGCTGCTCGGCGAGGCCGCCGCCCTGCGCGACGCCCAGCGGCTCCCCGTGCTGGTGGCGGCGTGCCGCGCGCACCGCGCGCTCCTGCTGGTCGCTGGGGGTGCGGTGCGGGAGGCGGACGCCGTCGCATCGGCCGCCCTGCGCGCGGCCGAGGAGGTGGGCGCGGCGCGTGCGTCCGCGCTCGTGCCGGCGCACCTGACCCGGGCCCTCGTGGCCCTGTGGCAGGCCCGGCTGCCCGACGTGGGTGTCCACGTCGAGGCCGCGCTCACCGGTCCGCGGTGCGCCCGGCACGCGGCGGTCTGCCGGGTGGCGGCCGCGCTGCACGCCGACGCCGACCTGGCCGCCGACGTGCCCGGTGCGGCACGGCGGCTGCACGACGCCCGGTTCGTCGGCGGCGACGTCCCCCCGCTGTGGGCCGACCTGCTCGACGTCGCGGGCGCCGTCGCGGACGCGCTGACCGGGATCGACACCGGTGCGCAGGGCACGCGCGAGGGGCACGAGGCACGGACGGCCCCGTCCGTCGGGGGCGACCTGCGTGCCGCGTGGGAGGCGGCGCGCCTCGCGGACGCGGGGCTGCGCGTGCCGGCGCGCGCCCTGCTCGACGACCTCTCCGAGCGCGCGCCGGTCGGCGTGGTGCGTGCCCGGGTGGCGCTCGCCGAGGCCGTGCTCGACCGGCACCACGGTGAGCCGACGCGCGCGCACGCGCGCCTCGAGGAGGCGCTGACGGACGCGGTGCCGGACGCGCTGGTCCTGCCCTTCCTGCCGTCGGGCACCACCGGACGGGACCTGCTCGTCGCGCACCTCGCGTGGGGCACGCAGCACGGTGCGACGATCCGGCTCGCTCTGCGGCTCGCTGCCGCCCGGGAGCGCGTGCCTGCCGAGCACCTGACCTCCCGCGAGCGCGAGGTGCTCCTCTGCCTGCGCGCCGGCATGTCGAGCCGGGAGATCGCCGACGCGCTCGTCGTCTCCGTCAACACCGTCAAGACGCACCAGCGCGGCGTCTACCGCAAGCTCGACGTCCCCGGCCGCCGCGAGGCCGTGCGCGAGGCGACGGCCCGCGGCCTCCTCGACTGACCCCGACTCAGCCGAAGAGCGCGTCGCCCCTGCCGGACGCGTCCCCGGAGCCCGGCTCCTCGACGGCCTGCAGGTCGACGACGTGCAGGCCCAGGTCGTGCAGGTACGCGACGACGGACGTCAGCGCGGAGCTGTCGACGACCCGGCAGGACAGCAGGTGCAGGTCGCCCTCCTCCACGACCACCACGTCCTGGAGGGCGAAGGCCGATGCGGCGGGCACCGGGCCGCGAATGCGGATGTGGTACAGCACCGGCCCTCCCCCGAGTCGCCCTTGACGCCGCCCCCGGCGGGACGGTCAGCCTGCGACGTTCTCGACGTCGTCGCCGTGCACCGTGAGCGCCCACAGGACCGCGAACGACAGGGCGATCGCGACGACGGACCACCAGGGGGTGGCGGGCAGCGAGACGAACTGCGCGAGCACGTTGAGCCCGATCAGCACGATCGCCGTCACGCGCGCCCACGTGGCGCCGTTCATGAGCGCGAAGCCGGTCAGCGCCAGCGCGGCGCCGAGCAGCAGGTGCACCCAGCCCCACGTCGAGACGTCGACGACCGCGACGCCCTCGGCGCTCCACGACACGACGACGTCGCTGGAGAAGGCGGCGACCGCTCCCGCGATGACGTTCGTGAAGCCGACGACGATGAGTGCGAATGCTCCGAACCATGCCCAGCCCACCCAGGCGCTCGGACCTCGTGCCGCCATGTCGGTCTCCCCCCGGCGTCGCGTCTCCCTCGACCGCGGCGGTCGCTGCCGCGTGGACCCACGCTCCCGGAGATCGCCGCGCCGTGCCTCACCCGCCGCGGGTGACCGCCGCAGGGTCGTCGGGCCCGCCGGGTGAGCTGCATGCATTCTGCATGCACTGTCGGTAGACTGCAGGCATGAGCGTGTCACTCACCGTGCGGGACGTCCCCGACGAGGTCCGGGACGAGCTGGCCGCGCGCGCCGCGCGCAGCGGCCGGTCGCTCCAGGAGTACCTGCGGGCGACGCTCACCGACCTCGCCTCGCGTCCGACGGCGTCCGACGCCGTCGCGCAGGCACGCGGGCGCGCGCTCGCCTACCCCGAGGTCAGCGCGCAGCAGATCCTCGACGACCTCGACGCCGGCCGGCGGTGACGGGACTCCTCGTCGTCGACGCCTCGGCCGTCCTGGCGACCCTGATCGATCCGGGAGACCGCGGCGAGCAGGCCGCCGCGCACCTCGCCGGTGCGCAGCTCGCCGCACCCGACCTGCTCGGCTACGAGGTGCTGAACGTCCTGCGTCGGCGTCGCGCGTCCGGCCACCTCACGCCCCACCAGGCGACGCTCGCCGTCCGGACGTGGTCCGAGCTGCCGGTCGACCTGTGGCCCTTGGCGTCGATCCAGCCCGCCGTGTGGCGGCTGGCGCACAACCTCTCGGCGTACGACGCCGCGTACGTCGCACTCGCGACGCACCTCGACGCGCCGCTGCTCACGGGCGACCACCGGCTCGCGGCGGCCCCCGGCGTGACCTGCGACGTCCTCACCATCTGACACCGCACGACCCACCACCCGGGGCCGGGCACCCGCACAGGCCACCTGCGCTCGCCGGGGTACGCCAGTGGCCGGCAACACCCTCCTCCCGCGACGATCCTTCATCGCCGGTGCGGCTCGTTGAAGGCTCCAGCCAGAGTCTTCAATCGGGCTGCCTTGAGTTGAAGACTGTTACCCTAGGCTTCAACTGAGCCCGAGGGTGGTGAAGCATGGAGCACGACGCCCGCGGAGCCCGGACGCAGGCCTGGCCGGCCGTGGCCACCGAGGAGCTCGCGTGGACGGTCACGAACCCCCACCTCGACCCGTTCCAGCGACGACGAGTCGCCCGCCCGTACCGTGCCGCGGTGGTGCCGCGCATCGCCGACGCCGTGCCCGTCGTCGACCCCGCGGTCCTCCGGATCGCCGAGGAGGCAACCCTCGACGTCGCGCGGTTCGACGCCGAGATGGCCTTGCTGCCCGTGCCGATGCCCGCGGTGCTCCTGCGCACCGAGTCGGCGTCGAGCTCCCAGATCGAGCACCTGACGACCAACGCACGCAACCTCGCACTGGCAGCCCTCGGAGCACCGTCGCGGCAGAACGCCGACCTCGTCGCAGCCAATGTGCGGGCGATGTCGAGCGCACTCGCCGGCGGTGACGACATCACAGCCGCCGGGATCCTCGAGGCGCACCGCGCGCTGCTCGTCCGGTCCGATCCGGACGTCGCCGGGCACTGGCGCACCGAGCAGGTGTGGATCGGTGCGTCCTCGATCAGCCCGCACGGGGCCGACTTCGTGCCCCCGCACCACTCACGCGTGCCCGCAGCAATCGACGACCTCGTGGCGTTCGCAGCACGTGACGACCTGCCCGCGCTCGTCCACGCCGCCCTCGTGCATGCCCACCTGGAGACGATCCACCCGTTCGTCGACGGGAACGGTCGCACCGGCCGCGTCCTGCTGCACACGGTCCTGCGACGCCGCGGCCTCGCCCTGCACACCACGGTGCCCGTCTCTGCCGGGCTGCTGCGCGACCCCGAGGCGTACTTCCGCGCCCTCCAGGCGAGCCGCACGGGCGACCCGAACCCGATCGTCGAGCAGGTCGCGTGGGCCGCGACCGCAGCCACTGCCAACGGCCGCGAGCTCGCGGCCGACGTCACGCGGATCCGCGAGGAGTGGCGCGGACGCCTCGGTGCACGGTCCGACTCGGCGGCCTGGCGGCTCACCGACCACCTGGTCGCTCAGCCGGTCGTCACGGCCGGGCACGTCGCGACGACCCTGGGCGTGTCGGACCGCGGCGCGCGCAACGCGATCCAGGTCCTGGAGACCGCCGGCGTCCTGCACTCCCCCTCGGCGGGTCACCGGGCCCGCACCTGGCAGGCCGACGACGTCCTGCGCGCGATGGACGCGTTCGCCGCTCGCGCGGGCCGGCGCCGCTGACCCCTGCCGCGTGCGGTCGACCCAGCCTCTGGACGCGCCGGCACCGCAGCCCGGGACGTCAGCGGAACCGTGCCGCGAACTGCCCCGGCGTCAGCCCCGTGACCCGGCGGAAGTCGCGCGTGAAGTGCGGCTGGTCGGCGTAACCGAGCTGCGCCGCGACCTGCGCCAGCGACACCTCCTCGTCGCGCAGGCGCTCGGCGGCCTCGTGGAGCCGGCGGCGCTGGATCAGCCACTTCGGGCTCAGGCCGGTCCGGCGGCGGAGCAGCCGCTGCAGCGCGCGCTCGCCGATCCCGAACCGGTCGCCCAGGTCGTCGACGCGCAGCAGGTCGGGGTCGTCCTCGACCTGCGCGACGACCCGGTTGACCAGCAGGCCCTCCTCGTCGACGGGGAGGAACGTGCGCAGCAGGTCGGCGTACGCGTCCATGGCCGCGCGCTGCGCGTCCGGCAGGTCCGCGCCCGCGGACATGGCGGCCCGCACCCGCGTCGTCAGGCGCTCCCCGGGCGCGCCGAGGACCGTCCCGAGCTCCTCGGCACGGTCGGTCCACCGGTGCACGGGGTCGCCCGTCAGCAGCGCACCGGCCGCGGGTTGCAGCATCAGGCCGACCGCCCAGCCCACCCCGGTGAGCGTCGTGGTGGACAGCCCCGACACCACGCCGTAGAAGCGCGCGTAGTCCCGGGCGACGACCATCAGGCACACCGGGTACTGCAGGACCTGCTGCCGCGACTCCGCACCGGCCGGGACGTCCCAGACGGGGATCCAGAATCGCCGGGCCAGGTCCGCCAGGTCGGGCGGGACCTCGTGCCGGTCGATGCGCCACGTGCGGTCCGCGGGGTCGACGAGGTGGGCGCGCTCGATCGCGTCGAGCCGTCTGACGGCTTTCATCAATCCCGCCTCCTCCCCCGGCGCCTACGGTCGGTGGATGGACACCATCGTGACGGACACGCCTGACATCCCGCGCCTGACCACGGCCTTCGGCGCCGTCTGCGACCGGCTCCCGGCGACCGCCTGGGAGCAGCCGTCCCCGTGCGAGGGCTGGACGGCGCGCGACGTCCTGCGGCACGTCGTCGACACCGAGCGCGACTTCCTCGACCAGCGCGGCGTGCCGCTGCCGGCGATCGACCTGGACGGTGACCCGGCCGCCGTGTGGCGGACGCACGCGGCGGCACTCACGCGGGCCGCCGCCGACCCGGCCGTCGGCGGGCTGGAGTACGACGGCCACTTCGGCCGCACGACCGTCGGCGACAGCCTGCTGCGGTTCTACGGCTTCGACCTCGTCGTGCACCGCTGGGACATCGCCACCGCGGCGGGTCTCGACGAGCGGTTCACCGACGCGGAGCTGGCCTTCGCGGAGGAGTGCGCCGCCGGCTTCGGGGAGTCGCTGCACGCCGAGGGCATCTGCCGCCCGGGCGTCGAGGCCCCGGCGGACGCCGACCGCCAGACGCGCCTCCTCGCCCTCCTGGGCCGCACACCCCCGCGCTGACCCCCACCCGCACCGCACCCCCTCCGCGAGAGAGCAATCCAGTTCCGGAGGGCGGACGTCAGGGGGTCGGGTCGTCGCCGGTGGGGTCGGACGGGTAGATGCGGCGGGCGCCGGTGTCCTGGTTGTCGCCGGGCGTCGGCTGCCCCTCCGGGCCCTGGGCGCCGGGCAGCGGCTGGTTCTCCGGGTCGTTCGTCTCGGGTCGCTGGGACGCCGGGTGGACGGTCTCCTCGCTCATGGACCCACCCTCACCCCGGCGCACCGGACCCGCCAGTCAGCAGGTGGCGCACGACCGGCCCGGCGCACACCGGCGTCGCGCGAGGCGCGGCACCTCCTGCAGCGCCCGCGCGACCACCGGGACCACCGGGACCCGCCACCGGGCGCGTGGTCCCGGTGGCGGGCGCCGTCACCCGGCGACGACCCCGCACGCGACGCGGTCCCCTGCGTCGCCCGTCTTGCGCGTCGCCTCGTCAGGACCCCCGGCCGCGTACCGCTCCGGGATGTGCGCGACGTTGTCCGGGTCGGCGTGGACCATGACCGCGGTGCCGTCCTCGTCCTGCAGGTCGGCGAGCGTCACCGCGTCGGTGCGGACCGTCAGCGTGCCGGACCCGGACGAGTCGACGAGCAGCGGCGGCAGGTCGCCGTGGTGCGCTCCGTGGTCCGCGGCGTCGGCGCCCACGTGCCCACCCGCGGACAGGAAGTCGCCGACCTTCGCCGGGTCCGCGGGATCCGGGCTGTCCGGCTCGCACACGCCGACGGCGTGCAGGTGGAACCCGTGGAAGCCCGGCGGCATGTCGCTGACCTCCACCTCGATCTCGACCCCGCCCGCCTCCTCGTCGACCGACGCGGTCCCGACCTGCGCGCCCGTCGCGTCGAGCAGCGCGAGCTCGGTGTCGTCGTCCTGGCCGTCGGAGCCGGACGTCGCCGTCGCGGCCGTGCCTGGGTCGTCATCGTTGTCGTCCGCGTCGCCCTGGTCGCTGCAGGCCGTGAGTGCCGCGGCCAGCGCGACGGCGACAAGGGTCGCCCTGAGAGTGCCTCGCATCGTGCCCCCTGGTGTCGGTGCTCGGTCGTCGTCCACCGTACGAAAGGTCCGGTGGGCGTGCCCGCCGAGGGCGGGCCGGGCGACCGACCCGGTTCCTGCGGCACTGCCCGCGGCCGGGGTGGCGGCCATCCGGTCGTCGTAGGTCAGCGCCGTGCTGACGTCGAGCCGCACGACTACCCTGCCCGCACGCGCACGCACCGCCACGTCAGGAGGGGGACCACCATGCCCGTACCCCCCGACGAGGTCCCGCTCACGCCCGACGTCGTCGCCGCCCTGCTCGCCGCCCAGCACCCCGACCTGGCCGGGCTCCCGATCGGGCGCCGGTACGCGGGGTGGGACATGGTGATGTTCCCGCTCGGCGACGACCTCGCGGTGCGGCTGCCGCGGCACGCCGCAGCCGTCGGGTCGATGGCGTCCGAGCTGCGGTGGGTGCGGCAGCTGGGGGCGGGGTGGACGTTCCCGACGCAGCAGGTGGTGCGGGTCGGCGAGCCGGGCGACGCGTACCCGTGGCCGTGGGCCGTCGTGACGTGGCTGCCGGGGGTCACCGCCGCGGAGGTGCCGCTCGACGCGTCCGCGGGACCGGAGCTGGGCCGTGCGCTCGCGCAGGTCCACGTGCCCGCGGCGCCCGACGCGCCGCACAACGGCGAGCAGTCGATCCCCCTGGCCGCGCGCACGGACGGCGTCGTCGCGGCCCTCGCGCACGTCGAGCGGACCGCCGGCGCGTGGGGGCTGCGTCTGGACCGCGAGCGCGCTGAACGCCTGTGGGCGGACGCGCTCGCCGCGCCCGTCGACCTGCCGCGCTCCTGGATCCACGCCGACCTGCACCCGCACAACCTGCTGAGCGTCGACGGGCGGTTCGGCGGCATCCTCGACTGGGCGGACATCGCCGGCGGTGACCCTGCCACCGACCTGGGCTTCCTGTGGCTGGCGCTGCCCGCGGCGGGCGTCGCGGCGGCGCTCGACGCGTACGGCGGGGTGTCGTCCGCGACGGCGGCGCGCGCCCGCGGCGTCGGCCTGGCGCTCGCCGCGACGTGGACGCAGTGGGACGACGCGTCGCGCGACATCGGGTGTCGGGCGCTGATCGAGCTGGGAGTGGTGCGGACGGTCACCCTGTGAGCGTCGGCATGCCTCGAGCACATCGCCGCACGCCGGTCAGGGTGGGCTCGCCGCCCCTCCCGACGGGTGCGGGAAGAGCTCGGGAAAGTGTGTGGGGTTGATGCCGGTATGCGGCACGAAGGCTTCACACTTTCTGCCATGACGACCGACGGCTGTGTCTTCTGCCGCATCGTCGAGCGCAGCCTCGACGCCTCGATCGTGCACGAGTCCGCGACGGTCGTGGCCATCATGGACATCGACCCGGTGACCCCGGGCCACGTCCTCGTGCTGCCCCGGGAGCACCTGCCGGGTCTGGCGGACCTCGACGACGAGGTCGCGAGCGAGATGCTCGCCGTGGCGCGCTCGGTCGCCGCCGCGCTCCGACGCTCGCCGCTGCGGTGCGAGGGCGTGAACCTGTTCTACGCCGACGGCGAGGCCGCGTTCCAGGAGGTCTTCCACTCCCACCTGCACGTCTTCCCGCGGTACGCCGACGACGGCTTCACGATCGGCGCGCGGTGGGGCTCGAACCCGGCGCGCGCGGAGCTCGACGCGAACGCCGCCGCGATCCGCGCCGAGCTCGGCCAGGAAGGCCGGCCGGACGAAGCGTGACCTGCGCGCAACACGCCTGACACACGCGGCTCGTACCGTCGCCGCACCGACCCGTGGACACGGGGCGCGCACCGCGCGATTCTGGGTCCACCCGGCTCACGAGGCCGCGCGAGCAGGCCGTGCGGACCACCGCGCACCACCGAGGCGACGCAGCGAGGCAGGAGGGCCGGGATGTTCGACCACGTCGACCCGTTCATCGGCACCGACGCGACCGACCTGCCCGCGCCCAGCGGCCTCGCGGCCACCTGGTGGTGGCCCAAGCCGCAGGTCGGCAACACGCACCCCGGGGCGACGTACCCGTTCGGCATGGTGTCGGCGTGCGCGTACTCCGGGGCGTACCCGACGGGGTACGGGCGCTACGACCTGTCGACCGAGGGCCTGCCGCCGGTGCTGCACGACCGGCTCGTCGCCAGCGGGTTCACGCACTTCCAGCAGTCCGGGACGGGCGCGATCCGCAAGTACTACAACTACTTCCGCGTGACCCCGATGCTCAGCCCGCTCGACGACCTGGGCCGCACCTGGGAGATCGTCGAGGAGGAGGCGCAGCCGGGGTACTACGCGGCGACGCTCGCGTCGGGCATCCGCGCCGAGATCACCGTCGGCCCCAAGTCCGCGGTGCACCGGTACACGTTCCCCGCGCACCACGACGCGCGCCTCGTCATCGACTTCTCGCTCGGCGGCCTGGACATCCCGTACGGCCGGACGATCCCGCTGCGCGCGCACCTGGGGTCCGTCGGCGCGGGCTGCGCCGAGGGTGAGATCGTCGTCGAGGGCGCGCCGCTGGCCGTGCGCGTCGAGTGCGACGCGCAGCAGTGGCGGCAGATGCTCTGGTACGACCGGCGCCTCATGCCCGGCGGCACGCGCCTCGACTTCGACCGCATCCGCCCCACGACGCTGCGGCCCTTCGGCCTGATGTGGGCCGGGCCGACGGAGCCGGGGCAGGTCGTCGAGCTGCGGTTCGGGTTCTCGCTGCGGGGCGTCGACCAGGCCGCGCGGACGCTCGAGGAGGAGTGCGGGGCGGACCCGCGGCACTCGTTCCAGCGGCGGCGGGACACGACGCAGGCGGTGTGGCGCGAGCAGCTCGGCAAGGTGCAGGTCGACACGCCGTCGTCGGACAAGGCCACGGTCTTCGGCACCGCGCTCTACCACTCGCTGATCAAGCCGTGCATCGCGATCGACGAGTCCCCGTTCTGGCCCACGCCCGGGCCGTTCGCGTTCGACCTGTCGACCATGTGGGACATCTACCGCACGCACCTGCCGCTGATGACGGCGCTGGCCCCGGGCAGGTCCGTCGAGCTCGCGAACGCGCTCCTGCAGATCGCCGAGGAGGAGGGCAACCTGCCGATCGGGTACCGCATGGCGCGCGGCGCGGACCGGTTCAGCCGGCAGGGCTCGGCCCTCGCGCACACGTTCCTCGCGGACCTGTGCGCGCTGGGCCTGCCGGGCGTCGACTGGGACTGGGCGCTGGTGCACATGCACGACGACCTGCGCCGCACGTACGGCGAGGAGTTCCTGCTGCACGGCAGCACCCACCCCATCAGCCACACCCTCGACATCGCGTTCGGGTACTGGTGCACGGCGATCGTCGCGGGGCGCGTCGGCGACCTGACGCTCGTCGACCAGTTCGGCCCCCTGGCCGCGCGCTGGACCAACGCGTACGACCGCGAGACCGGCCTGCTCGTCGACTCCACGTACTACGAGGGCGGGCGCTGGAACTACTCGTTCCGCCTCATGCACGACATGGCGTCCCGCATCGCGCTGGCCGGCGGCGACGACGCGTTCACGAGGATGCTCGACCGCTTCTTCGGCTTCGGCGCCGACCCCGTCAAGCAGCCCGGCCTGCGTCCCGACGTCGAGGAGATGGCCGCCGGGTACGCGCTGCACCGGTTCGAGGGCCTGAACAACGAGCCCGACATGGAGGCCCCCTGGTCCTACATGTACGCGGGCCGTCCGGACCGCACCGCGCAGGTCGTCCACGACGTCGTCCAGCAGCAGTTCGGCACCGGGCGTGGCGGGCTGCCCGGCAACGACGACTCCGGCGGGTTGTCGTCCTGGTACGTGTGGGCGACCCTGGGACTCTTCCCCGTCGCCGGGCAGAACCTGTTCCTGCTCAACGCGCCCGCGTGGCGCGAGGCACGGCTCGACGTGGGCGGTCGGCCGTTCACGGTCGAGACCACCGGATTCGTCGAGCCCGAGCCCGGCGGACCCGTCCAGCACGTGCAGTCGGTCCACCTCGACGGCGCCCCGCTCGAGCGCCCGTTCCTCACGGGCGGCGAGCTGCACTCGGGGGGTCGGCTGCTCATCGGCCTCGGCCCGGAGCCCTCAGGCTGGGGCACCCGGCACCGACCGCCCAGCGCGCGCGCCCCGCACGTCGACGTCCCGCTCCCCCGCCTGCCCCTCCGGTAGACCCCCACCCATCCCCGCGAGCGGGCGACCCAGCCCCGACCTGACCCGAGAGGACGACGCCGTGGACCCCACCGCCGCCCGCCCCGACCGCCGCCTCGTCATCGTCGTGCGCGCCGACCCGGTGATCTGCGGTCACTCGGGCGAGGCCCGCAACCTCGCCGAGGCCGCGCTCGCCCGCGGGTTCGACGACGTCCGCATCGTCACCTGGCCGATCGACCGGCTGCAGGAGGCGGGCCTGCCGCTCAAGCCCCTGGACGGCGTCATGCCGTACTCCCCGGGGATCGTCGTCGAGCGCCCCGGGCCCGTCGGCGACTACAAGGTCCCCGACGGCCGCTACCTGGCCGGCCTGACGGGCCGCCTCGTCGAGCTGTTCACCGACGGCGTCCCCACGGTCGCGATGTCCCTGTACCTGTCGCCGCACGCCACGGCCGTCGCCGACGCCGTCTCGGTCGCGCGCCGCACGGGCCTGCCCGTGAACGTCGTGACGGTCGCGGAGGCCGTCGGGTCCGACGTCACCAACGTCGTGCGTGCGTGCGTCGAGCAGGACCGGTTCGGTGCCGCCGCGCACGTCCTCGCGCAGTACCTCTCGCACGACGTCGCGCTCGCGGTGTCCCAGTACACCCGCGACCTCATCATCAGCGAGGCCACCCTGCTCGACGCCCGCTACGGCACGCACTTCGCCGAGGCGTGCCGCGCCCGCGTCCACGTCTCCTACCCCGCGATCGACGTCGGCACGTACCTGGCCCGCGACGAGGGCGAGACGGACCGCGTCCTGGCGGAGCGTGGCCTGACGCGCGACGGGTACGTGCTGTTCCTGTCGCGGCTCGCGCACGCCAAGGGCGTCGACGACCTCATCGACGGGTACGTGCGCTCGGGTGCACCCGCCGCAGGGCGCCGCCTGGTCGTCGCGGGCAGCGGCCCGCAGGCCGCCGAGCTGCGCGCCCACGCCGCCGGGACGCCCGTCGCGGACCTCATCACGTTCCTCGACGACGTCACCGACGACCAGAAGGGCCACCTCATGGCCGGCTGCACGGCCTTCGTGCTGCCGTCCAAGCCGCGCCCCGAGTTCGTCGAGACGTTCGGCATCGCCCTGGTCGAGAAGATGCTGTCCGGCGGCGGACCCGTCGTCACCACCGTCACCGGAGGCATCGGCGAGGCCGTCGGCGACACCGCGATCATCGTCCCCGTCGACTCCCCCGACGCGATCGCCGCGGCGATCGACGACGTCCTGGCCATGGACCGCGCCGAGCGCGCGGCCTGGTCCGAGCGTGCGCGGGAGTACGCGCTGCAGTTCGACCGGGGCGTCGTGCTGGACCGGATCCTCGACCAGGTCGCGGCGGTGACGCGGGAGCCGGTGCCGGCGTGAGACGGGTGAGCATCGACGACGCCACGACGCACCTGTCGCGGCTCGTCGCGCGCGCCGAGCGCGGCGAGGAGACGGTGATCACCCGCCACGGTCGGCCGGTCGCACGCATCGTGCCGATGCCGCCCCGTCCGCTCGTCCGCACCCGGCGCGCTGCGCGGCCGCCTCACCATCGCCGCCGACTTCGACGACTTCACCGACGAGGACGCCCGGGACTGGTACGGCGCGTGAGGCTCCTCGCCGACACCCACGTGCTCCTGTGGTGGTGGGCGAACGACCCCCGCCTGCCGGCCCGGCACCGCGACGTCCTGGCCGACGGCGGCACCGAGGTGCTGTTCTCGTCCGTGAGCATCGCGGAGATCGCCATCGAGGCGTCGCTCGGCAAGCTCGACTCCCCTCCCGACGTCGCCGCGGTGCACGTGCAGGGCGGCTTCGTCGAGCTGGCCTTCACCGCCCGACACGCCGCCCTGCTGGGCACGCTGCCGTGGCACCACCGCGACCCGTTCGACCGGACGCTCGTCGCGCAGGCCGTCGTCGAGGGGCTGACCATCGCGAGCGTCGACGCGCGGGTGGCGCAGTACGACGTGGCGGTGCTCTGACCAGTCTCGGCGACACGGTCGTCCACAGGCCCCACCGTTGTCCACAGGCCCACCCACGGGGATGTGCCCGATCTGCCAGGCTCCTCCCGGTCGTAGGTGAGCGACGAGCCGACCGGCTCGGCCGCCCGGCCGGTCACCGGAGGTCCCTGCCGTGCTGTCGCGCCGTCACGCTCGTCTCGCCCCTGCCCTCGTCCTGCTGCTGGGCGCCCTGACCGCCTGCGCGGGTGGTGCGACCGCCGACGCGGGCACCAGCCCTGTGCCGCTCGCGCCCGCGCCGGACGCGGTGCTCGCCAGCCCCGAGGTGACCGGCCCCGCCACGCTGACGGCCGACGACTTCATCCGCACGGTCGTCGACGCGCAGGTGACCGCGCAGAGCTACGACTTCACGCTGTCCCTGGGCAGCGGGGACGAGCTCATGGCGATGAACGGCTCCATGCACCTCGGCGGCGGCTCACCCTCGTTCGCGATGTTCGTGCTGATGCCCGACGCCCCGCCGATGACGATCCGGTCGGTCGCCGGCATGAACTACGTCAGCCTCGGCGACGTCACCGGCGGCAAGTTCCTCGCGGTCGACCCGCAGGACACGTCGCACCCGCTCACCGCCGTCTTCGCCGACTCGATGAGCCAGGTCGACCCCACGATGGGCCTCGGGGAGCAGGAGGCCGCCGTCGTCAGCGTGACGCCGGACGGCGGGCCCGTCGACCTCGACGGCACGCAGGTGCAGAGGTACGAGGTCGTGGTCGACCCCTCGAAGATGCCGGAGAAGCTCGCCCAGCTCGAGGCCGGCCTGCCGCCCGGCATGGAGGTCCCCGAGACGCTCACCTACACCTACGTGGTCGACACCGAGGGCCGCATCCAGATGGTGACCTTCGACGTCCTCGGGATCCGCGGGCGGATGGGCTTCTCGAACTGGGGCAGCGGGACCCCCGTCGAGGCGCCGACCGCCGAGGAGATCACGACCGAGGACCCGTTCACCGGCTGAGTGCCGGGGCGCGCCGGTCGCCACGCACCCAGCACCAGCACGCGTCGCATGCGTCCAGTCAACCGTGCCGACGGGCCGGGGCCGCCCCGGTGCTCACCGCACCCGGGCGAGCTCCTCCAGCGCGGCAACCGGGTCCGGGCCCGTCGGGAACAGCACGCAGGTCGTCGCACCTGCCGCACCGCGGGCGTCGATCCGCTCGCGGACACCCTCCGGAGTCCCCGCGAGCGCGAGCTCCCGGACCCACGCGTCGGGCAGGGCGGCGGCGAACTCGTCCGGCGACGCGCACCCCCGGCGCAGCGCGGCCAGGTCGGCGGCGAACGGCAGCGGTGCGACGTGCGGCGCCCAGTCGGGCTCCCCGATCCACGCCAGTCCGGGACGGGCACGGTCGAGGGCGCGGGCCTCGTCGTCGTCGACGGCCGCGACGTCGTACGTCACGACGCGCGACGGGCGGGTCGCCGCGACCTGCGCCACCGCGGCGCGCACGTAGGCCGGCGCGCACGGCTCGGCCAGGACGACCCCGTCGGCCACCCGACCGGCCGCCGCGAGCGACCGCGGCCCGCGCACGCCGAGCAGCACGTCCGGCACGACGTCGGGCACGGACGACGGGTCGAGCGCGACCCCGTCGAGCAGGACGGGAGCGCGCGGCCCGGTCGTGACGGTCTCGCCGCGCAGCAGCGCCCGCAGCGCGACCGTGTACGCCTCGAGGTACGTCAGCGGGCGCGCGGGCCACCGCCCCACCGACCGCATCCAGTCCGGCATGCCGTGCCCGACGCCGTACGTCACCCGCCCCGGGAACAGCCGGGCGAGCGTCGCGGCGTCCATCGCGGCGAACGCGACGTCGCGCGCCGCGGCGGGCACGATCCCCACGCCGACGTGGATCCTCTCGGTCGCTGCCAGGACGGCCGCGGCCTGCGCGGCACCGCCCCGGAACCCCAGGTCCTCGACGACCCACAGCTCGTCGAACCCGAGCGCCTCGGCGCGGCGGGCGTGCGCGAGCACACGGTCGGCGGGCAGGTCACGCGGCAGGAGCACCCCGAGGGACGGCGTCGTCATGGGGACATCCTCCCCTCGGAACGTCCGCGCCGTGACCGCGGCGCGGTGCGCACTGCACGGCGCGCGACCGGACCTTCCAAGGCAATCCGGTCACCGGGAGACCGAGGTCCCTTGATCTCCTCGGCTGTGACGGTCCGATCCTCGATCCTGGGCGGCGACGCCCATGCGCGGGCGCCACCACCCCCCCAGGAGTCGACGCCCATGCGCGTGCACACGAAGATCGCCTCGACCACGACCGTGATCGCCCTGGTGGCGGGAGGGACCCTCTGGTCGGCCGTCCCGGCGTCGGCGGCGACGGCACCCGACCTGGCGTCCGCGATCTTCGCGACGCCCTCGGTGGTGACGGCGTCGAGCCTGAGCGCCCCGTCGGCCGCCACGACGGCCGTCCGCACCGACCCGGTCGCGGGATTCCCGAGCCGGGCCGGGGGCTCCTACGCCGTGCTCTCGTCGGGGGCGGCCGCGTCCCTCACCGCAGGCCCGCAGAGCTCGGGGGCGGACACGAGCTACGTGACCACCTCCTCACGGGGCGGCGCCTACGACGTGACGACGCTCGAGGTCACGCTCGACGTCCCGGCGGGGATCAACTGCCTCCTGGGTGTCACCTTCCGCTTCCTCACGGACGAGTCCCCCAACGGCACCACCTTCCAGTTCAACGACTCCTTCGTCGCCGAGGTCGGCGCCAGCACCTGGACGGTCAACCCCGACCGGTCGATCACCGCGCCCAACAACTTCGCCTTCGACACGTCGGGCCGCCCCATCAGCGTCAAGGCGGGTCTGTTCTCCGTCGCCGGCGCTGCGGGCGAGGCCGCCGGGACGATCTTCAACGGCGCGACTCCCCAGCTCACCGCCCAGGTCCCGCTCACCGGGGGCGAGGAGCAGAAGCTGTTCTTCTCGATCTTCGACGTGGGCGACTCCGTGGTGGACTCGGCGGTCCTGATCGACAACCTGCGCATCGGCACGGTCGACGACCCGGCGACGCAGTGCCAGAAGGGCGCGACGACGAACCCGACGGAGATCCGCGTCTCGGCGACCGCACCGACGCAGGTCGACGCGTTCGGCACCGCCGACGACACGTACACGATCCCGGCCACCGACGGCGTCGACTACGCGATCGAGGGCACCACCGTCGCTGCTGGGGAGTACCCCGCGACGGGGACCGTCGTCGTCGACGCGACCGCCAAGGCCGGGTACGAGCTGTCCGGTCCGACGCAGTTCACGCTGGTGTTCACCGACATCCTCGAGGCCACCGCCACCGAGCCCACCTGGGACGACACCTGGGGCACCGCGGACGACACGTACACGATCCCGTCGGTGACGGGCGTGGAGTACTCCGTCGACGGCACCCCCGTCGCCGCGGGCAGCTACCCCGCCACGGGCACCGTCACGGTCGAGGCCGCGGCGACCACCGGCTACGGCCTGACCGGTCCCAGCGCGTTCACGCACACCTTCACCGACATCCGTCAGGTCAGCGCCACCGAGCCCACCTGGGACGACACCTACGGCACGGCCGACGACCGCTATACGGTCCCCGCGGTCACGGGCGTGGAGTACACGGTCGACGGTGCGGTCGTGGACCCGGGCACCTACCCCGCCACCGGCACCGTCACCGTCGACGCCACCGCGACCGCCGGGTACGTCCTGACCGGGCCCTCGCAGTTCACGCACACCTTCACCGACATCCGTCAGGTCAGCGCCACCGAGCCCACGTCCGTGGACGCGTACGGCACGGCCGACGACACCTACACGATCCCCGAGGTCACCGGCGTCGAGTACGCGGTCGACGGCGCGCCCGTCACCGCCGGCGACTACCCCGGCGCCGGCACCATCGTCGTCACGGCGACCGCCACCGCCGGGTACGAGCTCACCGGCCCGGCAGAGTTCACGTTCACCTTCACCGACATCCGCCTGGCGACCGCCGTCGAGCCCACCTGGGACGACACCTACGGCACGGAGGACGACACGTTCACCGTCCCGTCGGTGACGGGCGTGCAGTACGCGGTCGACGGCACCCCCGTCGCCCCCGGTGAGCACCCCGCGAGCGGCCCCGTCGTGGTGACGGCCACCGCGACCACCGGGTACGAGCTCACCGGCCCGTCGGAGTTCACGTTCACCTTCACCGACATCCGCCTGGCCACCGCCGTCGAGCCCACCTGGGACGACACCTACGGCACCGCCGACGACACCTACACGATCCCCACGGTCACCGGCGTGCAGTACGCGGTCGACGGCACCCCCGTCGCCCCCGGCGAGCACCCCGCGAGCGGCACGGTCGTCGTCACCGCGAGCGCCACGACCGGCTACGAGCTCACCGGTGCCTCGGAGTTCACGCGCACCTTCACCGACATCCGCCTGGTCACGGCGCAGGCGCCGACGCAGGACGACCCGTACGGCACGGCAGCAGACACCTACACGATCCCGTCGGTGACGGGCGTGGAGTACCGGGTCGACGGGGACGTCGTCGACGCCGGCACCTACCCGGGCACCGGGACGGTCGTCGTGACGGCGACGGCGACGCCGGGTCACGAGCTGACCGGGCCCTCCGAGTTCACGCTCGTGTTCACGGACATCACCCTCACCGAGGTCGTCGCGCCCACGTGGCACGACGTCGACGGCACCGCGGACGACACGTTCACGCTGCCGGCGGTCGACGGTGTCGTGTGGACGCGGGACGGCGGCGTCCTCGCGCCCGGCACGCACCCCGGCAGCGGCACGGTGACCCTCGTCGCGACCGCGGCCCCCGGTCACGAGCTCACGGGGACCACGACGCACTCCTTCACGTTCACCGACCTCGAGCACGTGACGCCGACGGCGCCGACCGCGACCGACAACCCGGGGACGGCGCTCGACGTCGTCACGATCCCCGCGGTCACGGGCGTGACCTACCTGCACGACGGGACCGCGCTCGCGCCCGGCGACCACGCCCTCACGGGTGACGTCGTCATCACGGCCGTCCCGGCCGCACCGCGCTACGTGCTCGTCGGGACCACGACGTTCACGCTCCACCTGTCCGACGTGGACGTCCCCGGTGCGCCGACGATCACCGCCGTCACCGTCGGCAGCCGCAGCCTGACCGTCGCGTTCGCGGCCCCGACCGCGACCGGCGGCATCCCCGTCACGGGGTACGCGTACTCGCTCGACGGCGGCAGCACGTGGGTCGAGGCCGACGGCTCGCCGGTGGTGGTGACGGGCCTCGTCAACGGGACGGAGTACCGCGTCGCCGTGCGGGCGCACAACGCCCAGGGCCCGGGCAGCGCCACCGCGGTCGTCACGGCGACCCCCGTGCCCGCCCCCTACGAGCAGCGGGGTGTCGACGGGACGCTCG